>NC_019682.1:319166-638333 GCF_000316575.1 Calothrix sp. PCC 7507 | reverse complement strand
CATCGTAAAATTGCTGAATTTGCTGGTAAAGTGTTGTGCTCATGAAGAAAGCAGTCTAAAAAAAGGACAAAATTTTAGATAAACATACTGGTAGGCTACCATGTGTGTTTTTAATTAAATTAGGGTATTTTCCCTTTCAGGGAGGGCAAACCCAGTTTATCTTCCCTGAATAAATTTATAAACTTTACCTTGACATGACGGTTTCTCGCACAGTTTGTTTAGGGTTTTTGGCTGTCATTGCCGTGGGAACTATCCTACTAATGATGCCTTTTTCAACTAGTAGTGGTACTTGGAATAACCTAATTGTGGCGTTATTCACTTCAACATCTGCAGTTTGCGTAACTGGTTTATCGGTAGTTGATCCAGGTACTTATTTTTCCTTCTGGGGTCAGTTATTTATTGCGCTATTAGCTCAGATTGGGGGGTTGGGTTACATGACCAGCACCACCTTTTTGATTTTGCTAATTGGGCGTAAATTTGATATGCGACAAAAAATAGCCATTCAACAGTCTTTAGACAGACCAGGAATGAGTGGTAGCACCCAAGTCATTCGCTCAATTATTGCCACTACGCTAATTTTTGAAATTACTGGAGTATTTTTACTCTTGATAGCTTTTGTGCCTGATTATGGTTGGAGTCAAGGATTATGGTTGGCAATTTTTCATAGCATAAATGCTTGGAATAATGCTGGATTTAGTTTATTTAAAGATAATCTGATTGGTTATCAGTCATCTGGTTTAGTGGTATTCACCATCACAGGACTGATAATATTTGGTGGTATCGGTTATCAAGTAATTTTGGAAATGTATCTCTGGATGCGCGATCGCCTCTTAAAAAAAACAGGTAGCCAAGTATTTTCTTTAGACTTTAAAGTTGCTATTAGCACAACTCTGATATTATTAGCACTAGGAACAATCGCCTTTCTCTGCATAGAAATCAGAAACCCACAAACATTTGGTGGACTCAACTTTCAAAATCAATTATTAGTAGCTTGGTTTCAATCAGTTACTCCCAGAACTGCTGGATTTAACACCATTGATATAGGCAAAATGACAACTGCAGGTTTATTCATTATGATTGCCCTGATGTTTATTGGTGCAAGTCCAGGTGGTACAGGAGGCGGTATTAAAACCACAACTTTGCGAGTACTGACAAGCTGTACTAAAGCAATTCTTCAAGGTAAAGAAGAAGTTTTATTGTATGACCGCAAAATAGCAATATCTTTGATTTTAAAAGCTGTCGGTGTGTTAGTTGGTTCCGTAGCTACCGTGATTATAGCAACAACTTTAATTGCCCTTACAGACCCAAAACTGGATTTTATTCAAATCCTATTTGAAGTAGTATCAGCATTTGCTACAGTTGGTCTTTCTACAGGCATCACAGGCAGTGTATCGGTAGCAGCAAAGCTAATCTTAATTGCCACAATGTATCTGGGACGAGTTGGTGTTTTACTTCTGATGTCAGCTATATTGGGAGACCCTCGTCCCAGCAGAATTCACTATCCTGAAGAAAATTTACTTGTAGGATGATTTAAAGTCTGAAATCTGAAGTTTCAGGGAGCGCTAATAAGGATAACAATCGTGAATTTATCATCATTAAGTTTTTTTCGCAGTTTACGTAAAGATAACCACCAATTTGCTGTAATTGGTTTAGGTCGATTTGGTCGTTCTGTCTGTTCTACGCTCCATAAATTAGGCTATGAAGTGCTAGCAACAGATATCGATGAGAAGCGAGTATCAGAAGCATTGACAGAGCAGATAGTTGGTCATGCTTTGCAACTAGATTCGACAGAGCCAGCCGCATTAAAAGAGGCGGGAATATTTGAATTTGATACAGTAATTGTGGCAATTGGCAACTACGTTCAAGAAAGTATCATTACCACTTTGAATGTCAAAGAAGGTGGTGTACCTCATGTAGTTGCCAAAGCCTCTAGTGAAGTTCACTACAAGCTGTTAAAGCGAGTAGGAGCAGATCATGTTGTCTTTCCTGAATATGAGGCGGGTTGTGCCTTAGCACGCACACTCACCAAACCATCAATCCTAGAACGATTTGATCTCGACCCAGATAACAGTATTGTAGAAGTAATTGTACCTGATGAATTTCATGGTAAAACTATTACTGATCTGCAACTTCGTAACCGCTATGGTGTCAACTTACTCGCAGTGAGTCAAGGCGGTAAATTTCAAATTAATCCTGAGCCAAATAAGCGCTTAGAACGTGGTTCAGCGATGGTAGTTATTGGGTGTAATAAAGATATTAATCGCTTGCCAATTTAACAATGAACAGTTACTGATAACTGATACTTCGACTACGCTCAGTACAAGTAACTGTTAACTGATAACTGTTCACTGTTCACTGTTAACTGATTTAAGGATTAGCTTGTATTGCTGGTATTGTATATGGCTGTTGTTCAATCGAAATTGGCACACTACTAGAATCGACTAACGTTTCTGTGGGAACTTCTGGTTGGTTTGGAGTCTGAGCAGAATTAGATGTTTGAGGTTGGGTTTGTTGGCGTGCTTTTTGAGCAATTTGCTGTATTAGTTGTTCGGCTTTCTGGACTTGCTCAATGTTCCCTTGCTGAGTGTACTCGCTGCGTGCGCGATTCAATGCGTCACTGGCTGTTTTGATGTCGCCTTGTTTATAGAGAGTGACTCCTAAGTTATAGTAAGCTGAAGCATTTTTAGGATTTTGGTCAATAGCTTGTTGGTAAGCAGAAATTGCTTCAGAAGCTTGACCTTGAATAGCCATCAAACTTCCTATATTGTTGTAAGCTGTGTCATTTTTAGGATCTCTTTGTAAGACTTGCCGATAATTAGCGATCGCTTCTTGTATTTGACCTTGGTCTTGCAGGGCGATCGCTAAGTTAAAATAAGCATTAGCATTGTTGCTATCCAGATTAATTGCTTGTTGGTATACTGCGATCGCTTCCTGTAACTGTCCCTGTTCGTATAGTGCCAATCCCAGGTTGTAGTAAACTGCTGCCGTCGGATTAATCACCAAACTGCGACGATAAGCAGTAATTGCCGTTTCTTTCTGTCCTTGTCGCTGCAAAGCTAACCCTAAGTTATAATAAGCCTCGCCAGAAGAAGGATTCACCCTCACAGCTTCTGCATATTCTTGCACTGCGGCATCTAAGCGATTTTGTTGCAAGAAAATATTACCTAGATAATTTCTCGCCATCCCCAGCTTAGAGTCTCGCTGCAACGCCGCACGAAAAGCAGATTCTGCACCTGCCAAATCTTGACGATTGTAGCGTGTGACACCCTGCTGGTAAAAACTAGCTGCTTCCAAATCTTGCGAAATCGGAGTTTGTGCTAGCAGCTTGCTTCCTGAGTCATCAATCATCATCGGTGCAGCCAATACCAAAAATGCCGACGAGCAAAATAGTGCAGCCTTAGTGCAACCGCTAAACCACTGACAAAGTTGATATTTTTTAGACATAAGTGGCAGTCCTGTACTTATTGCTATACCCTTATAAGTCAGAGTACCCACCACAATGTAAAAAATTTAAAATTCAACAAAAAAGGGATTGGGGATTGGGGACTGGGGACTGGGGACTGGGGACTGGGAGCAGGGAGCAGGGAGCAGGGGGAGAATAACCAATGACAAATGACAAATGACAAATGCCAAATGCCAAATGACAAATGCCAAATGACAAATGCCAAATGACAAATGCCAAATGCCAAATGCCAAATGCCAAATGCCAAATGACAAATGACCTACCCATTTACAGCTTCAGGCAAAATCAGCATCGCATCACCGAAGGAATAAAAGCGATATTGAGCAGCGATCGCTTTTTGGTATATATTTAACAATCGCTGTCTACCAATAAACGCACTTACCAGCATCAACAAACTAGAACGTGGTAAATGAAAATTGGTAATTAATCCCTCCACCACCCGCACTTGATAGCCGGGATAAATAAACAAATCTGTCTTACCACAAAAAGGTTGCAACTCTCCCGATTGCGCCGCCCCTTCTAAGGCTCGCACTACCGTTGTCCCTACGGCAATCACCCGCCCACCAGCGGCTTTAGTGGCACGGATTTGCTCTACTGTTGTTGGGGGTACTTCCATCCACTCCTCATGCATTTGGTGGGTAGTGACATTTTCCACTTCCACAGGACGAAAAGTCCCGACACCGACATGCAGCGTCACAAAAGCTTGGTTAATTCCGCGATCGCGCAACTTCGCCAATAATTCTGAGGTAAAATGTAACCCAGCCGTAGGAGCAGCGATCGCTCCTGGATGTTGAGCATAAACTGTCTGATATTGTTCGTCATCAGCCTCAGACGAATTGATGTAGGGGGGTAAAGGTACTTCACCATAGATATCCAACAGTTGCACTAAAGACATTCCCTCTGGTACATCAAATTGCAACAAACGCCCCCCAGTCGCCTTGTCTGTTTCCAGTACTGTAGCCGTGAGGGAAGGGGATGAGGAAGATGAAGAAGAAATTTCTCCCCGACTCCCTAACTCCCCAACTCCTGCACTCCCCAACTCCCCGACTCCTGCACTCCCCAACTCCCCGACTCCTGCACTCCCCGACTCCCCAACTCCCCTCACATCAAAAATAATCTTTGCTCCCCGCTTAAATCTTTTTCCTGGCTTGACTAAGGCTAACCAGCAGTTATACTGTCGTTCTTCTAACAGCAACACCTCGATTTCCGCGCCTGTAGATTTACGACCATATAGCCGTGCTGGCATAACTCTAGTATTATTCATTACTAGTAAATCCCCTGATCGCAATAATTCTGGCAAGTCAGAGAAAATATGATTTAAAGGTGTCGTTTCGTTGCCTGTATTGCGAGAATTTACTACCAATAAGCGAGAGCTATCCCTTGGAACGACAGGGTTTTGGGCAATCAGTTCCGAAGGTAGTTCGTATTCATACCCACTTAGCAAACCATCTAATTCAACGTCTTTTCCTCCTATATTAGAGGTTTGATGACAATCAACTGGTCTTATTTGTTGCTCCATTTAAATTTATGCTGTCCTCAACAAGCTGGTTTGAGCTTTCCTTGATCACAGAATTTTCTCTGATCGCTACTCAATTTAATCCCTAGACTTTAAGATTTATACTATTAGGTAACACGGAAACACTTATATAAAAATTGGGTAAACCTCCCCATCTAAAAACGGGGGCTTCTACCCTACCGGGAATGGGTATTTATTGACGAATATAGAAATGTAGGATTGGCTTTGATCCCAAGCACCAACATGGAATATTTGTATTATTTGGCAAATGCCAGTTTAACTCTGAGGGTCGTTCAACACCTCCACGGCAGACCCCAGATGCCCGTTTCGTTCGTTACCGTAATTCATCAGATAGATGGCTGGGTGGTTAGGGTCAAACTAAAAGGTCAAGTATCGCCCCAAGTAGATGGTGACTTTCGGGCTTTTCTAAATGAATTAGGAATTAGCCATGAGCCACCAATGCGGGTACAAATGGCACTTTGGAGTTTAGAAGCGGGGCAGTGTCCCGTGGATGTCATGCGTCGTTACCAAGTAGCGATCGTTTCTCATGGTAGCCCAGAGAGAGAGGAAATTGAAGCATTCCGACAACAGTTTGTCCGGGGTTTGGGCTACTGTCCAGAAACCCTCGCATAATCACGTTTGCTTGTAATGCTGCTACAAAATTATTGCTAGTCGGTTATTGGTAATTTAGATATCTCATCTATTACTGATGACCGATTAACCATGATCTGCTAAGGAGTCGAAAGCCGCTGCAATATATTCTTGGAGTTGGAGTTGATAACCAGCTACCAAGGAACTCGCTAGAACTTCTTGGGTAAATGTAGCCCCAGGGAGTTGTTTTGCTATGGGCTGAGAGTAAACAATAGCAACGTCAAATCGGCATGGGTAATCAGCCTTTTCCGGATATTTAGCTAAAAACATTTCAGCTGTCCGCCAAAGTTTAGCTTGCTTTTTGGCAGTGATGGCGTTTCTCCCTCCTGCATCCCAATTACCTGAACTACGAGTTTTCACTTCCACAAATGCCAATGTTGAGTTCGGAGTTTCGCCTACGCCAGAAATTCCTTGATATTGGGCAATAATATCGATTTCTCCCCAACGACAAGAAAAACGACGGTGGAGAATCAACCAGCCTGAAGATTGTAGCCATTTTGCTACTAGGTCTTCACCTAACTGACCAATATCGGGATAATGAAATGGAGGAGAGTTCGCCATTAGCTAAAAATAATACTATGATTTCTAGACTAAGCCATAAAATTTGGGTAAGCATACTCAGTGTATTGCTTTGGGTAGTAGTTGGCTTCACAGCAATTGTAGGTGGTGCGACTACGGCTTTGGCGCTGGAATACAATAAAGAAATTTTGATCGAGGCTGATTTTTCGGGACGTGATTTAACAGACTCCAGCTTTACCAAAGCGAATCTCCGTCAAAGTAACTTCAGCAATGCCAATTTAAGCGGTGTTAGCTTCTTTGCAGCAAATCTGGAGTCAGCAAATTTACAGGGAGCTAATCTCACAAATGCTACTTTAGACTCAGCCCGCTTTATCAAAACAAATTTGACAAATGCGGTGTTAGAGGGGGCATTTGCTGCTAATGCTAAGTTCGATGGGGCGATCATTGATGGTGCTGATTTTACTGATGTGCTGTTACGTCAGGATGAGCAAAAAAAACTGTGCAAGGTTGCCAAAGGTACTAATCCCACTACCGGAAGAGACACTCGCGATACATTGTTTTGCCCGTAGAATTTCATGGGGATGCGATCGCTTGTATTGATTCCGGAGAAAAGTCAGGCGATCGCTTGTAGTGATTCTATTCCAACCACATGAAGACAGATACTATCTTTTATTCCCTATTCCAAAGTTTCCCTAGTATCTTTTTTGAACTGATTAACCAACCTCCGGAAACTGCAAGTGCTTATCAATTTTCTTCAGTTGAAGTCAAACAAATGTCTTTCCGGATAGATGGTGTATTTCTTCCTAGAAGCGACGCAGCACCACCTATCTACTTTCTGGAAGTCCAGTTCCAACCCGACAAAAAATTCTACTCTCGTTTTATTACAGAAATATTTCTGTACCTAGATAAAACTGAATTAACTAATAATTGGCGCGGAGTTGTTGTTTATCCCAGCCGAAGTGTTGATATAGGTGAGACAGAGAGATATATTGAAATACTCACGAGTCAACGGGTAAGGCGGATTTATCTCGACGAGTTAGAAACAGCAACAGAACAGTCTGTTGGTATCGAAACAGTTAAATTAGTCATTGAGCCAGAATCTACTGCTGGTGCAAAAGCTAGACAATTGATCAATCTTGCCAGACAACAAATAGCTGATGAATTTACCCAGCGGGAAATTATACAATTAATAGAGGCGATTATTGTAGCTAAATTTCCCAGATTAAGCCGCCAGGAGGTTGAGCAAATGTTAGCTTTCAGTGAGTTAAAGAAAACTAGAGTGTATCAAGAAGCCGTATTAGAAGGCAAACTAGAGGGCAAACTAGAGGGCAAACTAGAAACAGTGCCTTTTATGCTCAGTTTAGGTGCAACTGTAGAACAAATCGCTGAGGCTTTGGGTTTAGAGATTGAGCAAGTTAGACAAGCAGCCCAAAGCAGTCAATTGAAGGATGTAGACGCGGAGCGGCTTGCCGGAGGCTAGGATGAAGTCTGAATTATGAAGAAACCTGTAAAAAGTTCTGTAGTTGAATTTCCCTGATGCACAACAGCATTAATCGCTCAATCTCAGAACTTCTTCTATAGAAAAATTCCGCTGTCTGTTTAATTGCTCATATCGCCATTTTTCTGCGAGAAAAGCCCTACCATAATATTCATATCGCTCTGGTTCGGCTTTTTCATCAGTTTGCTCCCATAGTTCTTTAAAGTGGCGATAGCGTTTTTCACTCATCACTAGTTCCATACAGGCGATCGCTGCTTGACTTCCTTTAGGAGTACGCAGCATGTCATCTTTCTGGCTTTTCTCGCTCAGATGGAACAAATGGGACACTAACCCCATTTCTTCAGGAAACTCTGGGTATCTGTCTTGCAGATTTGATACTAAATCTATCTCTATTCCTGCTGGTTCTGCTAAAATTTGTTGCCACAAAAAGCGGTGGTGAGAAAGACTAAATTGTAAATCCCGTGATTCTAGCGATTCGGTGATAGCTTGGCGCTGTTCGGGACAATGTAGATAAATCCGCAGTAATAAAGCTTCTGCTTGTTCTAAAAGCTCATGTTTTCCTGGGATTGATGACACTTCGACTGGCTCAGTGCGACGCTGGCTACTGGTTGCTGGGGAACGGGATTTTTTCTGCTTACTCCACTCTCCCTTGGTTGCTAGAGGCTGAGAAGATGTAACGCTAGGAGTAATCTGAGTTAAGAGGTTTTCTACTCTTAGAGGTATCAGTCTGGTATCTCCTAGACTCAATATTTCAGCACAGTGGGAGACATAATAATTGCGGGTGTCACTGTTAGCTATATTTTTCAGCAATTTGACGATCTGCTGGGTGACTTGCTGAAAATCAGTGGCTTGTTTTAAGTCGCGGTTCTTGGTGATTTGCTGAATTTGCCAATTTAACCATAATGGGGCATTGGTTAACAGTTGCTGATAATCTTCTGTTGTGTGGGTATGTAAGTATTCATCAGCATCTTTACCATCAGGTATATTGAGAATTTTTAGCTGAACTTCTCCACTATATGCGAGTTCGCCTATTTCACCGATCGCTTTTTCTGTGGCGTTAGTCCCTGCTTGATCGGCGTCAAAGTTGAGTACCAGTTGTTTCGATTCGGTATAACGTAATATCAGCCGCACTTGTTCTAAGCTCAGAGCAGTACCCAGAGAGGCGACGGCGTTATTAATACCAGCAGCGTGGAGAGCGATCGCATCAAAATATCCCTCCACGACTACAGCTTGATCGAGTTGAGCAATCCCTGTTTTGGCTTGATCCAGGGCAAATAATGTTTTACCTTTACTAAAAAGTTCGGTTTCTGGTGAATTTAAATACTTTGGTTGCTCATCTGTCAAGGTTCTACCGCCAAAAGCAATCACCCGCCCTTGTACGTCACGGATGGGAATCATCAGGCGATCGCGAAATACATCATAATAACCGCCGCCTTCTTTACGTGGTTTAATCAATCCCGCCTTTTCTACTAGTGGAGCTGGATAATGTTTACTATCTACCAAATAGCGCGAAAGGGTTTCCCAGCCTGCGGGCGCATAACCTAAGCCAAACTGCTGGATTGTGGCTGCTTGGAATTGGCGATCGCTTTGCAGATATTGTAATGCCTTCTGCCCTTGGGGTTGTCTCAAGACATGTTGATAGAATTGTGCCGTCGTGGCAAGAATTTCATATAGCTGTTCACGCAACGACAACTGACGCTGTAATTCTTGTCTTTGTTCGGGTTCCAGGGTTTGCACAGGAACCTGGTAACGCCGTGCTAAATCTAGCAACACCTCAGGAAATGAACGCTTAGACAAGTCCATGACAAACTTAATGGCGTTTCCCCCAGCTTGACAGCCGAAGCAATAATACATTTGCTTGGTTGGGCTAACGGTAAAACTGGGACTCTTCTCGTCATGAAAGGGACACAAACCTACAAAATCTTTGCCTCGCTTGCGTAAAACTACATATTCTGAGACGACATCGACAATATCAGCTCGTTGTTTGACTTCTTCAATTGTGTCTGGGTGCAAGCGGGGGATTTGCATATTTGTCATTTGTCATTGGTCATTTGTCATTGCTAAGAGTTTTCTATTCCCCATTCCCTATGCCCAATGACTATTATATTCTTGTTGCCAGACTAAGAATGACGTATACAATTGCTTACACTCAAGATTATCAGAGGAAATACTGAAAATGGGGCGGATTTTTATTTCAGCGGCTCACGGAGGCATAGAAGCAGGAAGAAGTGATCCAGGTGCGATCGCCGGTGGGACTACCGAAGCTAAAGAAATGATTCTGCTACGGGATTTGATTGTGACGGAATTGAGGGCGCGGAGTTTAGAGGTTTTGTCGGTTCCTGATGACTTGAGCGCTGCCCAAACTATCGCTTGGATCAATTCTCGTGGGCGTTCTACTGATGTGGCGCTAGAAATTCAATCTAATGCGGCTAGCAGTCCGACTGTACGGGGGGCTAGTGTCTACTATATTGCCACTAATAGCGATCGCAAGAGCAATGCTGAACTCCTGCTAGTGGGATTGTTGCGCCGTGTGCCCCAGTTACCAAATCGGGGGGTGAAGCCAGATACCGATAGCGGCTTAGGTAAGTTAATCTTTTGTCGCCAAGTGGCGATCGCTTCTTTAGCAATGCAAGTCGGTTTTCTCAGCAACCCAGACGACAGGGCTTTGCTGCAAAGTCGTCGCCGAGATTTTGCCCTAGGAATTGCTGATGGATTGGCATCTTGGAGTCGTGTAATTGACCCTAATAAAGCCCCAGAACCAAATTATCCAGCAATAAACATTAACATTAATGGGCAAAATTATCAAGAAAAAGGCATATTGATTAACGGAAATGCTTATATTCCTATTGATTTAGTAGATCGCTTGCGGGTGGATTTATCAAAGTTGCCTGATGTCCGTCGCATTACCTATCGGCGAGTGGTTTATGTCAAAGCGATCGAATTACAAGAATATCATATTTCTATCAACTGGGATGCGGCAACTCGCACTCTCAACTTGCGTTCAATTTCGGTAATTTGTCCTGGTCAATTTGATGCAATTGTCTCTAATGGTCACACTACTGAAATGGATTTACAGTTATTTTTAAAGAACAATAATGAAAGTGCCCTAGTGCAGTTTCCCGACATACCAAAACTGTATCGAGAAGAAGCAGCCACAGAGGGAATTAATTATGATATTGCCTTTTGCCAAATGTGTGTAGAAACTGGTTTTTTACGTTTTGGTGGTGATATTAAACCCCAGCAAAATAATTTTGCTGGGTTAGGCGCTATTGGTGGTAGTTCAGATGCAGCCTCTTTTGAAAGTGCCAGAATTGGTGTGAGGGCACACATCCAACATTTGAAAGCTTACGCAAGTTTAGAACCATTGGCACAGGAAGTTGTTGATCCTCGGTTTCGTTTTGTCACCCGTGGTATTGCCCCATTAATTGATCAACTATCAGGGCGCTGGTCGGCAGATCCAGATTATGGTACAAAGATTACAGCCATGCTCAAACGATTATATGTGTCAGCGAAGTTGCAGTAAAATTGCAATATCTAAGCACTATTTTCTGAAAAAGGAACATAAATGTATGAATATTCAGCTTGTGGAATCTTTAGCCCAGATAATCAAAGCTTTGTCTCCTGAAGAACAAGAGTTATTAAATCAAAAATTAGCACCTCAATCTAATTGGCAAAACTTACGGACACGAATTTTAGCTAATGCTCAAGCCATTCAACAACGGCGTAGTGGTCAATACTTTGAAATAGATATTGACGAAATCATTTATAAAATGCGAGAAGACCGAGATCAAGAATTGATAGCAGATTTGTTTCCCAGTGAATAAAAATCATGGCCGGACAATTTATTTGTGTAGATGCTAATTTCGTAGTTAAGTTAATCAGCAATACTTTGGAAACATCACCATATCTGACATTATGGAATAACTGGGAGCAAACCCAAACCCAGATTATTGCTCCAACCCTCTTATGTTACGAAGTAACAAATGTATTTCATCGAATCAAACTGGCAAAACAACTACTGAATACAGAAGCTCAGGAAGCTCTCAATAATGCGCTGAATTTACCCATTCAATTTTACAGTGATCGCCAACTTCATCAACAAGCCTGGGAAATCGCCCAACAATTTAACCTCTCTGCTGCTTATGATGCTCATTATTTAGCATTAGCTCAAAGATTTCAGGCAGATTTCTATACAGGTGATAAACGCCTATTTAACGCAGTTCATTCTGCTTTGCCTTGGATTCATTTGGTTGAATAATCCAGGAAAAACTCAGCCATAACAGCAAATTATTTAATTTATACTATTGCTCTCAATTCTGACTACAGATATTTCTCCTCTTACTGTCAATCTTTAGTTTTATTTTATAGTTTAAAGAAATGTGACATTTAATTGCGCTATTGTAAAAGTCAGCTTCCCATAGTTGATTTATGAGCCAGTCTGAAGATCCGACAGCCCAAGCAACTCCTCTTAATCACCACGATCGCTTACCGATTCATCTACCTGGTTCCATTCAACCTCATGGTGTACTGTTGGTGCTGAGTACCCAATTAGAGATAGTACAAGTTAGCAATAATACCCAAAAATACTTAAGTAAGCAGCCCCAAGATTTACTCGGTCAACCGCTGAACTGCTTGCTAGATGGGCAGCAATTAGTAAAACAGATTGGCAGTGTCAAGAGTTACAAAGTATCAATAAATACTGAAAATGGCGAACGATATTTTGACTGCATAGCGCATCGCACAGAAAATCATGTGATTGTGGAACTAGAACCGACAGACTCTTTAACTGGAGTGAGTTTCTTAAGTTTCCATGATTTGGTGGGTGAAGCGATCGCTAAAATGCAAAGCACATCAAATCTCACAGAATTTTTGCATTTAGCAGCTACAGAATTACGCACAATCACAGGTTTTGACCGAGTGATGGTATATAAATTTGACCAACAAGGCGCGGGTTCCGTAATTGCCGAAGCGAAAACAGCAGAATTATCATCTTATTTAAACCTCCACTATCCCGCTACAGATATTCCAGAAGCGTCGAAGGAATTATACAAGCGTTGTTTACTCCGCTTCATCCCCAATTTAACGGCTCCACCCATCGAACTAGTACCATTGACAACCGTTGATTTAAGCTTATCTGTTCTCAGGAGTGTTGACCCCTGCTGTGTGAAATTTCATCACAATATGGGTGTAGCAGCGCTGCTGGTGATTTCCTTAATTAAAGAAGGACAGCTTTGGGGATTAATATCTTGTCATCATCAAACTCCCAAGCATATTGCTTATGAAGTGCGGAAGATGTGCGAATTTCTAGCACAGATTGTCTCATCTGAGTTAGCGCATAAAGTTAACCAATCAGAATCAGACTATGAAGTCAAGCTCAAATCTCTACAATCTGAATTTCTACAGTCTATTTCCCAAGCAGATAATTTTATTGATGCCCTAATTAAACCAGAAATCCGCTTACTGGATCTTGTCAGCGCCTCTGGTGCGGCGGTTTGTCTGGATGATGAAATTACACTGGTGGGAACGACACCAGATATTGAAGCGGTGCAAAGACTAATCGCATGGGCGGATACCCAAGTCAGCGACAACTTATTTTCCACCGATTCGCTACCAAAGCTTTACCCAGAAGCAGAGATATTCAAGGATGTTGCTAGTGGCTTGCTGTTATTGCAGATTTCTCAAGTCCGGCGTTATTACATTCTCTGGTTTCGCCCAGAAGTGATCCAAACGGTAAACTGGGCAGGAAACCCCCATGAATCGATCAAGGTTGCGGAAGATGGTAGCGTGACTCTGTGTCCCCGCACATCTTTCGCCCAATGGCAGGAAACGGTACAATTAACATCCTTACCGTGGCGACTATGTGAACTTGATAGCGCTTTGGCTTTAAGGAATGCGATCGCAGGTATTGTCCTCAAAAGTGCGGATGAGTTAGCCCAAATCAACCTAGAGTTAGAACGCAGTAACCAAGAACTAGCCGCCTTTGCTTACGCCGCTTCCCACGATCTTAAGGAACCTCTGCGGGGTATTTATAACTTCTCGACTGTGCTGCTAGAAGACTACGCTCACGTGTTAGATGATGAGGGAATTGAATGTTTGCAAACAGTGCTGTCTTTATCTCAGCGGATGGAAACTCTGATTAATGCTGTGTTACGACTTTCTCAGTTAGGACAAGGAGAATTCCGCTTCCAAGCTACCAATCTCAATGAATTGGTTGACGAAGTGATTGATATGTTTCGCGCTAGTCGGCAAAACTTGCAGATTAATATTCGCATTCCCCGACCTTTACCCACAGTTCAGTGTAACCCTGTGCTTATCAATGAGGTCTTCAGTAACCTGCTCAGTAATGCGTTTAAATATAACGATCAAGCACAGCCTGACATCGAAATTGGCTACTTAAACCTCGTCGATTTTGAAACCTGGAGTAGTGCGGGCATCCTGCCCGCTACTACCATTCGGGAGCAAGATGCTCCCACTACTTTGGAAAACTATGGTTCTCAAAATAGATGTGGTTTAGATACATCCTCATCCCCCCCTACTCCCCCTATTTTCTATGTCCGGGATAATGGTATCGGGATTCAAGAACATCACCTAGAAACAATCTTCCGACTCTTTAAACGGCTCCATTCCCAAGAAAAGTATGGTGGAGGGACAGGTGCAGGATTAGCCATTGCGAAGAAGATTGTGGAGCTGCATAACGGTCGGATTTGGGTGGAATCTACCGTAGGACTTGGCTCGATATTTTATTTTACGCTGGAATAGTTTAAAATACTTTACAAAAATGTTGATGATATTACGTTTTGTTAAGACCACTAATGACAACAAGGCTTAATGAACCGCTGCTCGTTGTAGAGGACAGTAATGAAGATTTTAGGATGCTGCAACGTTTGATGCGACGGATGGCTGTCAAAAACCCCATATATCGCTGTACTAGCGGGGATGAGGTTTTAGATTTTCTCTATCAGGAGGGTAATTACAACAGCCCTGAGATTGCACCACTACCTTCCGTGATCTTGCTCGACCTGAATTTACCTGGTATTGATGGGCGGGAAATTCTCGGACGGCTCAAGCAAGATAAAAGGTTAAAAAAAATTCCCGTTGTGGTTTTTACCACGTCTTCTAACCCCAAAGATGTGGAATTATGCTATCAAAAGGGCGCAAACGGCTATCTGGTAAAGCCGATGGATGCTCAAGAATTGCAAAAGATTATTCAGGCATTTGTAGATTATTGGCTGCAGGTCAATACTTTGCCAACCCCTGATTAGCTCTGTAGGCAAAATTGGGGAAATTTTCTCTGTCGCGCTGATCTCTCTCATCTTCCTGTAGTTTGATCGTTAATTTGTGCTGACGTGATTTAAAGCACACATCAGTCACTAATTTGGAGTAGGTAAAGAAATTTAGATTTTGTTTAGAGTTTATATTTTATTCACATTTATTTTAGATTATTTTTAGAATTATGTAAATAAATCACCATTTGGATTCAAGGGATCTACATTGCTCCCCGATCCTCATACTCCTATGACGGACACATGGACACTACTGATCATTGATGATTGTGCGGCGGATCGAAAAATCTATCGGCGATATCTTTTGAGCGATCCGCACCAGTCTTACCAAATTTTGGAAGCAGACTGTGCAGAGGACGCACTGGTTCTTTGCCAAGAAAAGCACTGTGATCTGATTCTGCTAGATTTTTGCTTGCCTGATATGAGTGGGTTAGAACTCTTTGCTAAATTGCAGCAAGAGATATTTGATACTCCAGTGGCTGTAATTATGCTTACGGGGCATGGTGATGAAGAAGTCGCTGTACAAGCGATGAAACAGGGTGTGCAGGATTATTTAGTTAAACAGTATCTAAAACCAGATGTATTGCAATTAGCAGTCCGCAATGCCATTAAGCAATCGTGTTTACAAGCCCAACTGAGCAAAACTAGAGAAAGACAGCGTTTGATTGCGACGACGGCTTTACGAATTCGCCAGTCTCTGGATTTAGAGCAAATTTTGAATACGGCTGTGGCGGAAATCCAGCAGTTGTTAAAGTGCGATCGCGTCATGGTGTATCAGTTCGCCAAAGATATCGATGGTAAGATAGTCGCAGCTTATGTTGACTCTTCCCGGAATGTCGCGTTTAATCATCATCAGCAACATATCAGTTATGAGCAAAGAGTAAGTAACGCAGCTTCACAGAAAATCATCAACCAAAATGCTGCCATACTTCACCAACCAAGTCTATCTGTTTCTGGTGGTAATCTTTGCCAAAACAATCTGTGGGGATGTAGACAGGCATTTTCTCATTTCTATGAGACTGATTGGAAAATACCCGAGTTGTCTAACGAAATTAAATGCTATGAGCAAGAGTTACACCAATTTGATTCTAAGTCTAATTTGGTGGTGCCGATTAATTTAAGTCACAATGACCAAAGAGAAGCACAAATTTGGGGACTGCTGATTGCTTATCATTGTTCTGGGGAGCGACAATGGCAAACTGATGATGTGGATATGCTGGATGAAGTGTCAGTGCAATTAGCGATCGCTATCCAACAAGCAGAACTACTTACCCAAACCCAAGCCGCCCTGGGAAAAGAAAAGCAACTGAACGCTTTGAAATCCCAAATCATCACCACAGTTTCCCATGAATATCGTACACCGTTAACTTCCATTTTTGCAGCAGCATCTACTCTGCTACAACACGGTGAACAATTGGATAAATCCAGACAGCAAAGGTTTCTGCGAATCATTGAGCAAAAAGCTCGGTATATGTCCAAACTCGTCGATGATATGCTGTTGGTTAACCAATTGGAGTTAGACAAAACCAAGTTTAAGCCCATACCGCTCGATTTACTGCAATTTTTCTCTGACTTGATGGAACAAGAACGCAAGACAGTGGGCGAAAACCACGAATTGATTTTTAAAATCACTGGGAATTGTCAAAGCTTCTGGGGCGATCGCCAACTTTTGCAGCAAATCTTTGTCAACTTAATGTCTAACGCTATTAAATACTCTCCTGATGGCGGTAATATCGAATTTCATTTGATTGGACAAGAATCACAAGTGATCTTTCACATCCAAGATGAGGGAATTGGTATACCAATAGTTGATCAAGAACACTTATTTCAATCCTTCAGTCGTGGGAGTAATGTTGACACAATACCCGGTACAGGTTTAGGGCTGGCGATCACTCAAGCCTGTGTCAAATTACATGGTGGCGATATTGTTTTATCTAGTCAAGTAGGGCAAGGAACTAAGGTGATAGTTAGTTTACCCAAGGGTAGTACTAGATTTGGATGAACTTATTTGTGTAGGCAGGCAATAGGCAACTTGTACTGAGCGCAGTCGAAGTATAGGCAATAGGTACTTATTTCTGCTAATACTGAAACAATGGGAATAGATCTTAAAGCACAACGTAGACTATGTCCGAACTTCCTAAGAGTCTTGAAGAGGCGATCGCCCAATCTCGCACAGCCACCCAAGCTGCCCTAGCAGACGGTTATACTCGCTTACAAGTTGAGTTTTTGTTTCCAGAACTCAAACCTATGCCAGTCGCCGAACAATATCTACCACTGCTTGCAGATTATGAATCCCGCCTCAAGGTGTTCTTCGCCGATACAGGTGCTGCTGCTTTAGCTCGTCGCGATTGGGATGTACCATTTACAATTTCGGATATCGGTACAGGTAGAGCAACTTCTGTCAGCGACAAAATTCAGCCAGAAGAGGAAATTTTCTTATTCATCGCCCCTAGTTCCGTAGAAATATCCCAGCTAGAAAAGCTATTTGCCGAAATAGGCGATCGCCCCGCAATTCTTCTCAATCCCCGTCTAGAAGATGCCGCTATTGTGGGCATTGGTTACGCAGCTAGGCAAATTCGCGAGCGTTTCATTAATACTATTGAAACCTGCTACTACTTACGCCCTGTAGACGATCAAACTGCCGTATTTCGCTGCTACCCTGGACTGTGGGAAGTATGGGTTGAGACTAACGGTGAGTATCAAAAAATTGCCGAGTTACCCAAAAGACCATCAGGTGATGAAATAGATTTAATCCTCTTGAAAGGACAACCGCAAATAGGAAAAGATGCTGTACCAGGGAAAAAGCCCAGTGTATTCAAGAGTTTGCAACGCTTTCTCAAAGCTTTGAGTAGTTAGAAAAATAGAGGTAGCAAAAGGAGATTTGATCATTTGCTACCTTATGATTATTTTGGTTGCGAAAGAAGATAATACCAATTTAAAAAAGAAAGAAGGCGACAGATGGGTAGTAGCACAGCACCCATAAACTATCGGTTTTCCCGAAAGTCTATGGCAGCCGTGCCCGTACGCAGAATGTATGTGTTGCAAACATTATTTGAATTGGTATATAGCGTTTCTCGCTCTAGTCAGGTACGGGCTAAAATTAAACGCAGATAAACGCAGATAAACGCAGATAAATAGGATCTTGAATATCCGCTACCAAGCTGATGCTGATACCCACTAATTCCCTGGTAAAGGGGCATTCAAGATTTTCTCAATGCGATCGCGTGTTTCTAGTAAATGCGCTTTAGTATATTCATCGGTAGAATTAACTGACGCTAGTTTGTCGCGTAGTTGCCGTATTTTATACCAAGCCAGTGTCCGCGCATCTTCTGGCACAGCTTCTTTCCTTAACACCATCGCCGTCAAGATATCCAGATATTCCCGCTGTAAGCCACGCCGCAGGCTGGAAATTTTCAGCGATTTGCTTTTTGGATTGACGACTTCTGTCCATATGCCATTCTGTAAAGTATCAAATAGCTCAGGCATACTCAGTGCTTTTTCTGATTGACTTTTGAGTTCGATATCCTTGAGACGGGTGAGGCGATCGCTGGAAAGCAAATCCCGCAACACTGCACTCTGCAACAATAATACCAAATCATGAATCGGATAATCTAAACGACCAATCAAAGGATAACTACCCCAATGTCGCCAACGAGAAGGTGCTAATTTATTCAGCAGTTCTGGTGAGAAGTTCAGCGCATCTTCCGCAAACACATACTTTTGTAACGTCTTTAAAGCCTGTCGTTGCTGTTCCACAGGCACTGGTTCAAATGGTAATCGACGTTGGCTACTAGGTTTACTAGATGACACATTACCAACCTGGACTCGGTAGAAAGACTGTCCCCCAATGTATTTTGTAGTGTAGAAAATATTTTGAAAATAGTTACCTAAGATAGTGCTAAATCGATTGCTAACATCGCTGTAACTCTCGCCCTCTGTTGGGTAACGCTTATTGAGACGATCCCACATCAGACGTGAATTATCTAACTGCCACTGTGAATAAAGCAGCACATCATTACTATTATCCCAGGCATTAGCAGTGGGGTCGAGGTCATACCTATCCTCATCTGTAGAATAACTAAACTCAGGCTTGTCAGATTGTCCAGCAATTTCTGCCAAAACAGATTTTTCAGCTACAGGTGTTGTAGCTTGAGTTGATGTATACCCATATTTAATTGCCCATTCATCATAAGGCCCGATCGCACTAGGAAAATAATCTCCCTGCTTCGTGCCTTGAGGCGCAATATTTGGCGGAATATAATCCATCACCGACGTAGTTAAACCTCTGCTGTTGGTGATTTCCTTATTGTTCATCTCCTTTGGCGCTAGCAAGGTGCTACCACGGAAATTGTGACGTAAACCAAGGGTATGTCCAACTTCATGAGCGATGATTAAACGTAATTGTTGATGAATATATTCTTTCAATTGATCCGGAGTGGCGGTAGTGTCTTGCAAAAGCGATACCGCCAGAGAACCCAAAGCAAACTGGTTAGCAGCTTCCATCCCATAGCAGACATCATATTCACCTGCCAATTTCGCTAAACGGCTTAACAACGGCTTTTCCTTTGACTGTGGCTGGCCGTTGCTGCAAAGGGCGTTATTTTGCATCAAAGCTGACAAAGAAGTGCGGGTTTGGATGTTGCTGGGTTGTACAATTTGGCGGTATTCACTTTTGAGGACACGCACAAAGCTCGCATCCACTAGAATATCTGCATCCAAAATTTCCCCAGTCAAGGGATTGACACGAGATGGGCCCATCGCAAAAAAACCATCTACCGTGTTAATCCAGCGAATCGTGTTGTAGCGGATATCTGCTGGGTCCCATTTAGCATCATCCGGCATTTGGCGGACTTCGATCGCATCTTTGAAACCCACCTTCAGAAAAGCCTTGTTCCACATCAATACGCCTTCTTTAATAGAGTCGCGGTACTCATAAGGCACAGCATTATCAATCCAGAAGACAATCGGTTTTTTCGGTGGAGATATTGCCGCTTTTGGGTCTTGTTTTTCTAAATTCCAGCGATTGATATAGCGGACAAAAGGATCGCCCTTGTCGTCCTTGGTCAAATCTTGGTAAGCAGTGATAAAATAACCAACACGCTCATCAGCCAAGCGGGGTTGATAACTATTGGTGGGAAGTTGCGACAGACTGTAGTGGACACGCAGAGTAAAACCACGTCCATCAGGTAAGGTCGCAAAACTCGGCATCTCACTCTCACGACTGCTACTACCACCAGTGAAATTCAAAATTGACTCAATTTCTAAGTTTTGGGGAAAAGCCTTAGCACTACCAAAAGAAGACTGGTCTGTGCCTGAACCCATACCTAAACTCAAAGATAAGCCCGCCAAGTCTGTGAGTAGCAAATCACCCAAGTCAATTAAGATAGTTTTGCGCTCGGTGTGAATGCTTTTGATGGGAATAGTGTAAAGTACAGAGTCACTAAATGAACGGGCCAGCGATCGCACTTGTGGATCGCCTTCTCTGGTACGAAAATTAACATTGCGGACAACAAATTGTAAGTTATTTTCCACCCGTTTGAAATAGAATAGAAAATCTTGCAAAGGCATACCGCTGTAAATACCCTGTTCACCAATACCCGATTCCAGGGTTGACGTAGCCAGGTAATTTTTATTCAGCTGATCGGGTTGAATTTCTAAATAAATTTTATTCTTTTCTTTCTGGCGATAAAGGGTAAACAACCCCTCTGATTTTTCTGTGTCTTTAACTACTTCAGCGAATGCTTCTAAATCATCTTTCTTGGGTGGTTTGACACCAGGCTTGGGCTTATCATTTGGCTTAGTCGGGGGTTTTTCTGCTTGCAAAAATGGTTGCTGTCCCGCCTGTTTAGCGTCTTGAACTACCCAATTAAAAGCTTGGCGTTGTACCTGTTGATTCTGATTGAGTACCCAAACTCGCTCTGGCTTCAGTCCGGCAATAGAGTGACGTGGCGCTGGTTCAAAGACGAGTTGTGCAGCAGCCGTACCCACATGAACCATATCTGTCTTTTGGCTGGTACGTAAATTGCTATCAACCGCGTTTACAGACTGTGCCTTGGCGCTAGCAGTTGCTATTCCTAAAAACAACCCTTGCAACAAGAACACATAAAAAGTTAATTTATTCATCTAAATCTACCCCTGACAACGAAAAACTAATTAATTTGTCATTTTTGCCAAGTCAAGCTGCCTGACGCTCAGATAAACGAGGCAACCGGAAAATCTTCTTAGCTGCCTGATATCCAGCAATAAACTTTTCAGTTTAATTATTATCACCATTGTTTAGCTTGATTGCACTGTTTTGCTGTAGTATTTTTGCTAACAATTGCATCTGTAGCAAACAGTACGTATTATTCTTACATCAGACTAGTAAAGTTGCTGGGAAAAAAATACAACAATTTGGGCAAAACTGATGAATTTACTGAAAAATCAAAAACTTTTCCAGCCGACGCTTTCTTTTTACACAGCAATAAAGTGCAAGACTGCTATAGTTTAGCGAATACTAACCTATTTTTGTCCAATCATAAGTTACATATTATACAAACCTTTTCTGTCGCTGAGAAGCTACTTAGGTAAAGAAAAATTTTCAGAGTAGCTCTATTGCATAAGTAACTGAGCAGTATTATCGGATACTAAAATGGCACAATTATCTCAAGTTTGGCAGCTTTTGAGAAATTACTTCAGGGGTACAGGACCAGAAGAGATGTCACACAAAACATCTCCAGAAGCCGAAGCAGTTTTACCTCTAAGAAAAATTATTCCCGAGCCAGATAAAAGTCTTCAGACTTCTCAAGAACATTTGCTGGCATCTTTATTGCCACAACGACTGCAAAAAAGCTTAGAAGAATGGACAAAACCCAGTCATGGGTTGACGTTGAATACAAGCGAGATGCAACCTATCATCAGCGTAGATGCACACCGGCTAAATACAAAGAAGCATCGCCAACTGCATCAAGAGATTTATGATGTCCTAGGCAATGGTGCGCTGACAACTGAAATCGTTGCTCAAGTAATGGACTTGCTGACTAAGAGTAAAAAATTTCGTCCAGTGCAGCTATTCCAATCCTTAGAAGATTTTTATCGCCGCTGGTGTCAAGGCGAATTTCTGGATGCTCCACCTAGTGATAATTTACCTCAGAAAAAAATGCTTCACATGGCAGCACAAGGTATTGTCATGGGACTAAGACAAGTAGATATATATACAGGTCTTAACGTACTAATTTTACTCTTGGAGTTACACCGCTATGCTCAACAGCAAAATGAACTCCAGCCACAGATTAACTTCTATCCATCCTCTCAACCAGACACAGAAAGTTTCTTCACATCCCAACTACTCCGCGTTATTCACTACAGCGATGCTATTGAAATTGGCAATTTTAGCAGCATAGTCGGGGAATTTCTGAGAGGCGGCAACTTTAGGGGTGCTTATCTAGGGGATGCTAACTTAACAGGTGCCAATTTCAGCGGTGCTAACCTCAGCGGTGCTTACCTAGGAGATGCTAATCTCACAGGTGTCAACTTCAGCGGTGCCAACCTTTCTGGGGCAAACCTTGGTGATGCTAACCTCAGCGGTGCCAACCTTAGCAATGCCAACCTCAGCCACGCTGACCTCAGCAGTGCCAACCTTAGCGGTGCTAACCTCACTAATACTGACCTCAATCGCACCAACCTTAGCAGCGCCGACCTTAGCAGCGCCGACCTTAGCAGCACCAACCTGAATAGTGCTGACCTCAGCAGTGCTAATCTTAAGGACGCCAATCTCAGCAGTGCTGATCTCAGTCACACTCACCTGTTTGGTGCTAACCTCAGTGATGCCAACCTCAGTGGTGTGAATTTGAGCCATGCTGACCTTTGCCGCGCCGACCTGAGTGGTGCTGATATGAGTAAGGCTATCCTTAACGGTACTAACCTCAGCGACACAATTCTGTTCAGTACTAACCTCAGTGATGCCATTCTCATCGCCGCTGACCTCAGCTACGCAAAACTTAACGGCGCAAAACTCAACTATGCCAGACTCAACGGCGCAATGTTCTTGGGTGCTGACCTCAGCGGTGTAGACCTCAGTGGGGTGATTCTCAACGATGCCGACCTCAGTGGAGTACTGCTAAGTGAAGCCGACCTTAGCGATGCTGACCTTAGTGATGCAATACTCTTTGGCACTGACCTCAGCTATGCTAACCTGAACAGAGCTAACCTCAGTGGTAGCAATCTCAGCGGTGCCCTGCTCAATGGTGCTGACCTCAGTCATACCAACCTTAGCTGCGCTATTCTTGGCGGTGCTGATGTGAGTGATGCCAACCTAGAAGAAATGACTTGGGGTGAGAAGCAGCAATGGGAAGGAGTGCGGGGATTAGAGACGGCATTGAATGTGCCAGAAGCATTAAAAGAACAACTGGGGTTGAGTTAAATCAGTTAACAGTTATAGCGGTTATCAGTTGGATGCAATACAAAATTATATCGTCGTGTGTAGGGGTACTGCCGTGACCTTATGAGTGTATTGGACTCAGACGATAACCGCTATCACAGTTAAGATTGTTTAACATGCGGGATGTGCGATCGCTCACATCATCTTTGATGCAACGATCAGATAAGGCTGCAAAAAATAGCTTTACCCAGCAGAGTTTTCAGCTTGCTAAATATTCGTGCAAAAGGACTATTTTACGGTAGGCTCTAAAATGTCAGTAATTGTACGGTCGGCAAAGCATGAAAAAGCGTCTATCGCAAATCTGGAATCAGTTTCAGGAATTATTCTCTGTGGAAGAGAGTTTGAACACAACAATCAAGCCAGGTAAGGCAGTTTTAGTAGCGGCCGTAACCTTGAAAGAACAAGGTGCCAGCATAGAAGCCTTAAAACCCCTGTTACAAAATTCATCTTCATTATTAGATGTATTGTGCTTACCGATCGCCCAAGTGGTTAGTACAGGGTTGCCATTTGTGCCAACTGGCACTGCTTTATTGAAACTAGCTAGCGAAATCCAGGAGCAAGACTTAGCTTTAGAAGATTTTGTCTTTATAGTTAGTCAAGCAGCTTATTTAGAAAGTGTCAAGGAAATTTTATCTTTATATGCAAATGTTAATTGGGATGCTAATCACAATGTTGCTGAAGCAGTCAAAAAACAACTGCAAAAACTCGGTGAGTTGGAATTAGACTATCAAGATTTTATCGATGTTCTTCTTTGTTTCCATGAATCGAAATTAGCAGCAGCATTTAACCAAGTATTATCAGTACGGCTGCAATCTACCAGATTTCACCAAAGTTCCATTAATCGCTTAACACAGCGCATAGCTTGGAATACTTATCGCTACATCATTCCCGCCCGCATAGATTCCAGGGATATCCTCAAAAATCTGCCTCGACCAGCTTTTGGTAACTGGCGACAAGAAGAGGAAAAGTTTCACAGCATCGATAAATATCTGCAAGAATATATTGCTCAACAACCGAGGGAAAAAGTTTTTGATGAACAATTTTGTTTTACAGATATTTATGTACCACTAAAAGCTAGAGAAGTAGATGCTGATGGTTATGAAAAATGGGAAGCCTTTGACTTAAAAACTTGGGCAGAAAAAATTTTAAATGACGAAATTCCTCATAAACAGCGCCAAGTGATGTTTATCCAAGCTGGCCCAGGCAAAGGTAAAAGCGTTTTTTGTCGGATGTTTGCTGCTTGGGTAAACCGCAATTTACATCCAGTATGGACACCAATTTTGATTCGCTTGCGTGATATTAAAATATTTGAAAATAACTTTGAAGATACTCTGAAAGCCGCAGTAGACAGGAGTTTTGCTACAAGCGATCGCGGTTGGTTGATTGATAAAAATACCCGATTTTTATTCTTGCTTGATGGCTTTGATGAATTACTATTAGAATCTAAAACTAGTGAAAGTTTAAAAGATTTTCTCAGGCAAGTAGCAGCATTTCAAGAACTGTGTCAGCAGACTTCAGAAAAAGGTCATCAAATTTTAATTACTGGCAGGACTTTGGCGTTGCAAGGTATTGAACGCCTCATGCCAGGAAATTTAGACCGTGTGGAAATTCAGCTGATGGATAATGAAGTTCAACAGCAGTGGTTTCATAAGTGGTCAAATTTAGTTGGTGCAGATAAAACTACAGAATTTCAGCAGTTTTTGCAAAATAAACACTGTCCAGAACGAGTGCGGCAATTATCACAAGAACCTCTATTGCTGTATTTATTAGCAGCAATGCATCGGGATGGCGAAATAAATATAGATATGTTTAATGATGCCCAAACTACTAAAGCAAAAATTCAGATTTATCAAAAGTCATTAGATTGGGTGCTGACAAAACAACGTCCAGCATCTCTCAATCATCAAATAGCAGAACTGGAGACTGATGATTTACAACAAATCCTCAAACAAGCTGGTTTATGTGTAATTCAGTCTGGTGGACAAGTTGCTCCAGTTGCAATGATTGAAGAACGCTTGAAGGATCATAAAAGCGCTCAGGCTTTAATTGAGAAAGCGAGAAATAGCCAAGATGACCATCCCCTGAGACAAGTATTAGCCACTTTTTATCTCAAGCAATCTGCTAATAGCAAAGAAGGTTCAGTAGAATTTACCCACAAAAGTTTTAGCGAATTTTTATGTGCTGTTAAACTCATAGAAAATATCGAAGACTGGACACAACCAGGCAGTAGAGGTAGAGAGTTTAATTTAGCAACTCAGCAGATGGATGAGCAAATTTATGATCTGCTTGGTTATGGAGGATTAACGCCAGAAATTGTGGGATATCTCATGGAGTTGCTCAAAGAAAGTCATGCATTTAGACCTTTGCAACTATTTCAACGATTGCAAGATTTTTATATTCGCTGGTGCAATGGAGAATTTATCGATTCATTTACGATAAATTTGCCCCAAATCAAAGCACAGCAATTACAAAGGCATGAAATCCGGTTTGGTCAACGTCAGGTTGATATTTATGCTGGGTTGAATGTGATGATTTTGCTTTTGGAATTGCACCGTTATGCTCAAGAAAAAGTTGCATTCTCACAACAAATAACTTTCTATCCATCTGGTCAACCCACAGGTGCATTGTCTTGGACAGACCAATTACTGCGGATTATTAATTATAGTAACTGCATTCAGCGGGGGAATTTTAATAGTGTAGTTGGTCAGTTTCTGGGCGGTGCAGACTTGAGTGGCGCTAATCTTAGCGATGCAGACCTCAGCCTTGCTAATCTCAGCCACGCTAACCTCAGTGATGCAGACCTGAGTGGTGGTAACTTTAGCCGTGCTAATCTCAGTGGCGCTAACCTCAGTGTCGCTAATCTTAGCCGTGCTAATTTAAGCGGTACTAATTTCAGTCGCGCTAACCTCAGTGGCGCTAATCTGAGTGGTGCAGACCTCAGCACTGCAAACCTTAGCCGCGCCAACCTCAATGGCGTTTACCTCAGCCGCGCTAATCTGAATCGCGCCAACCTCAGTGGTGCGAACTTCAGCCGTGCAGACCTCAGCCGCGCCAACCTTAGCGGTGCAGACCTCAGTGGTGCAGATTTGAGTGGCGCGGACCTCAGCGACGCTAACCTCAACCGTGCTAACCTCAGCCGTGCTAACCTCAAACGCGCCAACCTCAGTGATGCTAACCTTAGTAGTGCCAACCTGAGTGGTGATAACCTCAGCCGCGCTAACCTCAGTCGTGCTAACCTCAGCGATGCCAATCTCGGAGATGAATTCTTCAAAGCTATACACTGGGACGAAGATACAAACTGGCAAGATGTCCAAGGATTGGATAAAGCAATTAATCTCCCAGCAGTCTTAAAGCAACAGTTAGGACTGAATTAAGCTATGAGGCGTTTAATTTTCCCATCTTGACGAAAGGGATGAGAGAGATGGGGGAAAAATAATTAATAACTCTTGACCCTTGACTCTTGACCCTTGACATACAAATTAGTAGCTGAGTTGATATTAGGATAATAAGTTATTGCCAAAATAAACACTTTCTTTGCTGTTCCGCAAGATTCTGTGATATCAAAATTAAATCATCCTCTGGTAGAGATAATGTGCGATAAGATGATAGCTTTTGTCTTGTCGAAGTGTAGTCAAAAAAGATAGTAAATCTATCTCTGGCTACAGGTGGCTTTCCTCTATGAAAAATACTGCCGGTGGCAGCAAAAACCACAGTGCCAGCAGAACCAAGACAAGATTGACAGTGTGGAGGTGATATAAACTTCTGCATTGTGGCGTCTTGGATATAGCCATGATTATATTTAAGAGTATCAGCAACTGTTGTAGTCACAGACTGTGAAATATATTGAAAAGGTCCAGTGTCTTCAGTCATGTCATGTAAATAGATAAAAATTTTCAGTACTTTTCTATCTTCTTTATCTATATGCCACAGCCTTGATTTGCGCTCGACTTGATTAGCGATATCTCTACGGAAATACGCTCCATGATAGGCTACTGGTAATCCAAGATAAGTCTCCACTATATTGATTAAACGTGGTTCTATACCCCATAAAAAAATCTCTGGATGCTCCATTATTTGCTGTGAACTGGCGTGAACGACAAATTCGTTTTTATTGCCAGTAATACTCGGTGGGATTTTAGGCATCAGGTTTTTTGCTGACTGGAACATATCAGGAGTGGATGCAATTTCTAAATCTGCCAATGAAGTAATTGCAACTCCTTCATTTTTGATTGTCTCGACTAAATTCATATCAGTAGTCGAAAGTACAGGTAAATTTGGAATATGTTGTGCCACTGCTGTCTGATATTCAAGTTCAGCCTGATGTTGCCAAAATGGCATGTTATAAATATTTCTCAGAAATTGATTCTGTACTTTTTTAATTATGGTACTCATATTGTTACCGATGAACTTTTATTAGATTGCGCTATGAATTGTAAGTATAACTGCCTTGATTTGTCCAAGCATTTATCATAGGTTTTACAAAAACTTTATCATCACTTTATAAATAGCTTGTGAATCTAGAAAAGATAGGCAAAAAGTGGAGATAGAGAGCGATTTGTGATGATTGGCTACTCAGTATCTCAGCATTTATAAGAGTAGCGATCGCCAATACTTAATAGTGCTTTTATTACAAGTATTTTATAGCCAAATATCTGGATAAATTTTGTTATTTATCAATTACAACTAATATTTTTTATAAAAAGATTTTCTGAATGGTGTAAATAAAATCTATTTCATGTTTTTTAATCACACATCAAAAATCAATCATTCACTAAATCTACCAGTGATAAACGCCTAGGGGCTTGTCACCAGATATCACCTAATTCCAGGCTGGAAAATGGCAATTTATTATCGGAGACAACTATCTAAAGACTGAGAAATTTTCTGAGAATTCCAGCCTTTAGCTAGTTGTTGGATTAATGCAAGGGGTAGAGAATAGTATCTGTGTGGTAATGACAAATTTTCTGTTATTAATACTAAACTCATGCTGCTTAATCTTAATGTGTTTAGCCTTTCTCAGAACTGTGAGTAGGCTGAGAAATGCCCAATCTTCATGACGGAGGTCAAGAAATACGCAAGTTAGCTAAATAGTTATGTCTAATCAATTAGGCATACAGGGTTTTCCAAAATTCAATCGATGAATCTGAGAAATAGTTTTACTTTTTGAGGAGTATATTTTTATGGGTAGTTCGTTTCGTCGATCATCAGTTAGAAGTACTTTGCTAGCACTGGGAATTGCAGCAACGACAATTACTGCAGTTTTCATTTCTGCGCCAGCTTCATCTCAAAACACTGTTCCCAGTATCGCCCAAGTGCCGACTTCTACAGCCACTTTGTCTGATGTAAGTTCAGATTATTGGGCGAGTCCATTTATTCAAGCCTTAGCTAGCAGAAGTGTAGTCACTGGCTTTCCTGATGGAACTTTTAGGCCGAATCAGCCTGTGACTCGCGCTGAATTTGCAGTATTAATTCAAAAAGCTTTTAACCAAAACCCGGTTCGACAATTAAGTGCGGGTGGCTTTAGTGACGTTCCGGCTAACTACTGGGCGGCTGCTGCAATTCAGAAAGCTTATGAAACTGGGTTTCTATCTGGATACCCTGGGAATGTGTTTCGACCAAATCAACAAATTCCTAAAGTAGAGGCGATCGTAGCTTTAACAAGTGGCTTGCGTTTGACTACTAGCGATGCTGCATCTAATGTTCTCAGTACTTACTACACAGATGCTTCAGCTATCCCCAGCTACGCCGTTAATAATGTCGCTGCGGCAACACAAGCTAATATTGTTGTCAACTATCCCAATGTTCAACAACTCAATCCGCTGACACCGCTAACTCGTGCGGAAGCAGCAGCAATTTTATATCAAGCTTTAGTGAAACAGGGACAGTTACAACCCCTAGCTAGCAATGTTGCAGCTACAAATTATATTGTGGGGAGAACAGCTGGCACTACTCCCACTGGAACTGATATTGTTTCCTTAGCTGCATCTAGTAATTCTTTTACAACTCTGACTTCTTTATTAAAGACAGCAGGTTTAACAGATACTTTACAACAAGCAGGCCCTTATACAGTTTTTGCTCCCACTGATCAAGCATTTGCTGCTTTACCTGCAGGGACTCTGCAAAAGTTAGAGCAACCAGAAAATAGAGAGATATTGATCAAAATTTTGAGATATCATGTGCTTCCTGGTCAACTAACTGCTAGTCAACTGACAAATGGGCAAATAAAAACGATTGAGGACACACCCGTAAATATTAAGGTTGATCAAGCTGGTAATCAAATTTCAGTCAATGATGCCACAGTTATCCAGGCGAATGTCCAAGCTAGTAATGGCGTAATTCATGCAATTAACCAAGTCCTGATACCACCTAATGTGATTGGTCAGCTATCACCAGGGGGAACTAATCCAGGAAACACTACTGGTGAGGTTACACCAGGTAGAACTACCTTGGGTGGCCCTAGCTATATAGGGGTAGGTGGTAACATTGGTCTACTTGGTACTAATGCTTTGAGTGTAGGAAACTTCTCGGTGATCAGTAAAATCGGACTGACACGTAATATATCGGTGCGCCCCTCGGCAATTTTTGGGGATAATACCTTAATTCTAGTACCAGTAACTTTGGATTTTGCCCCACAAACCTCTGCTGAAGCTGCTGGACGTAGGTTCCCCATCGCTCCTTTTGTCGGTGCTGGCGTAGCTATTGATACTACAAATGAAACGGATCTGGCTTTGTTGTTAACTGGTGGTGTGGACGTTCCTTTAGGTTCTCGATTTACAGCTACAGGTGCTGTGAATGCAGCCTTTTTTGATGAAACTAGTGTCGGTTTAACTTTAGGAGTTGGTTACAATTTCTAATACTGATGCAATAGATTTCTTGCATAAATATTTTGGCGTTGTTGAATATAGTGTGATTAGCTCACGCATAGACGCCGAGCGGCTTAGGCGCATACCGCAAGCGGAACCCACAGGGTAGACGCAAAGAAGAATACGAAAATTAGGACTTTTACAAGAGTCCTAGTTATGACAAAGGGTAATGGATTGTTGGTTATATCCATTACCCTTTGTTTGCTATGGGCGGTACTTTTAATATTAATGTATGCAATTCAATGGGAAATTATGGAGCAGTCTACATTACAAAATACTAAGGTCTTTTGATGGCTAAGGTGAGTCCATCGGCGATTGGTACAAGGGAGAGGGTTACTCGTTGATCGTGGTGTAATTTTTCGTTGAGCGCACGGATAATTTGGGTACTTTCATCTTGAATTTGGGGATCAGCAACTCGTCCAGACCACAAAACATTATCAATGGCAATTAAGCCTCCTGGACGCACTAATTGTAATGCTCGCTCGTAATATCCATCATAATTTTCTTTATCGGCATCGATAAAGGCAAAGTCGAATGTTTCGGCTTGTCCAGTTGCCAATAGGTGATCTAAAGTTTCTAAACCCGGTGCTAATCGCAAATCGATTTTATCGGCTACACCTGCTAGCTGCCAATAGCGCCGGGCGATCGCTGTAAATTCTTCACTCACATCAGCCGCGATAATCTTACCATCCGCAGGTAACGCTAAGGCGACGACAGTGGAGCTATAACCTGTGAATACGCCTACTTCTAGGGTTTTCTTGGCTCCAATTAACTGGATTAGCAGCGCTAAAAATTGCCCTTGTTCAGGCGATATCTGCATCCCACTTCTAGGATGGCTGGCTGTTTCTTGACGCAATTTCTGGAGAATCTCTGGTTCCCGCAGTGAAACTGAGAGCAAATAATTGTAGAGTTGGTCATCAAGACCGATAGTCTGTTTTGGCATGTTAAATCAGTTATCAGTGAACAGTTATCAGTTAACTGTGAAAGAAATCTATCTACCGTTATACTATCGCTTAAGAGTAAGGATGTATTGAGTAACATGATGCGGCTAGTGTTGACAGCGATTTTACTGGTGCTATTGACGGCTTGTGGCACTATTGGACTGCTACCGACTAGCCAGTTAGTGCAAAAGGCGATCGCACTCCAGCTAGAACAAACCCAGCAGCAACTCAACCAAAAGCTGGATCTGGATTTTCAAGGTTTGGAAATCAAACGGCTATCAATTAGCCAAGAACAACCTCTGACTGTGGAAAATTTACCAGCTTTCCGTGTGCGGGGAACCTATGACTTAATTATTAAGTTACCAGAGCGACAGTTGACGCAACTGCAACAGCAATTTGAGATTTATCTGCAAATTCAGCGAGAAGGTAAATCTTGGCGCTTACTGCTACCAGACAAGAATAGCAAGGATAATCAAGCAGTTTGGCGTAGCTATCTTATCTTATAGCCGCTGTGTGCAAAAACACAAACCATCACACTGCGTTCCGTATAACTGCCCAGTACAATCATGATCGGGATAAGAAGGAAACAGAAGACAGAATTCAAAACAGCCCAGCAGTCAACCTTGATTCGACATCTAGTACCGCAAGGCGGAAGTCAAAAGGCGGAAGTCAAAAGTCAAAAGTAATATGGAGTAAGCTTTTTAGCGATTGAGAATGGTCTGCTTATTTCCGCCGCACTGTACTAGTAGTCTGTCAGGGTTGAAATGAGGGACTGTAGTGTGAGCGTCTCGCTCACGCGGGCTTTTCGGCCCGCACTACCAAAAACCCCTCAAAACAAAATTGACAAACCACTAGTCACACTCCTATCTATGCTGGATTCTGACTCCTGTATTCTGAATTCTTCTTCGGTAATGATTTCACTGGAGACAGGACAAAATGTATTTTAACTTCTTCATCAGTTCCATTGGCTCAATTATGGTGTTGGTGCTGGTGGCTTTTGGCATACTGCAATGGTTACACATCCCTTCTGGTAACTTCCTCGACTGGATAATTGGTGGTGCTAGTTTTTGGTGGTTGTTGGTGATTGTCACTGTACCTTGGAATGTCCATTTTCAGGCTAAAGAAGTCTTAGCAGAAGCTGCACAATCGGCAGAAAAAGGAATTCCGGTAGATGGGAAACAACTAAAATATGTTAGTGTTTTAGCCAAGCGATCGCTCTGGGTTGCTGTGGCTTTACACTTATTTTCAGCGATCGGTCTTTATACTCTGGCTGCTACTGGTATTAGTACCGTAGGATACATCAGTTCCGGTGCTGCTTTGTTATTAACTATCTTACGTCCTGCAATCCGTGCCTATGAATATTTATACACACGGCTAACGATGATTCGCCAAGAATGGAAGTATCCCCGCGAAGATATTGTTGAACTCCGCAATCGTTTCTCCGAATTTGAACAAAAAGTTCAACGTTTAGAAGAACAACTCGATCCAGAAAGGGACTACTCAATCCCCGCGAATCAACAACGTTTTAGTGAAGAAACTCGCCGAGATTTAGCCCGGATTGCTGCTAACTTAGAAGAATTACGCGCGACAAATCAAACTGAACATGAACGCTTGGCGAGGGAAGCGAGAAATGCGATCGCTCAACTTTCCACCGATGGGCAATTTCTCGATCATGTCCGCGAAATCATTCGGTTTTTTAAAACAGCTTAGTGATGCTAAATTTGTGAATGCATTTTCGTGACAACCAGTATTTGAATTTATCGGGCTGCTAACCAAACCTGTAAATCAGCCAAACTGGTAAAATCTAACAGTGCTTCGCTCCAATCTTCGAGAACAGGTAAAGGTAAACTGGAAACTTGAAGGCGCATTTCCTCAGAAATTTTTCCAAGACAGCTACTGAATCAAATCTGTAAGCATCTGCATTTGTTGGAGGATTTGTCAATAATTCAAAGAGTGAACTGGGGGATTGTGGAAACAGTTTGTAAAATATCGAGTCTCGTCGCATTATAATGATTTTAGTGTTTTTTTGTTTAAGCTAAAAATGTCACTTCGTAGCTGGCGATAAATCTGGTATCAGCCGTTGCAAAACTTGCTTTAACACCATCGCTGTCCAATCGACATCGGCTTCAGTAGTGTCACGCCCCAGAGTCAGGCGAATTCCACCCAAGGCGGCTTGTTCTGAATAACCCATTGCTAAGAGTATGGGACTGGGGCTAAGTTTACCACTGTGACAGGCCGAGCCGGCGCTAATGCCAATACCAGCTAAATTCATGTGTCGCACTAAAGTTTTACCACTGAGTTTTTCTCCATCGGCGGATGCTAGAGAAAAACTGACATGGTGCGGTAAACGATGGTAGCGATCGCCTGTAGGAATTAAACCAGGAACGTCAGCTAATTGGGCAAAGGCGCGATCGCGTAACGCAATCAATCTTGGTGTTTCTTGCGCCATTTCTTGCGCTGCTAACTCTGCTGCTACACCAAAACCAGCAATTATCGGTACTGCTTGCGTACCCGAACGCAATCCCATTTCTTGTCCACCACCACCCAGCAGAGGCCATAATTCTACTCCAGAACGCACATATAGCGCCCCTGCACCTTGCGGCCCATATAATTTATGACTAGAAAGACTCAATAAATCTACAGGCAATTGTTGCACATCAATCGGTAATCGTCCTGCTGCTTGCACTGCATCTGTATGAAACAATACGCCATGAGTGCGGGCAATATTTCCTAGTTCGGCGATCGGTTGTACTGTGCCAACTTCGCTTTGACCGTAAATCACAGAGACTAACACAGTATTATCTCGTAATGCAGCTTGTAAATCTAGGGGATTGACTCTGCCTTTACCATCCACACCCAGGCGCGTCACCTCCCACCCCCATCTTTCTAGCGATCGTATTGGTTCATAAATTGCGGAATGTTCAACGCTAGAAATAATCATGTGTTGAGGCGCGGAATACAACCGAGCAACACCCATAATTGCCAGATTATCTGCCTCTGTGCCACCAGAGGTAAAAATTATCGATTCGGGAACCGGGGCGTTAATTAATCCTGCCACTTGGATTCTGGCTTGTTCTACAATTGTTGCCGCTCGGTTTCCCCACTCATGCAAACTAGAAGGGTTTCCCCACTGTTGAGTGAGGACTGTTTGCAGAAGAGCGATCGCTTCTGAGCGAGGGGGAGTAGTAGCACTGTAATCTAGATATATTTGCATACGACCAATAATAGTGATGACACACGCTAATGAAGAGTGCTGAGTTCCGAGTGCTGAGTGCTGAGTTAAAAAGACCACCCACGAGGGGTGGGGTATCAACCAACTCCTGTATTAAAAGATTCCGCTTAACATCGGGCGGGGCATTTACCAAGTGCAAAAGTACTGAGTACCCGTTAATTTACTCAGCACTCAGGACTCAGCACTCAGTACTGAGTATGGTAAAAGGCTGCTGATGTTTTCGCCGGAGATTTAAGTTGTCAAATTCTGAAAAAATCTCCATAATTTCGCGTGTATGGGTGAAATTTTTGCTCCGTTTCTACACACATATTTACAGGTTATTTTGGGAACTATAAATGTGTTCACCCCCAATTTATTTTTAGCAGATTACAGTGCAACTTATTCCTAGCCAAAGGTATTTATTTTATATCTTTGTACTGATATTTCCCCTCAGTGCTTGTCAACGAGTCCAGTCTTATAATCGCCGTCTAGCACCTCTACCACAAGACACATTCGTGAAAGTTAACTTTAACCATAGCGAATCTGTAGAGTTTACCGAACCTTACCGACAGCAAACACGTTTGGGAGATAACTTAGAACAACAAATTATTGACGCTATTTCTCAAGCTAAATTCACAGTAGATGTAGCAGTACAAGAATTACGTTTACCCAAAATTGCTCAAGCACTTATAGCTAAACAAAAAGCTGGGGTAAAAGTCAGAGTAATTTTAGAAAATATTTATAGCCGTCCTTGGAGTAGCTTATCACCTCATGAAGTGCGTCAGTTAGATAAAAGAGAACAGGAACGATATCAAGAATTTCTCAAATTTGTAGACACCAATCAGGATAAAAAACTCAGCCCAGAAGAAGTTAATCAAAAAGATGCGCTAGCGATGCTCCAAAATGCCAAAATTGCTTGGTTAGATGACACAGCAGATGGCTCAGACGGTAGCAGTTTGATGCATCATAAATTTGTGATTGTAGACAATAAAATTCTCATTGTAACTTCTGCGAATTTCACATTGAGTGATATTTTCGGCGATTTTAGTAATTCCAGCAGTTTAGGCAATGCCAATAATTTATTACAGATTGACAGCCCAGAATTAGCATCTTTATTCACAGAAGAATTTAACATTATGTGGGGTGATGGACCAGCAGGTAAACCAGATAGTCGATTTGGCATCAAAAAACCGCCGCGTTTACCAAAAACAATTAATTTAGGTGAAAGCTCAATCACCGTCCAGTTTTCGCCCACTTCCCCCACTCAACCTTGGAGTAATAGCAGTAATGGTTTAATTGGCAAAACTTTAGAGTCATCTACTAAATCTGTTGACATGGCATTGTTTGTATTTTCTGAACAGCGCCTTGCTAACATTCTAGAAAATCGCCATCAACAAAATGTAGTAGTCCGCGCTTTAATTGAACCACAATTTATCTTTCGTAATTATAGCGAAGCCCTAGATATGATGGGGGTTGCTCTTAGTAATAAATGTAAATATGAACTAGATAATAAGCCTTGGCAAAACCCGATTAGTAGTGTGGGCACACCTACCCTACCCAAAGGAGATTTGCTCCATCATAAATTTGCTGTAATTGATGGACAAACAGTAATTGCAGGTTCACATAATTGGTCAGATGCCGCCAATACTGGCAATGATGAGACAGTTGTCGTGATTAAAAATCCCACAGTTGCCGCCCATTATGTGCGCGAATTTTCACGTCTTTACAAGCATGTAAATTTGGGTTTACCACCTAAAATACAACAAAAAGTTACAGCAGAAAAACAACAGTGTTCTCAGATAAAAACTCCCTCGTCAAGTGAAAATAAAATAATCAAACCAATAAATATCAACACTGCCACTCAAGCAGAATTAGAATCTCTTCCTGGTGTAGGCAAAAAATTAGCCCAAAAGATAATTATGCTGCGTCAGCAGCAAAAATTTACATCTACACAAGACTTAGAAAAAGTTCCTGGTGTGAGTGGTAAGATGTTAGAGAAATGGGAAGGTTATGTGATTTGGTAATAATACCCAGATACCCGACTTCTTTGAGAAGTCGGGTATCTATCACCTGAGCGAATACATAAAAACTGTTGTAACTGAACTGTATTGCACCATATTCAGGTTTCGGTGGGCATTGCCCACCCTACTAGTTATGAGTAGTTATGAGTAGGGTGCGTTAGCGACAGCGTAACGCACCAAATCCTTGATCATGGTGCGTTACGGATTTCATCCTAACGCACCCTACACGCATTTCAAAAATCAAATAGTAGTTCTATAGTTAGAATCATGTGTCAAATTACCTGTGCAATTGAATTTATTTAAAAACTTCGATCCTCGTCCCAGGCTAATCATTGCGCTTGGTTTTGCTGTCTTTATCTCAATAATACTTCCGCCTTGGCTGCACTTACCTACTCGTCTGTTGTGTGCATGGAATTCAGGCGCTGATTTTTTCTTAGCCTTAGCTTGGTTAAAAATTTCCCAGGCTACCCCAGAAAAAACTCGTCGTTATGCCCAGGCTGATCACGAAGGACGCTTGACTATATTTATGCTAGTAATTGCTGCAGCTTGTGCTAGCGTCTTAGCCATTGGATTTTTACTCAATGATAAAAAAGGGTTGACACCAATTCTGCTGATCCTACACGTCATGCTTTCGATTATGACAATTGTGGGTTCTTGGTTATTGGTGCATATAATGTTTGCATTGCAATATGCACACATTTATTATCAAAAGACTAGTAATAGCGAAGAAATAATTAGGGGGCTAGATTTTCCTAATAATGATTCTCCAGACTACTGGGAATTTTTATATTATTCTTTTGTTATCGGCATGACTAGCCAAGTTTCCGATGTGCAAACAACATCATCTTCTATGAGGAGATTGAGTTTAGTGCATGGGATTTTGTCATTCTTTTTTAACACTACTATTTTAGCGATGAGTATTAATATTATCGCATCATTGATATAGGAGTCCGGTTTAATTCCTGAAATTACTTGGCTTTACAGTAGGGTGGACATTGCCCACCATATCTAGGTTTCGGTGGGCAATGCCCACCCTACAAATACTTAGATTTTTTACAAATTAAATATGTTTCCTATACTCTGTCAAAAGTGTTGAATGAAGACCCCGCCACCCATCATCAAACTGTTACTTCAGGTGGCAATTAAGTTAATGCAACTGTTAAATGAAAGGCGGTTTGCGCTTTTTATAAAGCATCTTTCATTAAGTAGTGAAACACAACTGTATTTTTCCCATGCCCCATACTTCGACTTCCCTGCGGGACGCTACACGTAGCTTGCTTCACCGCAGGGGTACGCTCAGTACAAGTTCCCTATTCCCCATAGACGGCAAGAAATCATTAAACTTAAATTAAGTTGCCTTGCGGGGATTGACTGTCCCATAGAAACGATGACTCAACAAACTAGTAGAATTGTAATCCTTGGTGGAGGCTTTGGTGGCCTCTACACAGCCCTGCGTTTAAGCCAGTTGCATTGGGAATCTACACAAAAACCCGAAATTGTGCTGGTAGATCAAAGCGATCGCTTCTTATTCTCTCCTTTACTCTACGAATTACTCACCGGGGAACTGCAAACCTGGGAAATTGCCCCACCTTTTACAGAACTTTTAGCAAACACAGGTGTGCGTTTTTATCAAGCAGTTGTGGCGGGAATTGATACAACTCAGCAGCTGGTACAGTTACAAGATGGGCCAGAACTCGCCTACGATCGCCTAGTATTAGCTTTGGGTGGAGAAACACCACTAGATTTAGTTGCTGGTGCCACATCCTACGCTTACCCATTCCGCACTATCACTGACGCCTACCGTCTGGAAGAACGCCTAAGGGTCTTAGAAGCATCAGATGCTGATAAAATTCGGGTGGCGATCGCTGGCGCTGGTTACAGCGGCGTAGAATTAGCTTGTAAGTTAGCAGACAGACTCAAAGACAGGGGACGCTTCCGACTCATAGATATTGCTGACCAAATTTTGCGAACTTCCCCAGATTTTAACCGCGAAGCCGCAAAAAAAGCTTTAGATGCACGCAATGTATTTATTGATTTAGACACAAAAATTGAATCAATTGGGCCAGATACAATCTCCCTAGAATACAAAAACCAAGTAGACACGATTCCTGTCGATTTGGTAATTTGGACAGTGGGAACGCGGGTTAGTTCTGTCGTTAAATCCCTACCCCTCAAACAAAATCAGCGGGGTCAAATCAGCACCACACCAACTCTACAAGTTTTCGACCATCCAGAAATTTTCGCCTTGGGAGATTTGGCAGACACTTTAGATGCAGAAGGACAACAAGTCCCCGCCACCGCCCAAGCTGCGTTTCAACAAGCTGATTATACCGCTTGGAATATCTGGGCAAGTCTGACTAATCGTCCTCTATTACCCTTCCGTTACCAAAAGTTAGGCGAAATGTTAGCGCTAGGAATAGACAACGCTACCTTAACTGGTTTAGGAATCAAACTAGATGGACCCTTGGCTTATGTCGGCCGTCGCCTTGCTTATCTGTATCGGCTACCAACTCTAGATCATCAACTAAAAGTTGGTTTTAACTGGCTAGTCCGTCCTATTATAGAGACGCTTTCTCGATAGCAGATGTTGCGTAATCATGACAACGCACTGAGAGCTTCTGATAAGCAAAAATCTCAACTCTAGGATTCAAAATCATAAAAGTTTGATGGAACGACCGAAAGTTATTTTTTTAGATGCTGTAGGCACACTCATCGGCGTCAAAGGTAGTGTAGGCGAAGTTTATCGTCAGATAGCCCAGGAATTTGGCGTTGAAGTTTCAGCCGATATATTGAATACAAAATTTATCCAAAGCTTTAAAGCAGCACCACCGCCGATATTTCCGGACGCTGACAACCAAGACATTCCCCAACATGAGTTTGATTGGTGGCAGAAAATTGCCTTCAATACCTTTGAAAGCGCTGGCGTTATCAAGCAATTTTCAGACTTTTCGGCTTTTTTTAGTGAACTCTATATCCACTTTGGCACTGCCCAAGCGTGGTTTGTCTATCCTGATGTGCTATCAGCTTTGGTAAACTGGCGGCGCTTAGGAATTGAGTTGGGAGTGGTGTCTAATTTCGATTCCCGGATTTATTCAGTGTTGCAAAGCTTGGGATTGAGGGACTTTTTTACCTCCATCACAATTTCTACCCAGGTAGGTGTAGCTAAACCCAATCCCCAAATTTTTACCGTGGCTTTAGAAAAACATGACTGTCAACCAGAGGCGGCTTGGCACATTGGCGACAGCGTCACAGAAGACTATAACGGAGCAAAAGCAGCTGGATTGAGAGGTATTTGGATTAATCGTGAACAAAAGGAATAGGCAATAGGGAAAAGTCTACGCTGTAGGGGCAATTCATGAACATACGTGTCAAATTGAGCTACAACGCTTACCTGACATACGTTTTACCCCTCACCTTGGCAAGGGGAGGGGAGGTTTTGGCTTTAGACAAAACCGGGGTGGGGTGACGCGGATCTTGATGCTAGGTGATTTAATTCAAAATCACGTTTTGACAAGGGTTTCACGTTAAGTTGACACCAATGATTCAGGAATTGCCCCTACAGCATGTAAATCTCTTCATCTGAAGAAACGCTAAAATCGAGGCAGCCTTCGTACTGTAGCGGTTGTGTCCCCTATCCTTCAGACTGCGGTTCACTGCATAAATCCTGACTGTGAATATCCCTATCCCCAACCTTGGGGAAACAAATTTTGCAACAGCTGTGGCGCACCGTTACAGCTACTAAACCGCTATGTTCCACTCCAAACCTTGGGTGCAGGAGGATTTGCCCAAATTTATACTGTTTGGGATGAGAGAACCCAAACCGAGAAAGTACTGAAAGTATTGGTGGAAAATGCACCGAAAGCACTGGAATTGTTTACGCAAGAGGCAGCAGTTTTAAGTCGGCTGCAAGATCCTGGTGTTCCCCGCGTGGATGCTGACGGGTACTTTCAACTCAATTTGTCTAATCCCAAACCGCGCCAAATACCTTGTTTGGTGATGGAAAAAATCAATGGCCAAACCCTAGAAGAAATCGGCAAACAGTATCCTCAAGGATGTCCAGAGGATTTGGTGTTAAGCTGGTTTTCCCAGGCTGTGCAGATTTTGCAGGAATTGCACAAGCGTCAGATTATTCATCGAGATATTAAGCCTTCTAATTTAATGTTGCGTACTACTTCCCCAACTACACCCATGCTTTCGGGGGGAATGGCTGGGGATCAGCTAGTGCTAATTGATTTTGGCGGCGCAAAACAATTTAGTGGTGCAATGTGGCGTTCTGAATCGAGTTCAACCAGGTTATATACTTCAGGCTACAGTCCCCCAGAGCAAGTTACTGGGGGTTATGTGGGACCAACCGTTGATTTTTATGCCCTCGGTCGGACGATGATTGAATTACTCACGGGTAAATGTCCCCCAGATTTAGCTGATCCGCAAACTGGAATATTGCACTGGCGTTCTGAAGTTCGTGTGAATCCGCAGTTTGCAGATTTGCTGGATGAAATGATACAGGAAGATGTGCGATCGCGTCCAGCAAATGCAGCAATCATCCAAAAACGGTTAGCCAAAATTATTCGCGGCCCATTAAAGCCAGGGTTATTTTCCCTAATTCAAGATGCTGTTCGCCAAGTAGGGGCTAAATTTACGCCGTTACAGCAAGCTGTGGAAAAAGCTTTAGCAGAATTTGCTCAAGCCATAGGCACAACTGCTCTTTTTATTATTAAAGCGATCGCTAAATTTTTGCTAGCCTGTCTTGCCACAATTTGGGCTATGACTCTCACTAGTATGGGCGCGAGCCTAGGGACAATTGCTGGTTTTATTTTGGCATATCGCACAATATTAGGTAGTCGTGTTGCCGAATTTATCTTTCGTCAGCTACCTGACTTAGTACCCAATACTCAACCCGTCTTAGGCGCAGAAATTCTCGTGTTTGCTGCCGCCGGCTTAGGAACTGCATGGGGGCTAACAGTGGCTGGAGTATTTGGTCAACGGCGACGGTTTCTGGTGGCTTCACTGATGGGAATAATCAGCTATGGATTAGGCTGGCTAATTTTACTATTAAACACACCTAAAAATAGCAACGAAGGTTTGGTCATCTCTATTTTGTTCACAGTGTTTCTATTCACCCTGAGTTTAGGTCTGCGCGGATATCATTTAGTCTATGCGGCGATCGCTTCTTTCGGTACATCCATGTTTTTTGCTGGCTTAATTCGTTCGGGGTTTCTGCCTACCATATTTCAATTTTCCAGTCAACCCCAATGGATAGAATTATACCTGCCTGTGGCTTTCTTTGGTTTTGTGGGTGTTTTCCTGAGCTTCTGGTTGGGAGTTAGTTATTACCTAATTGTGCCAGGGTTGCGCCTCCTAGGCTGGCGTTAGTGAGGGGAGAGAGTTTCGCAATAAAAATCCCTCCAGGGGATTCAGGAGGGAAGTTAACTTAGTATTCTGAACAGTAAACCAAGATTAGATATTATCGGTATTTACCTTCTGTGTGTAGCCATTTTGGCTTGAATACCAAAAATCCTTAGCAAAACCTTCTCCTGCGGAGAGGCTGCTTTAAGTATGGGGTTCTTCCCCTTGCTCCCATTCGGCTACGCTCACGGCAAGCCTGCTCCCTGCCCTTTTTCCTTTTTCTGACAACTGCCAAAGCTGAATTTCATAACAAAGATATTTGTCAAAAATTTTGCGTGCTTCTAACCCTTCGACAACAAGCTTTTTCACCCAGCGGTTAAACATCCAGCGCAAGAGTTTATGTAAAGGCGGAACTGCGATCGCTAAAAGATCACCAAGATATTTAATAGTACTCAACCCAAAAGTCCGGAAATTGGCAATACCCAAGTCAATCGTCGGTGCAGCTTGGGCTGAGATATCCTCAGATTTGACTAAATTGAACCCAGCCTGCGTCAAAGCATCGTTTAGCACACTACCAACATGACAATTCGAGAAGATGCCCTCATAGTATTTGGCATCAGTCCGGATCATATCGGCAAGTAGTAGATAACCACCATCATTAAGTAGACGTGCAGCCCCTTGAGCAATGTCATCAGCCGCCATATACTGGCTACTTTCGCTGAAGAGAATCAAGTCATAAGAGTGAGTTTGGGGGAAATCTTCAAATCTTGTTAAATGGAAGGGTATTTGACCATGAGTCCGTTGTACAAACATCTCTTGTTGGAATGGATCAGGTGCTAATCCTTCAACTGTGAAACCACGCTTTTTGAGATAAGCAGCATTGCCACCAATACCACAGCCAACATCAAGTACTGTGTTTGTTCCCACGGGAATGAAAGTGAAAAGTTTAGCTGTATAAGCTTCCTGCGCGATGCGGAACCGTGCAAGAGTCAAATCATCACTGCAACTGGGCAGTGGCTCCCAATACCCATAATGGAGATAAGGGGAACCTGTAAGTTCCAAATAGTAATTGAGCGCAGCATTTTGATAGCGAGTCGCTTGAGAAATTTTAATTGGCTTGGGTTGAGGCATTGGTGAAGTTTGATGTGGTCAGCCGGATATAAATACTGCTCTTAGTCAAGGCAGCATTAGCAATACGAGGATATATAGCAGTTTTTAGATAAACGACCAACACTGTAATTGCTGCATATGAGGAGAAAAAGATTTGCTAAGGCAATCCAATTACGGTTTAGTACCTCCAAAAAAAAACAGCGACTTTGTGCGCTGTAGTGAATACCATCGGATAATAACCATGTAAACTAATCTTACGAGAATTTTGCAGTGATTTGCATTAAATATTTATTTCTTATTAGACGATTAGTGATACATCATACTAAAATGTGACGTATTTAACCTGTACATTTATCTGATAACTGATAATCGTCAAAGACGATACTTCGGCTGCTTTTCCATCGAGCAACTTGTGCCGAGCGGACTTTTACTGAGCGCAGCCTAGGTGAGTCGAGATGCTCAGTCACGATCAAGACTATTTATATAATTTAGAAGCTCTTATACTTCTCTGCCACCCGTGTGTGAAGAAGTCACTGCGATCAGGTAGCCATCCGGCCCAGTCAAGGTAAAAGAACTGTGGATTCTCCCAGTTTCAATCTCAGAAACTGTCAATCCCAAATTAATCAAGGCATCTTTGGTAGCAAAAACATCATCCACCATCAAATCAAAAGGTGCGTTTGTACCATTAATAATAGTATCAGATGCTTTTCTTAAAACTAAGTGTGTACCTCCTCGTAACTCCAAAACAGCTAACTCTTCAGATTGAGTGATATACCTTAATCCTAGCTTGAGGAAAAAATCGCTAGCCTGTGGTACATTGTTCACGTTTAGTCTAACATGACCAATCGCTACGGTTGGCCGAGTATTTGTTGGGTTTGTAATAGTTTCTGGTAGTGACATGGTTTGAATTCAAAGAATATTTAGTGGCTGGTTTTGTTGGTGATGAATGTATACTTACTTACGTTCAACTCTGTTGACTTCAGCAGATTTGCCATCTCCCAAATCAGCTTGGCTGAATTGGGCAGATTCAGGCAAACTTACCTCAACATTTGATATGGGTGCAATTTCTACTTTAGCATTTTGGAATTGTCCATCTAAGATATGTCCTCCAGTTTTGCGATCGCTAGTGATGAAATGAAAATGATAGCCATTGACATTGACTCCTTGCAAATAAGACGGCGTCCGAAATCCCACCAAAGTGCCATTGACATTTCTCAACTCAAAAACCGACTGTTTTTTCACCGCATCTGCTAGAGGCGGATAGGGTGGATTTTGTTTGGGGACACTTCTAAATTTGAGGTAAGGAAAATTACCTTGAATGCGAATAGCATAGGGATAGTTTTTTGTCGGTAATTGTTGATCTAAGGATTGTTGCAGTTGTTGATAATTAATCAACTCTTTTAAATTAATCAATTTCTGTGATCTAAAAAAGGTGACTACAGCAAATGGCGTTTTTAATGAATCTGGAACAATAGCAGCAACACCATCAGATTTTATCTGGTAAAATTTGCCATCTAAACCAACCATCTCCCCATCCAGGGAATTAACTGTTCCTAAGCCGAAATTACCATGTTTTTTTAATTCCTGGAATGTAGTTTTTCCATCATAAATACCAATACTTAGAGCGCCAATTGTAGATGTTTGAAATAAAATATTTTCTGAAGAATTTTGCTGTGTTTTACCTGGAAGAATAATACCCAATGCAGTAATCGGTAAAACAATTATCCATAAATATTTTTTGAGTTTCATCAGAGTAGAATAAGTAAGTGGGTTAAAAAACATAACTATACTTTTGTTATTGCGAGGAGGTACGACGTTCACGAAGTGTTCCCGCAGGGTAGCAATCACAAGGGTTTTGAGTAATTTACATTCTGTTACATAGTTGGGTTTATTCGTGCCGACTTACTTATCCCCTATGGTTAACTGGTAAAGGTTAATCGAGCTTGTTTGTGTAGCCAAATCTTTAGTACAAATACGCACATTTAAATGGCTAGCCCAGCAAAATCCGTATACGGTTAGCAATGCCCACTGCAAAAATTAAACAGGAGCTAGTGGTTTGTCAATTTTGTTTTGAGGGGTTTTTGGTAGTGCGGGCCGAAAAGCCCGCGTGAGCGAGACGCTACAGTCCCTCATTTCAACCCTGACAGACTACTAGTAGTTTGGGTGGAGGCTTTGCGTAACCCAACATCCTGATATCTGTTGGGTTGCGCTTCTCTTCGAGACGCTACGCGTTAAGCCTACGTCTAATGCACTATTTTAAGCTTGCCATGCCACTACATATCTCTTCAGAAATCAAATATGAGTCCCATATCAGTAATGCCCATATACGTACTGTCAAAATTCGACAAGTGGCTAAAATCACCTAATTTTGCACAAATTAGCTCATAACACAGTATTAGCTTCAGTTCATGACGAAATAAATCTTTTGATAGGGTACTTGCTTCCTGGGGTTTGTCTGTGATAACTTCTTTCTAAATCAATATACTACAAGTCTATCAAGTTACCGTAGTTTATGAAATATTGTTGACTTAGTAAAAAAAGATTCAAGGTCAAATCTTGTCTTGAACTTCAGATAGGAAAGCGATCGCTAATATTGAGATCAGAGTTTCATACCCAGGGGTAACCTTTATGAGCAAAATACGTGCGGTGGTTGTTGATCCGAGTGTGCCTAGTCGTTTGGCACTCAGTGAAGTGGAAGCACCCACACCCGCTCCTAACGAAGCACTAGTGAGAGTAGCAGCTATTTCTCTTAACCGGGGAGAAGTGCGACGTTCAACTAGCGCTGAAGCTGGTTGGCGTCCTGGTTGGGACTTAGCAGGCATCGTTGAAACTGCCGCCGTTGACGGATCTGGGCCTCCCCAAGGGGCGCGTGTAGTGGGTTTACTTGGCTCCGGTGCTTGGGCAGAGTTGGTATCTGTTCCCACAAATGCCCTAGCTGAATTGCCAGAATCAGTATCATTTGCCCAAGCTGCCACACTGCCTGTAGCGGGTTTAACAGCATACCATGCCCTACTCAAAGGTGGCTCTCTCTTAAGTCGCCCAGTCTTAGTTACAGGCGCATCAGGCGGCGTGGGTAACTTTGCCATCCAATTAGCGCGGCTAAGTGGTGCCCAGGTAGTAGCACACATTCGTCAACCTAGTTATGAGAAACTGGTTAGAGAAGCAGGAGCGCAATTAGTAGTGATTGGCGAAGACCTGTCTGAAGCCAGCAAGCATGGCCCTTATCATCTGATTGTTGAATCGGTAGGTGGTAAAATACTTGGTTCAGCCCTCAGCTTATTGGCACCATATGGCGTAACTGTGTTGTTTGGCGTATCTGGAGGCTCAGAAGTCACATTTGATGCTGGTCGCTTTTTTGGTACTGGTGCTGCGAGCCTTTACGGCTTACGTCTATTTGATGAATTGAAAGTTGAATCTGCAGCGATCGGTCTGAAACGACTAGCAGATTTAGTTGCAGCCGAACAATTGCGTCCTCACATTGATTTAGAAGCCTCTTGGACACAAATAGCAGACATAGCACAACAACTACTTGATAGACGCTTTCCTGGGAAAGCTGTATTACAAGTTGCAAATGAGTGAAAATAATGATTTCTGGCTCAAACTAGACCAGCTTGTAGCTAACAGTAATCTCAAGATAGACCGCCCCCAAGGAACATCACATCCGCGTTATCCAACTTTTGTTTATCCACTGGATTATGGATATTTGGAAAATACTAGTACAGTGCGGCGGAAATAAGCAGACCATTCTCAATCGCTAAAAAGCTTACTCCATATTACTTTTGACTTTTGACTTCCGCCTTTTGACTTCCGCCTTGCGGTACTAGTTCTGCTGATGGCTCTGGGATTGATATCTGGATAGGAAGTTTATCTAATAAGACAGTAACTGCTTTTATCTGTAGTGTTGACTTAGAAAAGCGGGATACAAAAATCAAAATACTTTTGGGTTGTACAAATGATGAAAGTCAAACCATTTTGAACATCCACAATACAGGCTCCCAATCAGCAATTTTATTATTGCGGATTGATTAGTTCTCACAAAAGTCCCAAGGAATGAAGAATTAACCGCAGATACAAAGAGACTCTATAAACGGAATTCGCAAGCAAGGATAAAAATCTCATTGCCTATTCCCTATTGCCTATATTGGAGTGTAATTTTCCATGAGCTTAGAACTAAAACTATCAGGTAAAACGGCGATCGTCACAGGCGGAAGTGCGGGCATTGGGTTAGCCACCGCCAAAGCTCTATATAGTGAAGGTGTGAATGTAGCGATCGCATCTCGTAATCAAGAACGACTAGATAATGCCGTCAGCGCTATCCAGTCCCTACCTACACCAGGGGCAAAAGTTATTGCCATTAGTGCCGACCTCACCCAAGCACAGGATGTAGAGAAAGTTGTATCAACAACCTTGAAACAATTTGGTCAAATTGATATTTTGATCAATAACGCCGGGTCAGCCCGTGCAGGTTCATTCCTTGACTCCACTGATGATTTATTTTTGGATGCTTGGAATTTAAAACTATTGGGTTACATTCGCTTTGTCAGAGCCGTTGTACCCCATCTCCAAAGTCGGGGTGATGGAAGGATTGTGAATATAGTAGGCGGTGCAGGACGTACACCTCGTCCGAACTTCCTCGCGGGTGGCACATCAAATGCTGCCTTGCTCAACTTCACCAAAGGCATTTCTAAAGAATTAGCCGAGTACAATATTCGCATTAATGCCATCTCACCCGGTGCTACAGCTACCGAACGTGCTGAGACTTTAGCCAGACAAAACGCCCAAGCACGGGGAATTACCGTAGAGCAAGCAAAAGCAGAAAGTCTCCAAAGTATTCCTTTAAAAAGAATCGCCCAACCAGAAGAAATTGCAGCGTTGGCGCTATTTTTAGTGTCTGACCTCGCTGCATCAATTACAGGAACAGAGATTATCGTTGATGGCGGTTCTACTCCTGGTGTGTAGAGGCAGGGGTAAGAATTTTAGATTTTAGATTTTGGATTTTAGATTGAAACCCAATCCAAAATCGTAAATCCAAAATCCAATTCCCCATAAATAGTAAAAATCGGAGAGATAAACAAATGGGTTCTCAATACTTTGAAATTAAACCACTTGCTGGACGTATCGGTGCGAAAATCGTGGGTGTTGACCTGAGTACTAACCTCAGTGATGACATTATTAGTGATATTCGCAAAACCTTAGTTAAATACAAAGTCATCTTCTTCCGGGGACAGCAGCAGCTTGATGCTAATGGACAAGTCGCCTTTGCGCGGCGGTTTGGTGAAGTGACTACAGCTCATCCCACCGTCCCCTCGCTGGAAGGAAATCCAGAAGTCCTCGATTTGAATTATGGCCGCACCGTTTCCCGTGCCAACAACTGGCACACTGATGTCACATTTGTAGATCGTCCACCCCTCGGCTCTGTGTTGCGCGCTTTGGTGATTCCCCCATCGGGTGGTGATACAATCTGGGCAAACTCTGTCACAGCTTACCAAGATTTGCCAACTCCACTGCGTGACCTCGCAGATCAACTCTGGGCAGTACACAGCAACGCTTACGACTATGCAGCTGCTACAGTTGACCTACCAGAAGAAGTGAGAGCTTATCGGGCTGTCTTCACCTCGACTGTATACGAAACCTTGCATCCAGTCGTGCGCGTTCATCCTGAATCTGGGGAACGTGGGTTATTTATTGGTGGTTTCGTGCGCCGTCTGCGTGGTTTATCACCGAATGAATCTGACGAAATTGTCAAATTATTGCAAGCATATATCACTCGTCCAGAAAATACCGTGCGTTGGTGTTGGCAAGTTGGGGATGTGGCTTTCTGGGATAATAGAGCTACTCAACATTATGCGATCGCAGATTACGGCGATCAACCCCGTCATGTGCAGCGAGTGACTATTGTCGGCGATGTCCCAGTGGGTATTGACGGTAGACAAAGTGAAGCCGTCAAGGGAGATTCTTCTGCATACAACCGCCGAGAACCTGCACTTGTATAGGCTAATACACGTTCATTCAGATCCCCGGCTTCGTAAAAGTTGTCGGGGATCTATTACCTGGGCGCTCTTAACGGTACTTTTTTTATGAAACTCTTCTCCAGAAGAACATCCCAATATGCTCGGATAGCGCGGGTGGCGATTATTGAGCTAGATTTAGTTGACCGAGTGGAACTGCAAGAAGTCACAATACGCGATCGCCATAGCGAAATACTCAATTACAATCCCGCAGGGAAGGTGCCAACCCTCGCTACTGATGATGGATTCATCTTGAGTGAAACACCGATTATTGTTCATTATCTAAATCGCTTAAAACCTGAAGTCAAACTTGTCGCTGACTACACTGACGAATTTTCTTTGCATCTTGAGGGCATCACAACCGCATTCATAGATGGTATAAGTACTTGGACAAGGGAGCGAAGATTTCGCTCCGAGAGTGAGCAGTCACCAGGGATAATCGAATTGGAAAGATCGCGTGCTTTGAGAATCTTGGACTACTTTGAGAAGATTGCAGATAAACTCGACCAAACTCCTAAGCTGGCTCATATCACCCTCGCCTCTGCACTAGGATTGGAGATTCGTCTCCCTGAATTGCAATGGCGACCAAGCTACCCGAAACTAGCTCAATGGTATGATCAATTCTCGGAGCGACCATCCTTGCAAGCAACAACACCAGAGTCATAAAAACCAGCGTTTTGCAGAGTTTAATTGTCGTCTGGATAGTTATTTGAAATCAATAGTGCGATCGCCGATGCATCCAAACCTGTGACAGTCGCTATCTGTTCAACTGTCATCCCAGTATCCAGTAAGTTGCGTGCTGTTTGTAATAATTGCGACTCTGCTCTGTCGGCGCGTTGGCGTTCTTGTTCGGCGCGTTGGTGTTCTTGTTCTTCAGGCGTTGGTAGTAATTCTCCCTCTAGAGTTGCCCAGCGTAACCAAGTTGCATCAATCCCCTTATAATTTCCTTGCCAGCGTTGCAAGGCTAACCCTAGAGATTCACTCACTAATTGATTGCGATCGCTAGCAACTAGAGGTTGATAAACTCTTTGTTGAAGAGAAAAACCTGCCCAATCATCTGGGTTAAAAGGGTCATACCAGAAATATTCTGGTACACGCATTTGATTTTGATAAATCAGCTTTTTCTCGTTTTTGTCTGCAGCAGCTGTACTTGCGGAAAGCAATTCAATCACGACATCGGGTGCTTTTCCTTCTTCCCAAACAACCCAACTTTTGCGTTCACCTTGAGGGACACCCAACACAAAAAAAAAGTCTGGCCCTCTAAAGTCTTGGTTTCGCAACTGCGCCAGACTGTAGTAAACAAACATATTACCGCCAACAAACCCATCTTCTCGGTGTGACAACCAAGGAATTAAGCCATCTATCAGCAAGTCCATCTGGACTTTGTGCCGTGCGCTTTCCATTGGGACACCATCGTCATAGGGCAGTTCTGCTTGGGTGGGTGGAATTTCACTTAGGGATATGGGTAAGGTGGTTTCTGTCATGGCTGTTCACCAGTGAGGTAGCCTACAGCAAATATATATATGATAAACTCTCTGGGGGACTGTGCTTGCAAGTGACGAACTCAGAGTCTGAAAAACTCAAACTTCGTCTAGTCTGTCCGGCAATTCAGCAATAACATCAACCTTTTTAGCATTTTGGGCATCCTGACGGTTCTTCTATCCTCCTTTGTTTTGACTTTTCACAACGTGACTGTGCGAGTTTTGTTTTCAGAACATCTCGTGCTGGGTTTATTTGTACTTGGTGGATACGTCAAAACGGATTTGCAGAATTCATTTTTACTGATGTTTATGCGAATGCTGCTTGTGGTTCCACTCATGGCCTCTCTAGCATTCAAGCTATATCCATCGGCTGGTAAAGAATTTCAAGAGTTATTCAAACGCGATCGCTTGGATGTGCTAACCCAAGCGCTTGGTTGTGGGGTATTGATGTTTGTGTATATTGCCTCACTCTACATTGCCATTGGCTTGATTCCCACAGGAATTGCAATGACTTTGTTTTTCACCTATCCGGTGTTCACAGCGCTACTGGCTTGGAGGTTTTTTGGACAACACCCTACGCCCTTCCGTTGGCTAGTGATGGGTATTATTATGGTTGGCTGTGTGTTGACAATTCCTCAATCTTCTGTTGGTGACAACACTCATGTTATAGCGATCGGCATTTTCGCCAGCGTTGGTTCTGGGATAGTTTACGCCTTCTATAACGTCCTAGCCCAACAATGTTTGACAAAATTCCATCCAGTTCCCTTTACTTGGATTAGTTTCGCCTCCACCCTCTTTTTATCTGGCGTTAGCTTACTGTTCTTTCCGCCTGCTAGTACCCAACTTGATTGGACGCCTCTGTGGATAGGTAGTATTTTTTCGGGTGTAGTCAGTTTTATTGGACACACTTTAAATAATTTGGGTATTCGGATGATTGGTGCTACAAAAGCTTCAATCATCGGTTCTAGTAGTCCGGCTTTGACGGCACTGGTAGCATGGGCAACAATTAGCGAAACTTTAAATGTGATTCAGAGTGTCGGGATTTGTGTAGTGACGTTGGGGATTGCGTTGTTAAGTGGAGAAGGTTTTTTGCGTAGGCGTAGTCTGTTGTAGATATGGCTTAAATTTAGCTGTTTTTAGCGCAGAGGGTCGCGGAGGTAAGCGCAAAGGGGCGCTGAGGTTTGCCAAATTTAATTCGCTATTCCAAAGTTACAGCTTTTTAATAATATGCTTGCTTCTACTATCCTGTTTGATTTAGATGGGACTTTAAGCGATCCTAAGTCGGGGATTACTGGTTGTATTCGGTATGCGTTGGCTGAACTGGGTTATGAAGTACCGGATGCTGATGAATTGCATTGGTGTATTGGCCCTCCAATTAAAGATAGTTTTTCTTGGTTGCTGAAGACATCAGATGAAACGCTGCTAGAACAAGCAATTTTACTTTATCGCCGTCGGTTTTCCACGGTTGGATTATTTGAAAATTCTCTTTATCCTCAGATTCCAGAGATATTAAAAGCTATTCGGTTTGCTGGTTATAAGACTTTTGTGGCAACTTCCAAACCACAGATTTATGCTACACAAATTATTGAATATTTTGGCTTATCGTTGCTTTTCGATGGTGTTTATGGTAGCGAGATTGATGGAACTCGAAGCATAAAAGGTGACTTGATTCACCATATTTTGTTAACAGAAAATCTCTCAGCTTCTAGTGTGGTGATGGTAGGCGATCGCAAATACGATATCATCGGAGCCAAGCTTCACAATGTTACTACAATTGGTGTCACCTATGGCTACGGAACTAAGGAGGAATTGCAGGCTCACGGCGCGGATTTGATTGCTAATTCTCCAGATGAGATTTCTAAATTGATCATTCATAATCTATAACGGGCTTGGTGTGAATGGAATACATACAAGGACGGGGAAACCCCGCCCCTACGGAATAATGTTGCCAAATTTAACTTTTGTCCATAGTTTACTTCTGTTCGCTACCGCTTTTATTGCAGGTGGACTGAATGCTGTAGCGGGTGGTGGGAGTTTCATCACATTTCCTACTCTCATTTTTACGGGTGTACCGCCGATCGCTGCTAATGCTACAAATAATACTGCACTCTGGACGGCTGCCATAGCAAGTGCTGGAGCGTATCGTCAAGATTTAGGTATTGAAAGACGAGATTTTATAGTTTTATGCAGTGTCAGTTTAGTGGGTGGTGTAATTGGTTCCGTAGCTTTGCTCTACACCTCGCCAGATATGTTTAAAAAGCTGACTCCCTATCTCTTGCTGCTAGCAACCGTGGTGTTTACCTTTGGCGAACCTTTCAAAAAGTGGTTACAACGTCAAAGTCAGAATACATCACCTGAATCTGTACCACTATTTAATTTGGCGCTAGCGCAATTAGCGATCGCCATTTACGGTGGTTTCTTTGGCGCAGGTTTGGGAATTCTCATGTTGGCAACTCTTACCTTTTTAGGCATCAAAAGTATTCACACCATGAATGCTTTTAAAGCGTTTTTAGGAAGTTGTGTTAATGGTATTGCGATTATTCCATTTATTTTTGCGGGTGTAATTGCTTGGCACCAGGCGATTTTAATGGCAGTGGGTGGTTCCCTTGGTGGTTATTTAAGTGCCCATTATGCACGAAAACTTGAACCGCATTTAATTAGGAAATTCGTCATCATCGTGGCTTTCAGTATGACTATTTACTTTTTCGTTCAAGGTAATAGATGACTTTAATTTGTTTTAACTCAAATCTTTATCAACAGTGAACTGTTCACTGATTTCACGGCTGTTGAATCGGTAAAAGGATAGGAAACAGTGGATAATCAGCTATATACCGACCAGGTAAAAACCATGATTGCAATCAATGACCCTGCTGTTGTAGCTGAAGTGACTGCTTTGTATCTCAAGTATGAAGAAGCTTTAATTAATAACAATTTAGAGGTGATGGATAGTTTATTTTGGGATGCACCAGAAGTAGTGCGCTTTGGTTTAGCAGAAAACCTTTATGGTATTGAAGAGATTCGCAACTTTCGCGCCTCTCGACCAAACCCAAAAATTGAGCGAGAAATCTCGAATCTTAAAGTTGTGGCTTTTGGCAAAGATGCCGCAACTGTGACTTTAGAGTTTTGTCGGACTATCGGTGGTGTCAAACTTTTCGGACGACAAAGCCAGACTTGGTACAGATTTTCGGATGGATGGAAGATTGTTTCTGCACATGTTTCTTTATTACCACTATAAATTTTATAACTATGACTAGCATTACTGAAATTGCTCCGGATATTTATCGCATCTCCACTTATGAACCAAAGATAGACATGCAATTCATCCAATTTTTGGTACAGGATGAAGAACCATTATTATTTCATACTGGTCTAAAGGGGATGTTTCCATTGGTACGTGATGCAGTAGCCAAGATTATTAACCCATCACAAATTCGCTGGATTAGCTTTAGCCATTTTGAAGCGGATGAGTGCGGTTCTCTCAATGAGTGGCTGACCATTGCACCCAATGCTCAAACAGTTTGTAGTCCCATCGCAGCTTTTGTCAGTGTAGACGACTTTGCCATTCGTCCCTCTAGGAGTTTGCAACATACTGAAGTGTTAAACACAGGTAAATATAGTTTTCAGTTTCAACATACTCCACAAGTTCCTCACGGTTGGGACGCAGGATTATTGTTTGAAACTACTCATAAGACACTGTTTTCCTCAGACCTGTTTCACCAGTTTGGAGATGTGGAAGCAATAACGGAGTCTGATGTCATTAAAGAATGCAGTAATTTTAGCAACACGAATTAAATCAGTTAACTAAATTGCCATGACTACAAATTTAATTCTAGTTAGACATTAACTTCCGTAAAAAATAGATAGTTTTAGGACTTACACAACTGGCACAGAATTTAATCATGTAGAGTGGGCATTGCCCACCCTACAAGTTTTTCAATAATATTTGTATTTGCCAATCAACCTAATCAACAAAGGAGAAAAATATGACTTCGACAATTTCATTTGATCGTGTGTCTGATGTTTATGATGCCACACGAGGATTACCCCCAGGAGTCTCTGAACAAGTGACTGATTCTATCCTCAATATAGTTTCGCCTGCACCAGATACTAAGTTCTTTGAAATCGGTGTTGGTACTGGTAGAATTGCTGTCCCAATTGCGAAAAGAGGCTATTCCTACACAGGTATAGATATCTCGGAAAAGATGTTGGCTGAGTTGCACCGCAAGCTAGAAGGTATTACCCATCAACTAACTGCTATCCAAGGAGATGCTACTGCTTTACCTTTTGCTGACAACGCCTTCGATGTGGGTTTAACTGTGCATGTATTCCACTTAGTTTCTGCTTGGAAGCAAGCCCTGGCAGAAATTCGCCGTGTCCTCAAACCCGGTAGTCCTTATCTATATACTCATGGCACTATTGATTCCACTCAAGCAAATCCAGATAGCAATAGTGGTAGACTGACTTTTCAACAATGTTGGGAAGAAATCATTGCTGGCTATAGTTATCCTTTACCTCGTTACGGTGCAACAGAAGAGGAAGTTTTAACAGAACTACGCGCCCAAGGTGCAAGTTTAGAAACAGTAATTGCTGCTGAATGGAGGTCTGAATTAACTGTTAACAAATTACTAGAACACTATCAAAACAGAGTCTATCGTCATAGTTGGCATCTCTCTGATGATGTCTTTGCCAAAGCGTTTAATGATTTACGCGAGTGGGCTTTACAACACTACGGTTCTCTAGACCACGACTTATCTAGTGAAACCAAATTTAAGATTGTTGTGGTTCGGAATTGGGCTTAACAGTTATCAGTGAACAGTTATCAGTTATCAGCTTAAAACACTCATAACTGTTCACTGATGTAATCCTCTCTTAGTCTCCAGTCTCTAATAAATTACTCAATGCTTGCACTAAGGTGTGATTTTGCTCATCAGTACCAACAGTGATGCGTAATTTATCTTCTAGTTCTGGTTGCTTAAAGTAGCGGATTAATATTTTCTGTTCTTTGAGTTTTTGATAGAGGTATTCAGCGTTTCTTTGGGGTGGTTGCACTAGTAAAAAGTTGGTTTGAGAATCCCAAACACGAAAACCTAATTTTTTTAAGTCTGTTGCTAGCTGTGTTCGTGATGCTTTAATCTTGTCCACACAAGCATTTTTATAAGCTTGATCGGTAATGGCAGCTGCTCCAACTGCACAAGCGATCGCATCAATGTTATAGCTATCTTTGACTTTAAACAATCCCTGTAACAATTTGGGATTCGCCACCCCAAAACCCAAGCGCAGTCCAGCTAATGAGTATCCCTTAGACAGTGTGCGAATGGCGATAATGTTCTCGAATTCCTCAACTAAAGCCAATGCATTTTCTTGGGCAAAGTCTGTGTATGCTTCATCAATCACTAAAACCCCAGATAACTGACTGGCTAATTTCCGCAAGTCATTGATTGATACCACATGCCCCGATGGACTATTGGGAGATGCAATAAATGTCACACAACCATCGGCAGCAATTAGTTCTTCTAGAGGAAAACTGTAATCCTCATGATAGGGAATCTCTGTAATATCCGCAGCTTGTGCCTCAGTTAAGGTGCGATATAGCACGTATGTTGGCATCGGGTAAACTACCTTTCGCCCAGGTTCTGCACAGGCGCGAATCACCACATTCAATAGTTCGTCACTACCATTTCCCACAATGATCCAATCATGAGGAACTCCTAAAACTTGACTCGCGGCTTGTCGGAATTCTTCCCCGAATGGTTCTGGATATCGCCGCAACCTCTCACCATCAATATTTTGCAGCACAGCTAGGGCTACAGGTGAAGGAGGATAGGGGTTTTCGTTGCTGTTAAGTTTGATAATCTGTGTACCGCGTGGCGGCTGTTCACCAGGAACATAACTAGCCATTGCGTCAACATGAGAACGGAAGTAGTTATTCATAGGGAACAGTTATCAGTTATCAGTTATCAGTTATCAGTTATCAGTTATCAGTTATTGAGTGGGTAGGGCATTGCCTAGGTTGTTGACTTTGTGGGAATTTCCGTGTTTTTATTCTACGCAATTTGTGTATTGTGGTTTGGTTCTCTGGGCTGCCCCCTGCCTCATCTTCAAGAGCGATCGCATACATGAAAAGATGACACGGCAAGTATTCAAGGTGAGGGTTAAGAGAGTGCGATCGCTCACAGCATCTCTGGTGGTTATGGGGGATATCGCAGCATCAGCGTGTCGTAAACATTATTTGAATTGGGTTAATATCTAAACTGATTCCACAAAGGCACAACCAAAGCGATATCCCTTACCATAAACAGTGTGAATCAGTGCGGATTCTTTACCTACCTCAATCTTACGTCGCAGCAAGCGAATTAAAGCTGCAATCACATTACTACTCGGTTGTTCCTCATCAGACCACAGATATTGCATAATCTGGGCATGAGTCAGCAGTTGTCCAGTATGTTCCATAAAGTATTGCAGCAACTGGCTTTCTTTTTGCGAGAGTTCAATTACTCGCCCTTGACGATAGGCTATTTGGTTTTCACCATCAAGTTCCAAATCAGCTACAGTCAGGTGTCCTGTAGAATTAGTGTAAGATTCAACGCCAGAACGACGCAACAAGGCGCGGACTCTTGCTAATAACTCCCTCAGTTCAAAAGGTTTTATTAAATAATCATCCGCACCAGCATCTAAACCTTGAACTCGGTCATCTAGAGTATCTTTAGCAGTGAGAAACAGCACGGGAGTAGTTTTACCTTGGCGGCGAACTTCTTGACAAATCTCCAACCCGGTTTTTCCTGGTAGCATCCAATCTAAAATTAATAAATCATAACTGCCTAATTGTGCCAAATGACTACCACTAGTTCCTTCGTAAGCCGCATCAACGCTATAACCTTCACGGTTTAACACGCGACTTAAGGGATCAGTTAATTCAATTTCGTCATCAACTAATAAAATTTTCATGGTGCATTTCGCTCTCTTGAGCATCAAGTCCTTGCCAAGTTTCTTTGCCCAATCCTTCTATTTGAATGGATTAATAATTCCTAGCCCGTCAATGTTTGAGTAGCCAAAATCTTCCGTATACAACGTTTGCACGTTTGCTTCTAAGCAAGCAGCTAAGTATCTATGCAGAATTATTTAGACATTTTTCAACTCGACTGAAATCGCTGTATCCCATTACTATTGCCTATTGCCTATTGCCTCTCTCAACTAGATAATTTATTTTGCACAACTACCAAAAATTTTACCTGACCACTTGAGCTTTGTGATTCTGGTCAGCATATAGAGATATTCTCAATAATGAACTGCCTAGGATATCAAGAACGAGAATGTTGACTGTTGCATTGCCAAAAGGGGAACTACTCAAAAATAGCATCCGTTTGCTGCAATCTGTAGGACTAGATTTTAGTGCTTTTTTAGATGCAACGAATCGCCAACTGCAAATTACTGATGCTAGCGGACAGGCGAAAGGGTTGCTGGTAAGGGGTCAGGATGTGCCTGTTTATGTAGAATATGGTCAGGCACAACTGGGTATTATTGGTTATGATGTGCTGCGGGAAAAACAACCGCAAGTCGCCCAGTTAGTTGATTTACATTTTGGCGGTTGTCGCATGTCTGTGGCGGTAAAAGCTGCCAGTACTTACAAATCACCTCTGGATTTACCGCCTAATGGCAGGGTTGCTTCTAAGTATGTCAATTGTGCCCGTGAATATTTCCAAAATCTAGATTTACAGGTGGAAATAGTGCCGTTGTATGGTTCGGTGGAACTAGGCCCAATTACAGGGATGTCGGAAGCGATCGTTGATTTAGTTTCCACTGGGCGGACATTGCAAGAAAATGGTTTGGTTGAGATTGATGTTTTGTATCACAGCACGGCGCGATTAATTGCCCATCCGTTGAGTTATCGCCTGAATACAGGTAATTTGCATAGATTGGTAGAGGATGTGCGATCGCATATTTTATCTTCAGCAGGCAATAGATAATAGGTAATTTCGCCTGACTTTGCCCAGTCCGGCTTAAAACCTGACTGGGCTGGCTATTTCTTCCCCTATTGCCTATTGCCTTTCTTATAAAACCTGCTGCAGCGCCGCTAGGAGTTCATCCACACTTTCTTTACGGCTATTAAAGCCCATCAGCCCTACGCGCCACACCTTACCAGCAAGTTCTCCCAGACCACCGCCAATCTCAATATTATGTTCATTGAGTAGCTGTCGAGCGATCGCTTTGCCATCTACTCCTTCAGGAATACAGACTGTGGTAAGCGTTGGTAGGCGGAACTCTTTCTCAACATGCAGAGCTAACCCCATGTCTTCCAAGCCTTGCCAGAGGTACTCAACATTCTTTTGATGACGTTGCCAACAGGTTGCTAATCCCTCCTCTGCCACTAAACGCAATGCTTCCCGCAGGGCATAATAAAGGTTAATGGGTGCTGTATGATGATAGATGCGTTCTGCACCCCAATACTTACCCAACAAGGTCATATCTAAATACCAGTTAGCCACCTTCGTGCGGCGCTGCTGCAGTTTTTCAATGGCGCGGGGGCTAATTGTGAAAGGTGAAGCCCCAGGTGGGCAACCCAGACCTTTTTGGCTACAGCTATAAGCTAAATCTACTCCCCAGTTGTCTAAGAAGATGGGGACACCGCCCAAACTTGTAACTGTATCCACTAGCAACAGAGTCCCAAATTCCCGGCATAGCTCACCAACTCCTTCTAAAGGTTGACGTGCGCCTGTAGAGGTTTCAGCATGAACTAAAGCCAAAATTGTGGGACGATGAGTGGCGATCGCAGTACGGAGTTCATCCAGGTTGAAGACTTGTCCCCAAGGTTTGGTAATAGTTCTCACATCAGCACCATAGCGCCCAGCCATATCAACGAGGCGATTGCCAAAATATCCCGCTACACCAATGAGAACCACATCACCAGGTTCTGTGATATTAGCAATTGTGGCTTCCATAGCGGCGCTTCCCGTACCGCTGACTGCAATGGTTAGGGGGTTTTCTGTTTGCCATACATAGCGCAACAGGGATTGAATCTCATCCATGAGTGCCAGAAAAGCCGGATCTAGATGTCCAACTGGCGAGGTATTCATTGCTTGCAGCACTGCGGGATGGGCATTGGAAGGCCCCGGTCCCAATAATAAACGAGATGGTACTTCTAAAGGTGTAAGTTTTAATAACTGACTATTGTTAATTGAGAGAGTTTGCGTCATCATCTTTTCTCAGGTAGATGGTACTAATCGCATCATAGAGCGATCTCATCACCATGTTTTAATGAGTTAGTAAATTTTCAAACACCCTGAGCGAAACCATAATATAAATAGTTAACTTAAATCTACCAACTAAAGAATTATGGTTTTTGCAGGTAAACGACCACATAATTTGGGTGTTTGTGACGGGAAACTAGCAGCTTGTCCAAATTCCCCCAACTGCGTTTCCAGTCAGAGTGCAGATCCAGTCCACCAAATTGCACCACTTACTTACACATCTACCCCAGAAGATGCGATCGCTGCTCTTAAAAGCATTATTCAATCTTTACCCAGAACAAAGATAATTACCGAAAATCCTGATTATTTGTATGTAGAATTCAAAAGTGCTTTACTGGGATTTGTCGATGATGTAGAATTTTATCTAGATCGGAACACTAATGTAATTCAAGTGCGCTCCGCTTCGCGTTTGGGGCAAGGCGATTTAGGTGTTAATCGTCAACGAATAGAAACGATTAGAGCGCGAATTATGTAAGTTTAAATAACCAAATATAGCATTTCTCAACAAGCGTGAGATACATCGGTAAGGGCATGGCAGTGCCATGCCCCTACACAGCGTGATATATTTTTGTACTTCATTTGAATGGGAATCGCTATAAAAGGTGCTGAGTACTTTTTCTTCACTAGGACTCAGCACTCAGGACTTAGCACTTTGCTATAAGTGTAGTCCCGATAAACAATCATCACCCACCTAGCTCAAACTATTACCTAAGACAACTGGTTGGCGAAAATGCCCATTTTGAGCAAATTTCTCTTGCAGAATTTGTTGATAAACAGCTTCATATCCATCTGTCATTTGTTGAACACCAAACCGATTTTTCACATATTGGTGGCAGACATAGCGATCTAAATCTTTTACCTTGTGAATGGCATTGACACACTCTTGAATGTTGTTACACAAAAAACCCGTTTTTTCGTGAGCAATTACTTCTAGAGTAGACCCCAAACTCATAGCAATCACGGGCGTACCTGCGGCCATAGATTCAACCATTACTAACCCAAATGGTTCCCGCCAAGTGATGGGGAATAGGGTTGCTACTGCGCCTCCCATCAAAGCATTTTTTTGAGCATGGTTTGCTTCACCTAAATACTCAATTTGCTCACCATCGATATGCGGCTTAATTTCTCGCTCATAGTATTCTACATCAACAACATCTACCTTCCCTGCCATTTTCAGCCGCCAACCAGCTTCTTTGGCTATGGCGATCGCTAAATGCGTTCCCTTCTCTGGTGATATCCGACCTAAAAATGCCAAGTATGGTGGATCATCAGGTTGAGCATGAAACTTATAACTGCTAATATCAATGCCGTTATAAACTGTTGCTACATAATTTAGCCCTAATCTTGGTTCCCGTTGTGCGTTAGAAATACTAACATATGGTCTATTTCTGGCGTATTTAAAGATTTTTTCGTTGTCTGGAGTGAAAATTCCATGCAACGTGTGAATTGTTGGTGTTTGCACCAGATTTGCGTAGGCAAGTGTCCCATATCCCACATGGGAGTGGATAATATCAAACTTTTCTGCGTGTTCATAAACCAATGCTAGTTGCAGCGTTTCATAAATACTATACTCTTTCACATGAGGATCGAGTCTTAAAGCCCGTGGATGGGCTGAAACTAGCGTTGCCTGACTAATAGAATCTCCCGATGCAAATAGGGTGACTTCATGTCCGCGTCGAACAAGTTCATCGGTTAGCAACCCCACTACTAACTCTATACCTCCATAAGCTGGAGGTGGAACTCTTTCCCATAGTGGGGCTACTTGAGCAATTCTCATCATCAACCTCCTAAAAAATAAGCCTGGTATTAGAGATTTCTACTTAATCTTTAATAACTGATGCCCAGCAATTTACTACTGTCGGGGAAACTCTCTTGAAATACCAACTGTATTAATATTTGCTTTAAAATTTTATGTCCTTACTTTAATCTTTTCTGTCTATCTTTATAGGGAAGTTATCCTCATCTGAAGAGGTAAATTTCCTGCTCATCAATTAAACTTTATGTGCATTCCTGTAAGTAGGTGGGCGTAAATAATTATCGTTGGGATAAAGGAGGAGACAGAAGCCAGAATACAGGAGGAAAGAGGGTTTTAGCTTTGTTTACTTTTCTTCATATAGTTTGGTTTTATTGTGCCAACTTACTTATCTCTAAATTGAGGGAATTAGGCATTGGGCATGGATTATTTGTCTCTCTCAGTCAGCAGTCAACAGTTAACAGTTAACCATCAACAGTCTCTCTATTGACGTTTGGATATAAATATGCTATTTTGTATTTTCCCCAAAGCATGACTCAAACAAAATACTCATCGTGAATATTTCTCCGTCTCGAAAAAAACCGCGTGTCATCTGGCAGGCGGTTTTCTCAGTAATTGTGTTTATATTTATGTATTTACCTATACTTGTACTGGCTTTTTATAGTTTCAACCAGTCACCTTACAGTGCGACTTGGCAAGGATTCACTCTTGACTGGTATCGCAAACTATTCACTGACGATCGCATTTTATCGGCGTTGACAAACAGTTTGATTGTGGCATTTTGTGCTACAGCCATTTCATCTGTGCTGGGAACCTTAATGGCTGTGGGATTAGCGCGTTATCAGTTTTTTGGTAAGAATTTGTATCGTGGTATTTCTTACTTACCATTGATTATTCCCGATATTGCGATCGCTGTAGCTACCCTAGTTTTTTTGGCAGCTTTTGCAATCCCTTTAAGTTTGTGGACAATTGTTGCAGCTCATGTAGTGTTTTGTCTAGCTTATGTTGGACTTGTAGTTGGTGCAAGACTAACCAATTTAGATCCTCACTTAGAAGAAGCTGCACTTGATTTAGGCGCTACACCAGTACAAGCATTCATCCAAGTTTTGCTACCGCAGTTAATGCCTGGGATTTTAGCTGGTTGTATGTTAGCTTTTATCCTCAGCTTAGATGATTTTCTGATTGCCAGTTTCACCGCTGGTAGTGGTTCTAACACCCTACCAATGGAAATTTTTAGTCGTATTAGAACAGGAGTTAAACCTGATATTAATGCTCTGAGTGTAATTTTAATTTTAGTATCTGCGATCGCTGCTTTAGTAGCAGAATTAATTCGTGCTTCTGGAGAGAAAAAGTGAAGGTCGATAACCTGTATTTGGCAATACTAAAAGCACACGCTTGACAAACTAAATGACTTAGTCGTATTATTCTTTTCGTAATGTAAATAAACCCACTCATATCTATTCATTAATTTAAAAAGTACATGAAATCTCACAAAAAATAAACAAAATCCCTGTAAATAATACTCTTAATTTAGGTATTTATGCAGGCTGAATGATTTAAACGATTATTTGTTTTCAATCTGATAATATTGGGGCTAACTTGGGACAAGATGCTATTTTCCCCTCATTATGCAAATCTGCCAAAATCCCAATTGCTCAAATCCATTCAATCATGACAGCAATAGATTTTGCGTAAGTTGCGGCCAAAGCAACTTTGGCAAACTTCTCAGAAATCGCTATCGCGTATTAAGGCTACTAGGTGAAGGTGGATTTAGCAGAACTTATGCTGCTGAAGATGCTGATAGATTAGATGCACCTTGCGTCATCAAGCAATTTTTTCCTCAAGTTCAAGGAACAGGACAACGCACCAAAGCCGCTGAATTCTTCAAAGAAGAGGCTTTTCGCTTGTATGAACTAGGAGAAAATCATACCCAAATTCCTAGATTACTAGCTTACTTTGAACAAGGTTCAAGCTTGTATCTTGTACAAGAATTTATTCAAGGTAAAACTCTTTTGCAAGAAGTACAGCAAAGACCCTTTGACGAAGCACAAATTCGGCAACTTTTAGCTGATTTATTACCAGTTATTGACTTCATCCACTCCCTGAATGTGATTCATCGGGATATTAAACCAGAAAATATCATTCGTCGTGAGAGTGATGGTAAACCCGTATTAATTGATTTTGGCGGTGCTAAACAGGTTACACAAACAAGCATGGCTAGACAAGCTACGGTAATTTATACCATTGGTTATGCCCCAACTGAACAAATGGCTGGATTTGCTTGTCACGCCAGTGATTTATATGCTTTGGGTGTAACTTGTGTGCGCCTGCTAACACAATGTTTACCCTTACAAAATGCTGATGGACAGATTCACGATCGCCTGTATGATGCCATGAATGCTAAATGGTTGTGGCAAGAACTTTTACAAGAAAATGGCATCATCGTCAGCGATGATTTAGGAAAAGTTCTCAATAAGTTGCTCAAACATTTGCCCAAAGATAGGTATCAATCAGCCACAGAAGTTTTCAATGACTTGAAGTCTACAACAACATCTGCTTTAGAAGCAGAAATTTTGGCTATTACGCAACTGATATTACCATCCATACCAGAAAAAATTATTCCGCCACTGCCTCCCTTACAAACTTTTAGTTTTGATGTCGTCACGGTAGATACAGCTGGTAGAGAGGTGAATCGCGATCGCCGGAGTGCTGAATTTTTTGCCGAAGAATTGAGCAAGTCCATCACACTAGAAATGGTGTCGATTCCTGGCGATACTTATATGATGGGTTCACCACCTTTTGAAGGCGATGCTGACGAACGTCCTCAACACAAAGTTACAGTTGAACCCTTTTTTATGGGTAAGTTTCCTGTAACTCAAGCACAGTGGCGTGCTGTAGCAGCTTTACCTAAAGTCAAACAATCTTTAAATCCCAATCCATCAAAATATAAAGGTGCAAATCGACCCGTAGAAAATGTATCTTGGCATGAAGCTGTGGAATTTTGTGCCAGAGTGGCGGAAAAAACTGGACGAGACTATCGTTTACCCAGTGAGGCGGAATGGGAATATGCTTGTCGCGCTGGAACTACTACATCATTCCATTTTGGCGAAGTGATTACCCCGGATTTAGTATGCTGTAGTGATAATGATAACTATTCTGTAGAAGCCAGAACTAGATATCGCAAAGAAACCACACATGTCGGCAGTTTTGATGTGGCAAATGCCTTTGGCTTGTATGATATGCACGGGCTAGTTTGGGAATGGTGTGCTGATTCTTGGCACAATAATTATCATGATGCACCTACAGATAGCAAAGTTTGGGAAATTGGCGGTGATTTTAATCGCCGGGTATTGCGTGGTGGTTCTTGGAGTTTCAGTGCAGAACTTTGTCGCAGCGCCAGTCGTAGCTGGAATGAGTCTGATGGTGGGTTGAGGATATGTGGCTTTCGGGTTGTGTTCTGTGCGCCACGAACTATTTAAGAGATTTTTGAGAATCTATCGAACTCACGTTAGAAGATTGGTGTATTCTAATATTTAACTCATTTTTTTAATAAAAAAAATATTGAATTTTATCTTAATTAAGAAATATGTTTATTTCAAAGATGTAATTTGGAAATTTTTAGATATCAACTCAGCCTAGCTAAATAATTTTTTCCTGACTTTATCTAAAATCCCATTCATATGATGAAATGATTTTCACAGATTGGTTTGTCCCTATAAACTCAAATAGTTCCTGGCAAAAACAAACTTATTGTCATGTTCGATCACTGTCTTCGCAAGCTAATAGTATCCTGGTTGACGCTGAATTTTTTTGTGTGGGTCGGTAGTGGATCTAAGACAGCGATCGCACAGACTATCCTCCCGCCACCCCAGGATGTGCAGCCACCATCGCCTTCCCCCCTTCCCTCACCTCAACCACCCCAGCTACTTCCCCCACCAGCTGATTTATTCCCATCTCCTAACCCAAATTCCCTACCTGAATTGCCACTCCCTGACAAACTTCCGCAAACTATCACGGTGGACAGGTTTGAAATTATTGGTAGCACAGCATTTAGTCCCGAAGAGTTAGCTCAAGCCACAGCAGATTTTACCAACAAACCGATTTCCTTGGCGGAACTATTTCAGGCTCGGTCTAAAATTACTGATTTATACCTTCAAAAAGGCTATATTACTTCTGGTGCTTATCTCCCACCGCAAACAATCCAATCTGGTGTGATCAAAATTCAGGTGGTGGAAGGGAAATTAGAAGATATTCAGGTGACAGGCACTAAAAGATTAAACTCTAATTATGTCCGCAGCCGTTTAGCGATCGCCACATCACCACCCCTAAATCGAGAGCGGTTGTTAGAAGCACTACAATTACTACAGCTGAATCCGTTAATTCAAACTCTCTCTGCAGAACTCGCTACCGGATCTCGTCCGGGTTCCAGCGTACTACAAATCCAGATTAAGGAAGAAAAAACCTTTAGCACTCAACTAGCTCTAGATAACGGGCGATCGCCTAGTGTCGGCACAATCCGCCGGCGCTTACAATTGAGTGAAGCTAATTTGTTGGGACTAGGAGATGGTTTGAGTCTAGCTTACACCAATACAGATGGTAGTAATGTGTTTGATGCTAGCTATACTTTGCCTTTAAATCCTCATAATGGTACGCTCTCTTTCAACTTGGGCACAGCGTCAAGTAAAGTTATCGAAGATCCCTTTAGTGTTCTCGATATTCAATCGGCTTCTCATTATTATGAACTGACATTCCGTCAACCCCTACTGCAAACTCCCACACAAGAAATTGCTGTTGGTTTGACAGCGGCTCATCGAGTCAGTGAAGCTAGTTATATCGAAGGCGATCGCATACCTTTCCCTTCATTAGGCGCTGATGGAGATGGAAGGACAAGCATCTCTGCGTTACGATTTTTTCAAGATTGGACAACTCGTAACACCCGTGAAGTTATTGCTTTGCGATCGCAATTCAATCTAGGTATAGGTGCGTTAAATGCGACAATTAATCAAGACCTTCCCGATAGCCGCTTCTTCTCTTGGCAAGGACAAGCACAGTGGGTGAGGCTATTAGCTCCTGATACCTTTTTGTTAATCCGTGCCAATGCACAATTGACATCTACATCACTTCTACCTTTAGAACAGTTTGGTTTAGGTGGTAATGAGAGTGTGAGAGGCTACCGTCAAGATTTGCTACTATCGGATAATGGTGCTTTTGTAAGCGCCGAAGTGCAAATACCGATTCTCCGCCTACCCCAAACCAATAGCCTATTACAAGCGATTCCCTTTATTGATTTCGGTGTTGCTTGGAATAATTCTAGTGCTAACAATCTAGACCCTAACACCTTAGCATCTATTGGTCTAGGTTTGCGCTGGACGCAGAGCGATCGCTTCACCGCTCGTCTTGACTGGGGTATTCCTTTAATCTCTGTTAGCTCTGAGCAAAAAACTTTGCAAGAAAACGGCTTATACTTTTCCATTATCTACAATCCCTTTTAAATCAGTTATCACGTTGATAACTGATAACTGATAACTGATTCTTGTAGCCAAGACTTCATTTGTGCAGCAATCAGTTCTACTAAAATCAAAGCAGAAACTTTATGCTATAAAAACTTTAACAACAGATGTCAGAAAAAAACTTGGAACCTTTGATAGTCAAAATTGTCAAAAAAGTAATCAAAAAAGAAATAAGCAAGCTAAAACAGCATAATTTGCCAACTGTATCAAACCAAACTAATCACTCATTAGATAATTTTGTAGAAAATGTTGCTCACTGGGAAAACCAACCCTCAACAGAAGAAATCATTGATAATATATATGCTAGTGGTTATGTAAGTTTGCCTTCCAAAGAAAATATAGAACTTGAACATCAGTTGCGAGAACTCAAGTTTAAACAAGAACTGAGAAAAGATTGGATATTATTTATTATCAAGGATGTAGTAGTATATTCTGCTACTATTATTTTCATATTTGCTGTTGCTAGCTTTTATCTATTCACTCTGATTCAGAAATATTAGTTCTTGAGGTTTACAGCACTTTTCATCTAAGTGAAGAAATACACGTAGGGGAGCCACCCTCATCATCGGTGTCAACTTAAGCTAGAAATGGCTTCAGTGTACGCTGACTCACCCACGTTAGAATGGATCTCTTGCAAAAATGCTTTCCATGTCATGTTTCGCTTTGCTCAACATCTCGGAGATTCTTCGCTTCTCTCAGAATGACATTTACGACTTTTCGACTTTTGTAAGAAGTCTAATGAATTAAGAGGCTAATAGCTCAAATCTGATCTGGTGGGCAGTGCCTAGTGGTTTGTCAATTTTGTTTTGAGGGGTTTTTGGTAGTGCGGGCCGAAAAGCCCGCGTGAGCGAGACGCTCACACTACAGTCCCTCATTTCAACCCTGACAGACTACTAGGCTGTTGACTTTGATGGAATTTCCCGGTTTTTGGTTCACGCTACTTTTGTGTCATTGCGAGGAATGTAGACACGGAGTGGTTTCCCGTTCGCGCAGCGTCTCCGCAGGAGAAGGGTAGCAATCGCAAAGACGGGGATTGCTTCGCTCCGCTTGCAATGAATAGACATATTTTGCCTGATTTTTTAATTGCTAAAAAGGCACAGAGTCAACACCCTAGGCAGTGCCCAACGCCACTCCTATCAACGCGGGAAACCCGCGCACGAGGGTGGCTCCCCTACGTATAATTTCAAAAATCAAATATGAGTCCTATATTATGATTAGTTTTGTCATCATATCCAAGTTACCTTAAAGGTAAAATCAGCAACTTCATGATCCTTTACCTGGTACGATTATTATCGGCTGAAATTGGCAAGCATTATATTCAACCCTAGTTTTCACTATGAAGATTTTCCTACCATAGCAATTTGCTGGGAACTGTTTCTGGGTAAGCATCCGTCATAGGCGAAAGTAAAAGCTAAGAGTTAGGGGTGATGAGTAACGGGTGATTAATGCCAAACTCTCTCGAACAGTTATCCCATCTCCCGTATACTTCCCCTTTTCATTCGGGGGTAGTGTGGTTAACAATGGGTTGGACATGTTGCAAATGATTCGACCTTATGCCTAGAACACCGAATGAATACGCAGTACACCTGATGTTAGAAGGTGGTCACCGGGAAGAAGTACGTTTTACCACTTTTCAAGAGTTTCAAAAGTGGTACAGTGGCGCGCTTATGCCTAAGTGTGATTCTAATGAATTGATCAACGTACCGATCAAGAATATTCAGCAAGAGTACTTAGTAGTGCGGCCAGCCCGGATATTGGCAATCCGAGTAGAACCAGTTTTTAGTTCTAGTGTTGAAAGATTTGACTAAATGATGAGAAAAACCCTTGCTTTGCTTTCCTTGAGTCTAGGAATTGCCTCCGTAAACACACTATGGTCAGCTGTTGCTCAAGTACCTAACTTACCACCACCAGTACAGACCAGTCCTGTGATACCTGTGCCAGTACCTCCGCCAAATATTCCTGAGGTACAGCCGCCGCTTAAACCTATCGACTTAGGAAGCGATTGTAGCCCCCGCCAAGCCTGTCTAGGCTGGGATGAGCAAATTTGGGGTAGCAGGGGTAAACGGGGCGATCGCCAGGCACTATTGGCATCGATTGACAACAGTCTGAGTTACCTAGCGAAAGATGCAGCGATCGCCACGTATCAACAATATCCCATCAAAGAAATTACACTTGATCGTGTACGTCGGAGTTTGTTACGTTTCCGTCAGTTGGTTGTGCAATCTAAGTCTCCAGATCAACTGCAAGCATCTATTCGGCGGGAATTTGTCCTTTACCAGTCAGTAGGCAACGATGGTAAGGGTACTGTGAAATTCACCTCATACTACGAGCCTGTTTATACCGCTAGTCGGGTAAAAACCTCAGTATACAAATATCCCTTATATCGACTACCACCAGACTTTGACAAATGGGCTAAACCCCACCCAAAACGTCTGGATTTAGAAGGTAAAGATGGTTTATTGGGCAATAAAAGCCAGCTTCATGGTTTAGAACTATTATGGTTCCGCGATCGCCTAGATGCATATATGGTACATATCCAAGGTTCTGCCCAAATTAAGCTAACCAATGGCAAAAAAACCTCCATTGGCTATGCAGGTGGAACAGATTATCCGTGGACAAGTATCGGCAAAGAACTAGCAAAAGATGGCAAACTACCACTTGACGCATTGACTTTACCGAAAGTAGTCAATTATTTCCAGCGACAGCCAAAGGAATTGAATAATTATCTGCCACGCTGGGAACGATTCGTCTTTTTTAAAGAAACTGGTGGCGTCGCACCTACGGGTAGCATTCATGTACCCGTTACACCAGAGCGTTCTATTGCTACAGATAAGTCTCTCATGCCGCCGGGAGCGCTAGCGCTAGTTTACACCTCTATTCCCTACCCTACCAGTGGTAACAAGCTCGAATATCGTGCAGTCAGCCGTTTTGTGCTTGATCAAGATACAGGTAGCGCCATCAAAGGCCCAGGAAGGGTAGATTATTTCATGGGATCTGGGAAACTAGCAGGCGATCGCGCCGGCATCACAGGCGGCAATGGTTTATTGTATTATTTATTGCTCAAGTAATAGGGAATGGGAAAGAGGCAATAGGCAATAGGGAATGGGGAATAGGGAATAGGCAATAGGCAATAGGCAATAGGCAATAGGCAATTATTCCCCCAATCCCCAATCCCCAGTCCCCAGTCCCCAATCCCCAATCCCCAATCCCCAGTCCCTAATATGGCGGATACCCAAAATCATCTTCATCAGCGTAAACGTAAGAACTAGAAACACCTGCCATTTCCAGTTTAGGTGTTTCTATTTTCACCGCTTCCTTACCAAACTCCTTATATTCTTCAAAAGCCTTGCAGATGATTGTAGATTCCAGAGAATCCGAAGCAATCAAATACTCTGTTAAAGTTCCAATCGTCGGATGTTTGAAGTTGACCGTAGAAGCTACCAAAACTGTATTTGGTTCAATACCTCTTTCTTCACACTCAATTATGGGTGAAAAAATCCCGTGAGCGTGGAATAAGGGACCCTTTGGTGTCACAGGTTGCTTGCGATATCCGGCATAAGCCTTTTCTAATTCTGCAACAAAACCACCAACGACTTTACCTTGTTGAAATTCGCAATATGTTTTACTGAAACTTGCCCCAGCCGCACCATTGAGGGTTAATTGTAGTGGTGAATCATGTAAAAACTTTTTATTTTCTCCCACTATAAAAATTAGGTAGCGAGTGAAAGTTTTAAATTTAAGTTTGTCTGCTAAAAACGCATCATAATTATCTTTGAGTGTACCTAATTTAAGACCACTTTCTCGGTCTTTGACAGACAATGGCCCCCGACGCACTATAACTAAGCTTGGTGTAGTACTCAGAAATACCGTTTCATTACCAGAGCTAAATTCATGCTCCACTTGCTGCCAATTTTCATCAGGCTGAAAACCAACAGCATTAGCATTATCTAGTTTAATTGCCAAACCGTGGGGCTGGAGTCCATCAGTGCCATACCGAGGATTAATCATCTGACACCAGGGGATGACTTGAGAAGGGGGTGCATTAAATTTTTCGTCCTCAAAGTCGAACTTAGCAGATGCTTTCATCGTTTTAGGCTATCAAAAGTGTTTTGTTAAATAAGTGTATCTGTGTGGAGAGTGTTTAGGAAACTGCTTTTTGGATAACTTTTCCAGATTAAGACAGAATCAATCCCTGTGCAATCCCTGCCGCAATGCACAAAAATTGTTGCACAGCTTTAGGCGATCGCCATTGAGCGGTAATACTTTTAGGCTATTTGGCACATTCTCCAGTAGATTTTAACACCCGCTTGTTTCTCCATCTGCCCTGATTTCTGCTGCTGTTTTTCAGGAATAATCCGCTAAAATCATTCAATGATTGACCACGAATGCGCTACGCGCACGCTACGCGAACGCCTGTTTAAAGAACTACTCACCAATTTTTTCCCAGAATTTATCGAACTGTTTTTCCCCGATGTCAGCGCCTACTGGGAACGGGACTCTGTAGAGTTTTTACCCCAAGAGGTATTTACTGATGTGACTGAGGGCGAGCGAAAAATAGTTGATTTAGTCGTGCGAGCCTCATTTAGAAACCAGGATGCTTTGTTTGTGATCCACACAGAACACCAATCCTATGCTCAAACTGACTTTAATCAGCGAATGTTCACCTACTTCGCCCGTTTGCATGAAATATATGCACTCCCAGTTTATCCCATAGTCATCTACTCCCATGATTCCCCCCAAACCCCAGAACCCGACACCTATCGCATCGAGTTTCCCGGTTGGACTGTGCTGGAATTCAATTATCGCGTCATCCAGCTAAATCGCTTACCGTGGCAAGATTTTGTCAATCAGCCAAATCCTGTAGCTAGCGCTTTGATGTCCAAAATGCGAATGGATAACCAAGAGCGTCCTACCGTCAAGCTGATGTCACTACAATTACTGACAACGCTAGGCTTAAACCCCGCACAAGTACAGTTAATTTCTGGGTTTATTGATACCTACCTGAAGTTAAACGACGAAGAGAAAGCAGTGTTTGAAGCACAACTTGCTAGCATTGAACCAAGACAGGAGGAACAAGTTATGGAAATTGTTACTAGCTGGATGCAAGAAGGTATTGAACGGGGACTACAGCAGGGAAGACGGGAAGAAGCCCTATCGTTGATTATCCGCCTGCTAAATCGTCGCTTTAGTGCCTTAACTCCCAGGTTACAGGAACACATTCAGAGTTTGTCTGTGGCGGAGTTAGAGGATTTGGGTGAAGCGCTGTTAGATTTTTCCGCTATTGCTGATTTAGAGGCTTGGTTGGGGGATAGGTAATGAGCGCTTTTATCAAGTTGAGGAGATGGGCGATTGCTATTGCTTCCCAGGCTTTTTCAGCTTGTCGTTGTTCTGGTGTTTCTTGCTGATATCGCGCCTGCTGTTCTAGAAAGTCATTGTGCAATGCGATCGCTTGCTCAAATTATCTATGAGTAACTTACAAACACAACTGCCGACTGATACCATTTCACTTTAATTCTGAAATCCAGCTTTTGAATTGGTATTAACTCCCCTGGCTGGAAGAACCAGGAGTGTTAGGAAAAATCGACTTCATCTTTACAAGCGCTGAAGCAGGTTTAAACCGTGGGTATCGGTGCCGCAGGTATTGAACAGATTATATTCAATAGCTAACCGTTGCACTTGTTCTGATTCCAATACGCTTGGTTTCCAAGGGTTGGGGTTGTTGTAGGCATAGAAAGTTTCTACACCATCGATACCGTTTTCAGCTGCTGCGGGAATTAAGTCGAGGTGCGATCGCTTATAACGTGCTGGATGAGCCAGCACTGCTAATCCCCCAGCTTGATGAATAGCCGCAATCACATGATTTATCTGATACTCACTACCCGTTGCTATTTTTCTTTGCAGATAAGGTTTGATGCTGGGGTGTTCTGGCTCGAACGAATAAGCCAAAATATGGACTTCAGTGTTCAAAAGATTGGCATTAATCTCTGTACCACTCCACAAGTGGGGAGGGGTTGCACCGGGATTATTCCACTTCCAATCTTCTAACCAAGCTTGTGCTGCTTGATAGCCGCCAACGCTATGATGATCAGTGATGGCTAGTCCTTGTAGTCCAATAGCGATCGCCTGCTCCATTAAAGCATGTGGCTGCAATCTGCCATCCGAGAAGACAGTGTGCATATGAAAGTTAAATAACCTCGGACAACTTTGAGCATCAATAGTCTGAAATACTTGTTTCAAAATTTCCGTGGAAGTAGAAGTCCGGGCAAAATTTACAACCATAACCCCCTCTGAGCAAAAATATACTATTCTCAACACACCCACACACCACGTTTCCTGATGATAAATCACCAACACTTTCAAGTAGTGTTGGTAGCTATCCTCTTAGCTTCATCAGCGATTTTTTTCAATATGTTAAGACTACGTTAGCAAATCTTAGCGGTGACGGACATGAGTATTTTCAATTGCTTGTATAACTATAAGTAAAAAATGTTGCCAAAAATTCCATTCAGAATATTGATAACAATTGTAGTACACCCTTGATAAACATAAGGTTTAGTCAAAGGTTGTACTCGATAAAACTTTAGTTAAGTATCATTTAAATGTATTAATCTTATCTTCTATTTAAGTAATCCCACTAATTCACCAGAACCAGCAATAACTTCACCGATCGCAAAAGCCGGAATATCCTGTGATTGAAAGTGAGTAATCACCTCTTTTGCCTGCTGGGGTGGCACTAACAGCACAAATCCAATGCCCATATTAAAAGTGTTATACATAGCTTCAGCACTCACTGTTCCGGCTTCAGCTAGCCACTGAAATATGGGGGGGAGAGTCCAACTGTCGGGATCTATTGTAATTGCTTGACCTTTCCCGAGGCATCTAGGGAGATTTTCTGGTAATCCACCACCTGTGATGTGAGCCATAGCATGGATTTCTAAGCCTGCTTGACGGGCAGCTAGAACGGGCTTAACATAAATGCGCGTAGGTTTTAGGAAAGCTTCGCCGATCACTTCACCGCCTAACAATTCTGGGCGATCGCTCCAAGAGAATCCGCGATCGCTGACGATTTTCCGGACTAAACTGAAGCCATTACTATGTACACCAGTGCTAGCCAGAGCGATCGCTACATCTCCTATTTGCACCTGGGAACCATTCAACATTTGGCTTTTTTCCACAATTCCTACACAAAACCCAGCCAAGTCATATTCACCGACTTGGTAAAAACCGGGCATTTCTGCGGTTTCTCCCCCCAGTAAGGCGCAACCTGCCAATTTACAACCAGAGGCTATACCTGCAACAACTTGAGTTAGCTGTTCTTTATCTAAAGCACTTGTAGCCACATAATCTAAAAAGAACAGTGGTTCTGCACCCGATGTCAGTACGTCATTGACGCACATCGCCACTAAGTCAATGCCAACGGTATCATGACGGTTGAGAATTTGAGCAACCTTTAACTTTGTACCCACACCGTCTGTTCCAGAAACCAATACTGGTTCTTGATAACCACTAGGTAGTTGAAAGCAACCACCAAAACCACCCAGTCCACCAATGACTTCCGGTCTAAAGGTACTGTGAACTAAATTGCGAATTTGATCTACAAAGGCTCGACCAGCTTCAACATCAACTCCAGCATCCCGATAATCCATTCCTGACTGCACCATTATCAAAAGTTATCAGTTATCAGTTATCAGTTATCAGTTATCAGCCAGAGTCCCCCTGGGGGATCTTGCTACAGTCGGGGTGGTGACAGAGCTTGCGATGCCCTGAGCTTTGTCGAAGGGTCGAAGTGTTAAATCCTCGACTGCAACCGTGATAACTATTTACTGTTCACTGATTTAATCCGCTACCAACTTAGGCTACCATCACTCTAGCGTTAGTTGCCTATTGTTTCTTGTTTCCACTGATAATTAAAATACCTCATCTTCAATGCCGCGCCACCATTCGCCCAAATTCATCAAGTCTTGGTAAATATCTTCTAATTCCTCAGCATAGGTATCTTCGGAAATTATGGCTTGACGTTCTTGCAGTTTCTTCAAGCGTAGTTGCACTAATAGCCAAGGTTTGGCGATACCATTCGTTGCTTCCAAGTAGTGAGCTAGTTCTCTGCTATCCATATATTTTCTTGAATGATGAGAAATTTACCAAAAGCTGATGAACCAAACTTTCTTGCTTCTTATCTTCTAGCACCAAGCCATTAATTAAACCAAGCAGCGAACTGGAAAAATTGTCCTCGGAAAACCTGGAACAATTGCCGCCAAACACCTGCATCAGTTTGCTTACCAATCTGCAAGTAGGGAGCAGCCGCACTTCCCTGTACCCAAAGTACCAAATCAAAAGGACGAGGCTGAGTGAGAACTTTATGCAAATTTACACCCCGAAGTTCACGTTTTCTCCAGAATGGAGCCAGTTTTTTGCCTTCTAGCAACGCATCAGCCTCATTCAGAAAACTTAACCAACTATCAATCATGGGCTGAGTTATGGATACATTGGGAATTACGCCCTTTTGGCGAGGATTTGGTAGCCATTCGCGATCGCTATCGGTTTCTGCCAAAATCAGTTTCCATGATTGCCGACTCAAGGCTGTTACAGCTTGCAAATGTTGTAGTGCAGCTATGAGACGCTGAGGTTCCACAACTGGAAAGTTGATTAAATGCACAAACGCAACGAGATCAGCAATATCTAAGCCACCGCCAAAATCAAAGGGCGATGTTCCTTGAACCAGAAATTGATAGGGTGTTTGGGGTTTAGGAAAAATTAGATGAGCTGTGGAGTTAAACAGTGTTTGTTCATCGTGCGCCAAGACAACTTGAGCGATCGCAGATAGTAAATTGCAATATCCCTTCAGCCATAACACATCCCCAGCATCAAAAGCGATCGCAAAATTTTGTGCTGCTTTCTCTGTTGCTTGGATTCCAGTTAGCAGACTAAAAGTTTTCCAGAACGATTCATCAGCTTCCAACTTGCCATTTGCATTCAAATCCATCCGCGTTAGTCCCAACCGCAGTGGTAGCTTGATATTGGAGTCCTTGATCGGTTCGAGAGTTTCTTTAACTTTAGTCAGATCAGTTAGTAAATTTTGCAGAATGCGGCGAGAATCTGCGTAAGTAATCTCCTGTGGTGCAGGATTGGCTGGAACTGGAAGACGCAGGATGGGAAAGAAGGCTGTAAAGGAATTTTGCCTCAACCCATAACGGTAGAGGGACTGTAGTAACCGTTCCGCCCCACCCATGAGTTGTACAACTCCCAAACCAAATCGCGTGCGATCGTCCTGGGGATTTTGCTGAAGCTGGGAATAAAGAGCTGCTTCTCCCTGTTGAAATTGTCCATTAATTAAATACTGCTCAACATCCACATTCGGTGTTGCCGATTTCAGTAGAGGTGCTAAAGGAAATGCCAGGGTGAACAACAGCAACAGCAAACAGACAAAAAGACGCATAACTCAGGATTCCGCCGAAAATACTAGAAGCGCGCTGATAGTATATCAACTAAAGCGCGCCCTTTTTTCCCTAGCAAATAATCAAAAATGGTGGAAATAAATAATTGACGAATAAATTTTTTGTAGAGACGGCGATAAATCGCGTCTCTCCAACGTCAAAATAGGTTTGACTAAGCTTTTGCGAGGTTTTCAGCAGCGAAGTCCCAGTTGATCAACTGATCTAAGAAATTCTTGATGTACCCAGGACGAGCATTTCTGTAATCGATGTAGTAAGCATGTTCCCAAACATCTAAAGTTAGGAGTGCTTTTTGTCCATAAGCTAAAGGGTTTTCTGCATTTGGTGTCTTGATCACCTTCAGTGTGCCACCATCATCAATCAACCAAGCCCAGCCACTACCGAATTGAGTTGCAGCAGCGTTAGAAAATTCTTCTTTTAACTTGTCTAAGCTACCAAAATCTTTGTCAATCTTGGCAGCTAATTCATCGGTGGGTGTGCCGCCACCTGCAGGCGCTAGGGAACTCCAAAAGAAGGTGTGGTTCCAAACTTGGGCGGCGTTGTTAAAAATTCCCACCTTAGAGGAGTCTTTATAGGAAATTTGAATGACTTCTTCTAGTGACTTGTCAGCGAGTTCTGTACCATCAGTGAGCTTGTTGAGGTTATCTACATAAGCTTTGTGATGCTTGCCATAGTGATACTCGAAGGTTTCAGCTTTCATGCCGTATGGCTCTAGAGCATTGAAGTCGTAAGGTAGGGGAGCTTGTACGAATGCCATTTTGTGAAATCCTCTCTTGATCGGTTTCCAGTTTAAAGCTATTGCGGAAGCTTAGGAAATTACAGCTTTTGTCTTTGCTAGTTTTATATCCTTAAATCTGGGATATAAAACTTAACATCGTCATTCTACTACCAAAGTGAAGATTCAGACAAAGTACTTTGGTAATAAGTTAAATTAGCCAAAATATAGAAATTAATGATTATAAATAAAAACAGCTAATACTTGATGGACAGAGTCTTTTAGCTATTAAGCACACACTAATCTTAGACTCTGAAGCTGTTGATGGTTGACGGTTCACTGATGACTGTTAACAGTCATCAGTCATCAGGTAAATGTACAAGTTAAATGCGTAACAGTTTACTATAAAATCAGTCTTTAGCTAGATGAATTAATTTTGTAATTAGTTAGAATTGGATATGCAGAGATTAGTTAAAACCCAATAGAGTTGATTGGTGAATCAGAGCATAGTATTTTTAAAATTTAAATGGAGTTGTGAGTTTGTACTTACTCACAACTCCATTTAACCAGAAAATTTCAGGCAAATCACAATGATTACCACTGAGATAAACGCTGCTGGCAGTAGTTGACTATCTGTGTACTGACTTCGGATGCGCTGAGTCCATCAGTTTGAATTTCCATCGCATCGGCTGCTTTTTTCAAAGGAGAAACTTTGCGAGTGCTATCTTTCCAGTCACGTTCAGCAATATCCTGTTCCAGCTGCTCTAGGTTAACTTCGGGTTGACCTTGTTTTTTAAAGTCTTGCTGGCGACGGCGTGCGCGTTCACTTACAGAAGCGGTTAAGAAAATTTTCACTTCCGCATCAGGGAACACATGAGTACCAATGTCTCGTCCTTCAGCAACTAAGCCGCCTCTTTTTCCCCAGCTTTGCTGTTGTTTTACCAGCGCTTTACGTACAGCACCCTGAGCAGCGATCGCTGATACTTTTGATGTCACCTCAACAGTGCGAATTACTTGGGTGACATCAGTACCATTAATCAAAACCCGCACAGGAGATTGTAAATCTTGACTGGGAGTAAGTTGGATTTCACACTGGCTAGCTAGTTCAGCGATCGCACACTCATCATCAATCGCCATCCCTGTTTGTAGCACCAGCCAAGTCACAGCACGGTACATAGCGCCTGAATCTAGATATACAAGATTTAGCTTTGTTGCCACTTGGCGAGCCACTGTGGATTTTCCAGCGCCTGCTGGGCCATCAATAGCGATGACGGGTAGGCGATCGCACAAGATGGTATTATCAATCAAACGTGTAGAACCAAGACGAGCTGCGATCGCAAGCATTCCTTCCTCCTCAACTGTTTCTAATGACATCAAAGTAGTCGGTTCAACCAATTCAATATATTCCACGAAAATATTACTGACCATTGCCACTTCTTGCTGTACCAGCGCTATCAGCTTGGCAGAATCGTGTTCCCCAGAGAGAAACGCAACTTCAGCCTGCTGCAAGCCGCGATACAACACCGCCGCCTGCTTTTTTTCCGTTGCAGTCAAATATTGATTGCGGGAACTTAAGGCCAAACCAGATGCTTCCCGCAACGTTGGACAAGCAACAATATCTACGGCAAAATTCAAATCAGCCACCAGCCGCCTAATAATAGCTAGTTGCTGACCATCCTTTTGGCCAAAGTAGGCTCGGTCAGGCTGTACCAAGTTAAAAAGCTTGGTAACAATTGTTGCTACACCCTGAAAGTGACCTAGCCGAGAACTACCACACAAGCCTGATATCATAGCAGATGGCGGTATTACTTGTGTAACCTTCGATTCTTGTATATTCTTCTGGGGAACTCCCATTTCTTCCGGAGTCGGAGCAAAAATCATATCTACCCCGGCTTGTTCACAGAGTTCCATGTCTAACTCTAAAGTCCGGGGATAGCGTTGATAATCCTCGCTGGGGCCAAATTGCAGGGGATTGACGAAAATACTAACAATCACCGTAGAATTTTCTTGTCTAGCTCGTTGAATCAAGCTTAAATGACCTTGATGCAACCCTCCCATTGTCGGCACCAAACCGACTGCTGTCTGGTACCAACTAGTCATCTCATCTAGTACCAGATCCTCTGAAACTGCACACTTGTTTTCCGAGCGGCTTTTATTTAAATAGCAGCTTAAAGCTGCGACTGTTGTCAGCAGGCGCACAAAATACCCCTAGTTTTTCTCGATCCCTCCCCCGTTAGTTTATATCTGAAATAGGGGTAAGAGACGGTTTAACTAGGGGAATTGGGAATTGGGGATTAGGGACTGGGGATTAGGGACTGGGGATTGGGGACTGGGGACTGGGGACTGGGGACTGGGGACTGGGTAAATTTATTCTCCCCCTGCACCCTGCATCAAGAATGGGGATTGGGCAATTATCTTTTCCCATGCCCAATGCCCCATGCCCTCAGATTATCTTCCTAATACGTCAATTTGTACTGGTGCAATACCACTACCCATCATGCCTAAAATCCGGGCAGCACCCACAGACAGGTCAATAATTCGCCCACGAATATAAGGACCCCGATCGGTAATTGACACCACTACAGAACGACCATTGCGGGTGTTGGTAACACGCACCTTTGTACCAAAGGGTAAACTACGATGGGCAGCGGTCATTCCCTCTGGATTGAATCTCTTACCACTGGCGGTGCTATTGCCAGAGCCATCATAGCCATAATAGGATGCTACTCCTCGAAAGTTGAGTCGCACTTTACCGATCGCGATCGCCTGTGGCAATTTGGGAATTGACACTGGTAAATCAGAAATCTCGCTGATGGGAGAGGCATTACCTAAGAGTCTCCGCAGGCGATTAGTAGCTTGTAAAGCATCATTTGCAAGGTTATTGGTGGAATCGGCTAGCCGCGTATTCTCATTGATTTCCACCAACTCGTTGCTATTGATTTTGATCATATAGCGATCGCCTGGCTTTTGTTGGTCAGAGGCACTCTTGTTTTGAGCTTGATTGGCTCCTGGAGATTCGCCTTGTCCCTGCCAACTGACGCTAATCTGACTAGCGTCTACACCATCCCGGAGCAACTGGTTTATCCTCGCTGCTGTTACACCAGCTCTTTGAACCGGGTCATTTTGAGCCGTGCTGATTTGGTTGCCCGCATCTGCTACATTCCCCACATTCCCTACCTTGGGTGAGTTCCTAGCAATAGGGGCGTACATTTGTACGCCCCTAGTATCACCAAGTGTACCAACTTTACTCTCAACACTGGCAACTGGTATAGAACTCAAAAAGGTGAGAACAGGAATATTTCTGATAAAAAGAGTTGCCGCCTTACGACCTTTAATGCTGTGAGTGTGAATTTCTGTAATCACAGCATCCGAAGTCAGTTTCCCTGTTGGGGATTGGTACTCTCCCACCTTCATCACATCACCAGTAGGTGCTGGCTGGGAAACTTGAGTTTTTCCCTTAGGTGTTTGGGTACGACCGATTGAGGGCATCCCTGAAACAGTTAGAAACAGGGCGACAATAGTCCACAAATGTCTTTGATTCATGCGTCCGATATTAAAGCGACTGTAGAACAGCAGTTTCACGATTCGTGGGATTTTGAGCCACTGATTGTGACATCCCTCTACAACTCGAACTCGTTCCGCTTTCACTTTTTATTTATAACTGCAACAGACTAACACGAACCTCTGATCTTGGGGATCAGGGTTTTAGCGTAGGTCTTGGTCACTCTATCAAATTCAAAATTTAATTTCAAGCGTCAAACCTTTTCCGAATGAGGATTTCGACTGTGTAACGTTTTTTTTGATAAGTAAAACTTTTCTTATAAAAATTTAACATCTTTAAGAAACTAACATTGATGGATCAGCGTCTATTTTTGACTCAAATGCTTATAGCTGCGTGTATTTTTTCAGCAAAAAAAATTTATCGCCCATATAAGTGGCAAATTAAATAAATAAAGTTCTCATGAACTAGTGCAAATACTTAGTGAATTTTACTAGATTAAGGATTTTTGTTCTTCTGAAAACCTAACAATGCAAGGTTTTTATGCTAAAGAAACATATCAGATTTGATAACAGTAAATATCTAATTTTAGTGATTTATACTACTAAATATTCGTTATTATCAAATTATCTTATGTCTATAAAAATGTTATATTTATCACTTTTAATATCAGTGATATTAGGGTGCAATGTAGAATGCTAATCCAGCTAGTATTCCTCAATTAGCAAAAAAAATAAATTTTGAAAAAATAGGCTAAATTAGTAAATGCGTGTTCATTAGTCCACTAACCCAGAAAAAAAGTTACAATTGTCGCCTCAGTAGTAGATGAAGTATGATTTTTGGGAGCGAGTGGTCGATCCCAAGACTACCCAAAATATCGTTTCACTATAATTTTGATACAAAGAAACCACCGTTAGCGTCAGAGCGTCTCCGCATTGATATTGCGATGCTCTCAGTAGAGTTGAAGAGTCGAAGTGTCACACCGAAGCCTGAAAGGGAGAAGGGGAAAAAGTTTCTATTTCTCTCAAGACGAATACTAAGTTGCTGCGCGCCTAAATCAAATATTTTCGTGTTAGGACTGTCCAGAGTCAGAAGTCAAAAGTCCAAGCTAGCCTTTAAAGAAAGGACTTTTGACAACCTGAGCGCGAAATATACAATTTAACTGCGTAATAGCTTATGGGACTAGCCCTTTCAAGGTGACAAACGAAGATACGTTGCTTTAGTGTGATCATCCTAAGTTATCCGCTCAGATTTTGGGATTTTTAAAGGTTGAAATAACCAATTTTCGTTCCGAATTTCACCACCTTGAAAGGGCTATTACGCATTGACAGGAAATGCAAAATATGCATGATAAACAAAACACGTCTTTCGTAGGGGTTTAGCACTGCTATAGCAATTCTCGGTGACGTGAGGTACACCCGTAAGGGCACGGCAGTGCCGTGCCCCTACAGCTTGCGATATAATTTTGTACCGCATCTGAATGGGAACCGCTATAAACCCTCCATAGCTTATTATCTATTGATGCTAATCAAATCAGTCAAGATGCTATCCAAGCTACCATTGACTTGAATTCGATCTATTTTTTCCGCAATCCGTTCTAATACTTCCAGTTCCTTAAGACGCAGAGCTACAGGATTATCTTCCATTACTCTTGCTGTGTTCAACATACTGCGAGTCGCAGCAGTTTCTTCTCGGCGACGCACTACGTTAGCCTGAGCAGCTTTTTCCGCCTCGACAACCTTGCTCAAAATAGTCTTAATTTCACCAGGAAGAATAATATCTTTTACCCCAACGGAGTCAATCTCGATTCCATAATTTGCGGTTTTCTGGCGAATGTATTCAGAGACACTTGTATCAATTACCCCTTTATCTTCCAATAATCCATCTAGAGTACGTTCTCCCACAGTCGCACGTAAAGCAAACTGTAGTTCTTTGTACAAGAAACTACTAATATCCGACAAGCCATTTTTTGCCTGCAATGGATCTAGTATGCGAAAGCCAGCGGTTAAATTCAAGCGCAGAGGCACTTTATCTTTAGAGAGGATATCTTGACCAGATACTTCTAGAGTTTGCAGACGGAGGTCAATTGCTTCCGTTTGCCAAGAGCGTCCAAATATCCACCACGCATGTATCCCAGGCTGGAGTTGCGTTTGAAACTCTTGATTAATATACAGTAGACCAATGTGCTGTGATAATATTTCCCGAATATGTAAAGAATTGCGGCTCAGGGAAAGCGTTTCTGGTGAACCGGATATTAACTCTGCGACTAAGCGAGGTGGTAACTTAGCATCAGTGGTGATGTCAATTACCTCGACTTCGACTCCTCGCCAAAATAGCTTACGGCTATAAGGTGGCAGGATAGAAATGACTTTACCTTGATAACGTACAATTGCTACCTGTTGACCGATTAGCTGTACTGTTTCGCAATATGCAGCCACAAAATCAGGGTGTCGCTCAATTAACACATCTTCTAGCGGAAAATCTGGATTGGGTAAAATCCGGCTGAGAGTCCGGACTGTAACATCTCTGTTTACAGACCAGAAAGCGTATTCTCCAGGTTCTAAAGGTCGCACAAAATTATTCTGTACATACAATAAACCAATCTCAGATTCGGAGATTTGAAACTTTTTCAATCCATTGATGGCAATACCGCGTAATTGCTGTACGAACTGGGTAGGTAGTTCTAAATCTGTTTCTAAATTGAAAAGATAGGATTCTACGTCAATGAAACCCCGCCAAAAAGCCTGTAGTTGATTAGGTGCAACACTTACCCAGTTGTAACCCCAGCGGACTAAAGCTGCTTGATTAAACGTTGTACGTACAATTAAGAGATATTGCTGTAGCTCTGAACTGTAATTACGCAGCAAGAGTTCTAGGTTCTCAATTTTTGCCTCTGGTTGGTTGAGGTCATAGGTTTTGACTTGCCAATGGCGTCCAAAATAGGTGTAGTTACCAGGCTGTAAGATTTTCTCAAAATCACTGCGATGATATAAAATGCCGATTTCGTTAGGTTTAATATAAAAGTTTTGCCACATAAAAATTTTCATAGATTATTTAAGATATAGATATAGTAGTTAGCTTTGATTTTTTAACTTATCTGTGTAGGAAGGCAATAGGCAATAGGCAATAGGCAAGAAGGGAGGCAGAGGTGTACTAAGTTTTTTGAAAAATCAAATAGGAGTTCTATATTCTGGGATTTTTTATAACTTGGGAGTTTTTTGCTGTGCTGCTGAGATTATAGTTTGTTCAATTCGTTTCCACCTTGTTTCTGGACGTTTGGCACTTTCAATCCAAAAGAGTATATTCTTTTTGGTTGAGTTACTTAATTCCTCGAAATATTTATTGGCAGTTTCGTTTACTGCTAATGCTTGCTTTAAATCCGGCGGAATGATTAAAGCTTCTATGGCATCTAAACTAGTCCATGAACCATCTTGTTTTGCTGCTGCAATTTTTATTAAACCAGCCTCAGTCATCAAATCTTGTTCGATGAGTTCTGCGATATATTGCTTATTTAATTTAGACCATACACTTTTCGGTTTTCGTGGTGTAAATATTTGCATGTAACGGTTTTCATCTAAAGATTTAACTTTGCTATCAATCCATCCAAAACACAAGGCTTCTTTTACTGCTTCGCTATATTGAACGCTTGGTTGACCACTTTTTACTTTGTAATATATTAGCCACACACCGAGCGAGGAATCGTAGTTTTTCTCCAACCATTGCCGCCATTCTTGGCGATTCATAGCATAAATAGCTGCTAGTTGGGTATCAAATTTTGCCATAGCAGGAAGCGATCGCCGTCAATACATACTACATATACTACATTAAATTTGAAAACTCTGCAAATGTAGGTGTTTACAGTTTTGGCGCGGGCGATCGCATCTCCCAAACTGGATGAAGATTGCTGTTACTAGCGCTAGATTACCCGGAGGCGATCGAGAACCAGAAACAACGCTCAGATATGCCGTTCTGTTTGCCAGTTCCAGAATCTCGTTGAGAGACTGGATGTAGAAAACGAAGGGACATACTCAAGTTAGGAAGAGGTAGATTCGCACTAGCTCCGTAACTGCTACTACTGAGCATCATTTTATGATGTTCAATAGTGAAACACATACATCGCAGAGTTTTTGAGAAACGGACTCGAACCGTATTGGGATTTCTCCCGTACCATATGGCTACCGTGACAGGGTAGTGTCTTTTGACCCGGACAGGGTTGGTTGAAAGTATAGGAATCGAACCTATAACAAATCGATTACAAGTCGATCGCTCTACCAGTGAGCTAACTTCCTGGGAGTTTGATGTAGGACTCGAACCTACGTCCAACCGATAAAATCGGCCGCTCTACCACTGAGCTAATCAAACTGTGGAATAGTATAAATTACTTAGCGGTATACGCAATTAAACCAGAGGCTAGCGCACCAGTCAGGCATACAGAACCTGAACCACAGCCTTGTAACTTGATGACTATCTTGTTCCAAATCTAACACAGCGAAATCAAAAATTATAAATGCTGAATGAAATAGGACTGACGCAAGTGTCATATTTTTTCATCGAAAGTCGGCGGGAAACTCAATCGATGGATGAAAACTGCCTCGCCTACGGAATTGAAATTTCCAACTCAGATTGGGAACAGCACTTACTCCGGTAAACCCTGCACCTGCAACAAATCCAAACCCCGCTCAAATATTTCATCAATGGGTAACATCTTCCCATCAGTCGTCATAAATTTATGGTCTTTTGTCGCCCGAATCACTGAACCATCATCCAAACCATACTCAAAAACTTCCTGCTGTCCGCGATTATGCCATTGTGCTATGGGTTGGGTATAAACATTGCCATGATTATCAACGCTGAACACTCTACATTCAATCCCCTTCTCCACAATCTCCCCAATGGGAAGCAAGCCATATTCCACTGTCAAAACTTCTGTGTCATAGCTTAAGCAATATTCAGCAAACTTCAACATGTCAGCAAATAATTGCTCGGCTACTTGCTTTTTCACCCCGTTTTTAGTCGCGCCATCAATAAACTTTTCTTGCTGTTTCTGCATCTCGGATACTTTTTTCTTACCCATAGCGCGACGCAGCAAGTCGGCTTGTCCTAGAGAATATCCGGCCATATCTTGAGCAATTTTCATAATTTGCTCTTGATAGACCATAATTCCATAGGTTTCATTTAATATTGGTTCTAAAATCGGAGTTTCATAGTCAATATTTTCCCGTCCATGTTTGCGGTTAATAAACTTGGGAATCAATCCCGCATCTAATGGGCCTGGTCGATAGAGTGCCAAAATTGAAGAAATATCTTCGATATTAGAAGGCTTCAAATCTCGGACTATCTGTTTCATCCCCGAAGATTCTAATTGAAATATCCCTTCTAAATCACCTGCTTCTAATAGTGCATATGCTTTTTGCACATCTTTTGGCATGGTGCTATGTTCACCTTTAGCTAATATTTTCTGAGCTTTTCTTTCTTGACCTGTGATTTCATCTGGGTCAATCTTATAGCCCCTAGTTTCTTCAATTAAATCAATACTTTTTTGAATCAGTGTGAGGTTTCGTAGACCCAAAAAGTCCATTTTTAACAGCCCCATTGATTCCAGGTCTTCCATGAAATATTGCGTGATTACAGAGCCGTCATTATTCTTTTGTAGAGGGACAATTTCATCTAAGGGTTCGGCAGAAATCACGACACCTGCAGCGTGGACACCAAAGGTTTTATTAGTACCTTCAATTCGCATTGCCATGTCAAGCCAATGGCGAACATTAGGGTCGTTATCATATTTGGCTTTAAACTCTGGTTCTGGTGTGTCTTTAGAAATCATCACCTTGAGTTTGGTTGGTTTCCCCCGCACCACAGGAATCAGTTTTGCCATCTTGTCTGCATCTCCGTAGGGAATATTTAATACTCTGGCGACATCTTTCAAGACAGCTTTAGAAGTCAGACGGTTAAAGGTAATAATTTGGGCAACTTTATCAGCACCATATTTCTCAGTTACATATTCAATAACTTTATCTCGCTTTTCAATGCAGAAATCCGTATCAATATCCGGCATAGATTTCCGTTCTGGGTTCAAAAAGCGCTCGAATAGTAACCCATGATGCACTGGATCAATGTTGGTAATTCGCATAGCATAGGCAACCAAAGAACCAGCCGCTGAACCCCGCCCAGGTCCTACAGGAATGTTATTATCTCTAGCAAATTTGATGTAGTCCCACACTACTAAAAAGTAGGTAGCGAAACCCATTTGTTGGAGCATTTTAAGTTCATACTCCAACCTTTCTTTGTAGGTATTGTCAACTTCATTGCGGGATTTACGATGTAAGCGGTCTAAAAGTCCTAGCCAAGCAACTTCTTCTAAATAAGTGTCAGGTGTGTGACCGGAGGGAATCGGCGGGGTGGGAATTTTTGGCTCACCCATAATATGATAAGGTTCGACTTTATCTGCAACTTCTTCAGTCGTGGCTATAGCTTCAGTGATGACATCATCTGGTAAATGGTCACGAAATAGCATCTGCATTTCTGCCCCAGATTTAAGATATTCTGTGCCGCTATATCGCATTCGTTTATCTTCACTGATTAGCTTGCCAGTTTGAATACATAGCAAAGCGTCGTGGGCTTCAACATCAAAACAAGAAATATAATGGGAATCGTTAGTAGCAACAAATTTAATGTCTAATTCACGGGCAATTTTAATAATTTCTACGTTGACAATGCGGTCTTCTTGGGAACCGTGGTCTTGAATTTCTAAATAAAAGTCTTCACCAAATACGTCTTTATACCATTGAGCAACTTTACGCGCTGCATCTGGTCTACCACTGAGAATTGCTTGGGGAATTTCTCCACCTAAACAAGCACTGGTGACGATTAAGCCTTCATGATATTCTTTGAGTAAATCTTTATTAATACAAGGACGGGAAAAAATCCCTTTGCCTTGCACACCTTTGAGGTGAGAAATTGTGGTTAATTTGACTAAATGTTTGTAGCCTTTAGTATTTTTCGCTAAAACCACTTGATGATATTTGGGACGGCGTTCTTGCTTTTCGATATCGCCGTTGATAATATACATTTCGTTGCCAATGATTGGCTTGATGTTTTGACTGCGGCAGATTTTAATCAGTTCCACAGCACCATACATCACACCATGATCCGTGAGGGCGATCGCTTTCATCCCCAGTGCGATCGCTTGATCAACCAACTCTGGCAACTGACTAGCCCCATCAAGTAGGCTGTAGTCACTATGAATATGCAAAGGGACAAAGGACATAAGAACAGGAAACGCGACGGGATCTTACATTAACGCAGTTTGCGTATTTTTCAATCCCGGAGGCGATATTTTATATAGTCAAATCAGTTACCCGATACTTAAGCAGGGGCAGGGGAGTAGGATACGTGTCAATACGGTTCAGTTAAGAATAGTAGGGTGTGTGACGCTAAAAGTCATACATTGCTCAAGAAAATATATTGTCGCCGCGTCACACACCGATGATGGTTGTGGCTACTCAATTGGTACATTATTAATCAGCAAAAGCCATCTTATATACTTATAGCGCTTCCCATTCAAATGAAGTACAAAAATATATCACGCTGTGTAGGGGCATGGCAGTGCCATGCCCTTACCGATGTACCTCACTAGGGCGAGAAATGCTATATAATTCTTCATGATTTGTAATTGCTTTCTTTTTTATTTCTCCCTGCCCCTAATGTTGCTGCGGTCCCTTCGCATCACATTCTTTCGCCCAGCATCTCTCTAAAAGTTGAATTCGCCAAATAGAAGCGAAACGGTGGGGATTCACGACAAATTTAGTATAGGGATTAAACAACGGCTGCTTGAGATAATGCCAAAGAGGAAATTTAATTTTGTGGTGTTTTGAACTCATGGTAAAAACAAAATAATATACAAACGTGGTCAAAGTAAGCGAAATTTGGTGTTGCACAAAATAGGGATGATTGGTTGTGAGAAATACAGTCTGCGGCTTTAGTTAACAAAGTTTTATTGACTGCCTTTTCGCTCTGCTGTCCATCAAAAATTAACGGAACAGCCAGATACCCATCCGATAAATATGCAACTCCAGAAATTTAATATAATTAATATCTGGACAACCAGATACTGACTCTATAGTCATATATGACACAATATTTTTATCGTTGTCTTGGTAAGAATTACGGAATATTAGGACAGTTACTTGTACTGAGCGAAGTCAAAGTATCAGTGAACGGTTATAGCGGTTTTCAGATCAGTGAGATACAGTTTTAAATCGCAAAGCCCGTAGGGGCAGGTTTTTCCCGCCCTCTGTTGTATTGCATTCGACCGGAAACCGCTATATGAGTGAACAGTGTTAGACACAAAACATGATCAAGGCACAACATTGTTGTGCCCTGATAGAACAGTTACTTAAACTGCTAAGTTTCTAATAATGGGTACCAGTCTTGCGATGGTTGATGGCAGTGACGGCATCAGGTTTCAGCAACTTACCGTTATCGACAGTTGCGTATACAACCCAGTGATCGCCACATTCTAGACGTTGGCTGACTGAGCATTCCAGATAGGCTAGAGCATCTGTGAGGACTGTACAGCCGTTATCTGCGACTGCTGTGGAGAAACTAGCAAATCGGTCTTCGCCTGGGGCGAAAGATTTGCGGAAGTGCTTTGTGTAGTCGTGATGATTGCCTTCTTCCAGGATATTTAGCGCAAATTTGCCTCCTGGATACAAGAGAGATTCGATCGCCCGTTCTTTAGCGATCGCAATAGTCAGTCCTGGTGGATTAAAGGTAGCTTGAGATACCCAAGCGCCCAGCATCCCCGTAGACACCTCTCCTTGCTTTGCTGAAAGCACACAAACAGAACCAACAATTCGCCCTACGGCTTGTTCTAAAGGAGTTGCAGATTGTTGTGGTACGCGCACTTTTTTCGCCTTTTTCAATGCTTGAGCAAAGTCTGTGCCCACTTCTTCACAGTACTTGAGCATGACATCATCGGGTTTAAATTTGACTTTTAAGGTTTCAAAGCCAAATTTATATCCAGCATCCCGGAGTTTACCTTCAATTAAGTCAAAGGCTTCACCACTCCAGCCATAGGAACCAAATACCCCAGCGGGTTTACTGTTGTCACCAACTGTCAGGACAATTCCCAAAGCGGTATGAATGGGTGTGGGTGCGTGACCACCAATCGTGGGAGAACCGATAATAAAGCCATCACACTGTTCTACATTAGTGCGGATTTCATCAGGTGGGGCAAATTCGCAGTTGATTGATTTGACAGCCACTCCACCCTTTGTTAATCCGAGGGCGATCGCCTGTGCTAAAGTGGCAGTGTTGCCATAAGCTGAGGCATATAACAGCGCCACAGATATTTCCCGCGTTCTTTGGGCGTGGCTCCAATCGGCATAAGCTTTGGTAAGTTCAATTAAGCTGGTGCGTACCAAAGGCCCGTGACCAACTGCATACATCCTCACCTGCAAATCAGAGATTTTCTCCAAAGCTGCTTCTACATGTAGCGCATTGGGAGCCATCAGACAGTTATAATAGTAGCGCTGGTCTTCCTTGAATGTTTCCCAATTATCATCAAACACTTCATCAGCGCAGATATGAACGCCAAATAGCTTATCTGTGTAGAGAACTTGGGTTTGCTGGTCATAGCTACAAAGTCCTTCCGGCCACCGGGGACTAGGAGTAGGGAAGAATTTTAAAACATGACCCTTACCTAAATCTAGCGTTTCTTTCCCCCGCATCACTAAGATATTTAGAGTGTCATCGGGGAAAGTATTACGCAAATTAGCGGCACCAGGAAGAGAACAAACAAAAGTTACTTGTGGTGCTAATTCTAGAATCGCCTTGTAGGTTGCTACTCGGTTGGGATTAAAATGACCCAAGATTATATAATCCAACTTTTTCACATTAACAGTCTGCTGCAACGCTTCTAGATAAATTTCGGTGAAGGTTTCAGCTGGTGGGTCAATAATTGCAGTTTTATCACCTTCAATTAAATAGCAATTGGAAGTGGTGCCCCTTTCCAATGCATATTCAATTTCAAACCGCAGACGTGACCAACTACGCGCTCTGAGAACCTTAGTATTTGTCGCAATGGGCAAAACTTGTACGTCACGGGGTTTGGAATTGGTCATAGATTTTGGGTGAAGGTTGTGAAAAACTTGGAAAAACCGGGTAGGGTTTACCCAGTTTTTAGTGAATTGCACGACGCCGTGAAGAAGATTTGAGAATCTCATGGGAAATCAGTTATCAGTTATCAGTTATCAGTTATCAGTTATCAGTCTGTTTACTGTTTACTGATAACTGTTCACTGACTTTTAGTAGTAATTACCTACTTTGCGGTGGCGGACTGCTGTTAATCCATCAGATTTAGAAACTCGACCTTCTTGGACTGTGCAGTATAAAATCCAATGGTCGCTACATTCGATGCTGCTTTGCACTTCACATTCCATGTATGCAAGTGCATCTGTGAGAATTGGTGAGCCGTTTTTGGCTGTTTGGGTTTTCACACCAGCAAATCTGTCGCCACCAGGCGGTAAGCGTTTGAGGAAGTGCTTCTTGAGTTCTTGAAAATTGCCTTCTTCCAGAACGTTGAGGACGAAGCGATCGCCTACTTGCATGAGAGAATCAATAGCGCGGTCTTTAGCCACAGCAATTGTGAATCCCAAGGGTTGTAAACTCGCTTGACTTACCCAAGATGCCAACATTGCACTGCTCACATCACCTTTTTTGGTGGTGACAATATACAGTCCGTTGCTAATCCGTCCTAAGGCTTTTTCCATGTTCACATCGAGGGACTTGATTTGCTTGATGTTGCGTTCGCGCATCAGCACTTGTCCCAAGTCTGTTCCAGCTTCTGCACACAGCTGGTAGGTGGCGGCGGTGGGAGCTTCTTTAATCCGAATGGCGGGAAAGGCTTCCTTCACACCCAAGTCGATAAATTTTCTGCGGAGTGTATCAATGGGTTCATCATCTCCGCCGTAACATTCAAATAAGCCAACTGGTTGCTTGTTGTTGACGACAGATAACAAGGAACTGATACCAGCTTGAGCAGCAGCGGCGGTAGTTGGTGGCATACCAATAATAATGCCAGCTGCTCTACCTGCAAGTTCTTGGATTTCTTGAAGTTCGGCGGAACTCAGATCGATCATTTCGATCCCCACTCCAGTTTTCTGGATTCCTTCACCAATTGCTTGAACTAGCTGATCGCCAAAGCCGTATTCTGAGACATAAAACAAGCCGACGGTGGTTTCAGCCTTGGCTTGTCTTTGGCTCCAACTTTGATAGCACTCGGTGAGAACATCGAGATGGTGGTAGAGTAATGGCCCGTGACCATTGGCAATTATTTTTATTTTCCCCAGTTCACCCATCCGCTTCATCGCATTCAGCAAAGAGCGGGCATTGGGTCCCATCAAACAATCGTAATAAAATCTAAAATCAGCTTCGATCGCTTCTAAGTCTTCGTCAAAGGTGCGATCGTCACAGAAGTGCATCCCAAAAGCATCACAGGTGTAAATGATTTCGGTTTTGCGATCAAAGCTGAAGATGGTGTCTGGCCAGTGCAGGTTAGGCGCACTCACGAATTCTATTTCGTGTCCTTTGCCGATGTCTATGCGATCGCCACTTTTGACAATCCGCTTAGAAAAAGGATCGTGTACTAAGCCTTCTAAAAATTGCAGGGCTATTTTAGAAGCTAAAACCGTCGCTCTAGGTGCTAACTGCAGGACATCTTCCACCAAACCGCTATGATCTGGTTCTGTGTGGCTAACAATTATGTAATCAATAGCTTTCGGATTAACTAGGCTTTTTAAGGTTTCTAAATACAGATGACGGAATTTTTGGTGAGAAGTATCCACCAAAACTGTCTGTTCACCTTGAATTAGATATGAATTGTAGGTTGTGCCGTTTTGCAGTCCGAATTCGATATCGAAGCGATCGCGATCCCAATCAAGAGAGCGAATCGCCGTTGTATTAGGGGCTATTTCTACAGTTTGTATAGTTAGCCGATGCTGAACGTTCTCTGCGTGGGCATTGCCGGTCGTAGACATCGCTACCATTATTCGTCTCCGAGCGCAAATAAACAGTATTGTTTTTCTGCCCTCATTGTGCCTATAAACTTTTTTTCAAGTTGTAATGAATTTGATTTTTCCGAAAAATCAAGTTGTAGCAAATAATGCTGTTTTTTTGTACAGTTTATGATTCAAAATATCTACTAATAAATTAAATTTTCTATAAGTATTTCTTTTTAAATATTGACATTTCTTGGCATAATTTAAAATCCCACACATATCATATATATTTTATGTTTTGTGACATAAATTTCGTAACAAAAAGTATAGTTTTTCCTACCGTTGTAAATATTTGAACCTTAAAAGGTATAGATATAATTTATGGTATTAAGTACATGCAAGCAGGATCATCACCAAATCCATCATGCTTAAGTACGACCCATTAGCTTGTTTACCCTCATCCGAGGAAATGCCCGACTCTGACGATACCTTGGTGGATAAATAACTACAAGATTTAATTCCTGGTTTACTCAAAGCTCTCTTAGCAATGACTTGGGGTGATCGTCAGGCCAAGCAAGCACAGCAACGCGCTCAATTATTAGCAGAACGCTGGCGATCGCTTGGTGTAGATCCCGATTCTATTTCCTGAAGTGTTCTTCAAAAGGTTTCGAGGCTGATGGATGTGGCAAGAATCAAGAAGGCGGGTTTCCCTGCCCTTTGTGTGTCACTGATATGAAAACTACTATCAAAAAAATCCACCTGACACGTTAATGTGTAGGCGGATTTGTTAATTATTCTTAGTGGATCCGAGCAGAGTCGAACTGCTGTCCAAATTGGGTATTAACCCCCCGCTCATTCACAGGTTTAGCCTATCTGACCCTCAAGGCGGGAATCGTCCATTATCCCGAACGTAGGATGCTCTGATTTAATCTTAGCCAGCAAGCCAACCAGAGAACGCTTACTAGAGCATCCGTTGGGGTTTGGTCTCTAATCCTTAACGGAGTCAAACTAGAGACGCTCGAACCTATAAGAGGCGTTTTAGGCAGCTACTAGAGCGTCCTTACGAGCAAAGCTAACGATGTTATTCGCATTTACTTTTTGTTTGAGCCTTTGATTTGCGAGAGGAGACTCACTCTCGACCTGAATCACAGAGTAGCGTTCGCCAACCTGTCGAAACCGTGACGGACCCATGCGTTCTATATCTATATTATAGTTCGCGATCAGCAAAATGTGTTACAAGATGACAAGGAAATATTCAATTCCGCACCCTTAACTGTGATGAGCCAAACTACAGACAGAGTTCGCTGGACAAGTCAAGATGTGGCAGCGTTACCTGATAACGAATGGATTCGTTATGAAATTATTGATGGAGAATTGTTTGCGGTGCGATCGCCCCACTATAAACATCAGCAGACGACAGGTCGAATCTTTGCCGTTTTAGATGATTGGTCTTTAGATAGTGGTTTAGGAGAAGCCTCTATTATGCCAGGACTGATTTTTTCGGACTCCGATAATGTATCTCCTGATGTGGTGTGGGTGAGTTATGAACGGTTAGCGCAAATTCAAGATGAAGCTGGGCATTTTCGCGGAGCGCCAGAATTAGTAGTAGAAGTGCTATCTCCAGGAAAAGCCAATGAAGAGCGCGATCGATTAGCTAAGTTGAAATTGTATTCAGTTCAGGGAGTGCAGGAGTATTGGATTGTCGATCGCATCGCTCAAAGAATTGAAGTCTATCGACGAGACAATGCTCAGTTACAACTGGTGACGACATTACTAGTAGATGATTTGATTACATCGCCATTGTTGCCTAACTTTAAGAGTGAAGTAGCACGTCTCTTTGTGTCACGAGGTTAGGAATTACCCTAATATGTTCCGAATATCCTTCAACATTAAAAATAAATGTAAAGGGTCAGTCGGACTAGGTTCAAAATCAAAATTTTCATACCACCCTCTTGCTTGCTCATCTTGAGCATGAACTAGCAATGCACGAATCCCTAAAATATCTGCGGCTGCATTTACACGTTTGAGACAGTCTTTTAATAAACCACTGCCTATTCTCTGACCTTGAAAATCTTTGCTGACTGCTAAACGCGCTAAAAGAGCTACAGGTACAGGATATTTTGGCAATCCTTTAATTATGCGAGGTGGCGCATCCTGATGGATAACAGACGCTACTGTGAGAGTATAGTAACCAATTACATTATTATCAACACAAGCTACATAAGTTTTTGAACTATCAGATTGTTGATTTTGTAAAGCGTAATTAATTAAAAAATTATTTAAAGCAGGTTTGCCACAATCAAAATTTTGAAGATTATGGGAAGATGATAACTTCTCAATATATAGATTATGCAAGGGAAATTACTCAAATACGCTCGGCTCAGTTAATAGACGACGCAAACGCGGTTTGTCTGTTGTGGGTGCATCAAGGGCATTTTGAAAAGCTTGCCATTGCTCATCATCTAGGGCAAAGACCTGACGATTTGTTAAAGCATTTTGAGCAGCAATTAAACCGTGTTCTAACAAAAACTCACTCACATTTTTATGACTTGCAGCCGCTGCTTGCTGCAAGAGTTTTTTGACATGGGAATTTGTCCGAATATCTATGCGTTCGGTTTTAGACTCCGCTGAGTGACTCATAATTTAACTTGAGATAGATTTTCCTCTCAATATCTAAGCTAGCATACACACATTGTCCTGACAATAGTTGGTGGCGATCGCTCTGTAAGTTGATTTTTTTATTGACTAATGATATTTTAATAACCAGTATTATTTAGTATTTTTGTACTAAAAAATGGTAAACAGTTACGACATTATTGAATATAATGGGTATTCAATACAAATTGAACGAACTCCAGTTGAAAAAATGACTGGTGAGCAATATTGGACTTTCAGTATAGGGCAAACCGGACAACCTCTTTTACCTGTGGGGAAGATTTATGGTGGATATGAAGTAGTATTAGCTGAGGCTAAAAAGTTAATTGACAGTCGAAATATGAATCTCTGATTGTAAATCAAAGATGATTCCTATATTCATAACTATCGTTCTTGACTAGGAATATCCTCAATAAAACATCAGGTTCTCCTAGCAAGAGGTTGAGATTTTTTTAAATTTATTCAGTTAATTGCTATTTATATATGGAATTTGATTTTAATAATTTAGATCCATTAATGGCAACTTTGACCAGTCTTTTTGCAAATGAAGGTTGTACAAAGCAAGTAGCAATACTCGCAGAGGCAAATGCAAAAATTGAAAATGTAGATTATGATAATTGGAACGGTGGAACTGAAATTTATCATTTTTACCTAACAATTCCTGCTTATTTATTTAGCCAAATTGTGGATGAACGAGATAAATTAGAAAATAAAATTTTAGAAAAAGTATCTTATTTACTAAACCCATATATGAAAAATTGGTACGTTAGATCGGTTTCTATCTCACCAATGTTATCAAGCGATGATCAATGGAGAGAAAAAGCAAAAGCTTTTACAGAAGGACAAGGTATTAACAATCAAGGACGTGTGCGGTCAGATAACATTGCGAGTAAGTTTTGTGATGGACTGTTATTCCGTTCTCAACCAGAAATTTACCTTTATCAAGCGTTCAAGATACTTGGAGTCCCTTTTGCACCCCTTCCTGTATTTATTCAAGGAGGTGAACACTATCGTCGTGTTGAACCAGATTTTTTAATTATTAAACATGGAATAACAATGATTGTTCAGGTTGACGGTGATACTTTTCATCGTGAATTACCTGCACAAGCTCATGAACGTTTAACTATGCTCACTCATGAGGGAGCTATTGTAGAACGGGTTTCAGCAAATGAATGTGACACACTGGAAAAGGCAAAACAATGTGCATCTAGATTAATAAATATTCTTAAAAAACGCAAAGAAAATAAGTGATATTAATATGGAAAAGCAAAAATAGCTAATCGCTAGTTTGAAATTTACCAGCAATTAGCTATTAGTTATAGTTAGCAATTGAGTTTTAAGTCAGTGCTTCAGCACCACCAACAACCTCAAGCAGTTCTTGGGTAATAGCGGCTTGTCTGGCTTTGTTGTAAGACAATGACAGGGTTTTAATCAACTCACCGGCGTTATCGCTGGCGTTGTTCATAGCTGTCATCCGTGCGGCTAGTTCACTAGCGGCTGATTCTTGTAGCGCCCGCAATAACTGGTTACTTAAATATAGGGGCAATAAAGAATCGAGAATTTGCACGGGGTCTTGCTCGAAAATCATATCACGAGCCAAGGGACGAGCTTGAGTGGTCACTTTTTCCCGTTCGACTTGAAATTGACCGCCACGGGTTGTGAGGCGGAAGATTTCATCATCGCCCGCTTCTAAACCTTGTGGATCTAGGGGAAGCAAGGTTTGCACTACAGGACGAGAGCTAACTAGAGAGACAAATTTGGTGTAGATTAACTCAATCCTGTCTACGCTTTGTGACAAAAACAAGGAAAGGAGTTCGTCGGCAATTTTGTTAGCCTCGGCTGCGGTAGGAATTTGCTCCAAACCAGTGTAGGTAGCATCTATGGGTTGGTTGCGGCGTTGGAAGTACTGGATGGCTTTACGTCCTACCAGTACGAATTTATAATTTACGCCTTCTGCTTGTAGTTCTTTGGCACGGTTTTCCGCACGACGGATGATGTTACTGTTGTAACCGCCGCACAGACCCCGATCGCCAGAAATGACTAGCAACCCTACGGTTTTGACTTCGCGTTTTTTCAGCAGGGGTAGGTCTGCATCTTCAAACTTGAGACGGGTTTGCAAGCCATACAGTACTTGTGCCAAACGATCAGCAAAGGGGCGGGTAGCGATTACTTGCTCTTGGGCGCGACGTACTCTAGCAGCTGCTACCAGCCGCATGGCTTCTGTGATTTTTTTGGTGTTTTTGACCGACTGAATGCGATCGCGTATTGCTTTAAGATTGGGCATATTCTTAAGTTCTGAGTCCTGAGTTCCGAGTCCTGAGTGACGGACGATGCTGAATATTAAGTCTTATAGGAATTGGGAATTTGCTGTTGCTTAACTCTTCACTCCTCTCCTGACTCAGCACTCAGCACTCATCACTCAGCACTTGTTTACGCTGCTTGGAATACTTTTTTATACTCAGTTAATGCTGTCTTCAAAGCAGCTTCTTCTGAGTCACCCAGGGCTTTTGATGCTTGTACTGCTTGCGCGTACTGAGGGTTGCCTGTCTTTAAGTATTCTCTTAGACCTTTGGTGAAAGTGGTGACTTTATCTACAGCAATGTCATCCAAGTAACCGTTGATACCAGCGTATAGAATCGCTACTTGCTCGTATACGGAGAGTGGAGAGTTTTGTGGCTGTTTCAGGAGTTCCCGTAACCGTTGACCCCGTGCTAACTGGTCTTGAGTGGCTTTATCTAAGTCGGAAGCAAACTGCGCGAAGGCTTGCAGGTCGTCAAATTGCGCTAGTTCCAATTTAATTTTACCGGCAACTTTTTTCATTGCCTTGGTTTGAGCCGCAGAACCCACGCGGGATACTGAGATACCTGGGTTCACAGCGGGACGGATACCAGCGTTGAACAGGTCAGAAGAGAGGAATATTTGACCGTCGGTGATGGAAATCACGTTGGTGGGGATGTATGCTGAAACGTCGCCTGCTTGGGTTTCGATAATTGGTAAGGCGGTCAAGCTACCTTTACCCAGTTCGTCGCTCAATTTAGCTGCCCGTTCCAATAAGCGGGAGTGGATGTAGAATACGTCTCCAGGGTAAGCTTCCCGTCCAGGTGGACGACGTAGTAGCAAGGACATTTGACGATAAGCTTGGGCTTGCTTGGAGAGGTCATCGTAAATGATCAGAGTAGCTTTGCCTTTGTACATGAAGTACTCAGCGATGCTTGCGCCTGTATAGGGGGCGAGGAATTGTAGTGTTGCTGGTTCACTGGCACTAGCGGCGACGACGATGGTATAGTCTAGTGCGCCTTTTTCTTGCAATGTCTGCACCACGTTAGCAACGGTGGAGGCTTTTTGACCAACGGCGACGTAGACGCAAATTACGTCTTCTGATTTTTGGTTGATGATGGTGTCAATGGCGATCGCTGTTTTACCAGTTTGACGGTCCCCAATGATCAATTCCCGCTGACCCCGTCCGATGGGAATCATCGAGTCGATGGCTGTGATACCTGTTTGCAGGGGTTCGTGTACTGACCGACGGGCAATAATACCAGGTGCGGGAGATTCAATCAAACGGGTTTCTGTGGTTTTCAGGTCGCCTTTACCGTCAATCGCGCGACCTAAGGCGTCTACTACTCTACCAATCAAGGCTTCGCCCACACCTACCTGAGCGATTTTACCTGTGGCGGTAACTGTGCTACCTTCTTGAATCTTCAGCCCTTCACCCATGAGCACTGCGCCCACGTTGTCTTCTTCTAAGTTCTGAGCGATACCAATTGTACCGTCTTCAAATTGCAATAGCTCACCAGCCATTGCCTTTTCTAGTCCATAGATCCGGGCGATACCGTCACCAACTTGTAGTACTGTACCAACGTTAGCAACTTTGACTTCTTGGTCGTATTGCTCGATTTGCTGTTGGATGATACTGCTGATTTCGTCAGGTCTAATTGAAATGCTCATGTGTCTATAATTTGTGTTCTTTCGAGATGGGAGAATTTCGAGGGTTAGGGTCAAGAGTCAAAGGTTATTCTCCCTCCACATCTCCCGATTACCAACATTCACTAACATAATTAGCAACTTACGTTAATAATTAGAAGTTAAGAGTTGAGAATTATGAGTTAAAAGTACAAAAGTTGATCTAGATTACTTTTGACTTTTGACTTTTGACTTTTGACTTTCTAGCTACTAGTTAGACTCAAGGCTAGGCGGCGTAACTGACCACGTAAACTGGCGTCAATTACCTGGGAACCGACTTTAATGATCACACCACCAATTAAGCTGCTGTCTATCTTGGTTGCTAGTTCTACCTGACGAGCATTGGTGATGGCGATCACCTTTTCGATGATTGTTTGCTGTTGAGCTTCTGTGAGGGGAACGGCTGAACTAACTTCCGCTAATACGGTTTGATTCAGCTGCCGCAACAGCACTATATACTGCTGTAAAATTGGTTCCAAGAAAGCAATGCGCCGTTTGTCTACCAATATCAGCAAAAAATTGCGGAGGTAGGGGCTAGTGCTTTCACCAAGTATTTGTCTGATTAGAGCTTTTTTGCTCTCAGCCTGAGTAAAGGGATTGTCGATGAAGTTCCGTAGCTGTTGATTGCCTGAGAGTAGGTTCAGCAAAACACGTGCGTCTTCGCCAAACTGTTCTGTTAAGCTTTTCGACTGGGCGATTGACAACAGTGCTTGTGCATAAGGCTGGGCGACTTCGGCTGTTGCTACCTTACTGGTCATACTCTACCTCCCAGTTGTGCGATGCTGCGGTCAATTAAACTTTGTTGAGCATCGTCGGCAATCCCACTTTTGAGTTCTGTCTCGACTTTCTCCAGTGCTTGAGCTACTACTAGCTGCCGCAGTTGGGCGATCGCTCTTTCTGTTTCGCTGTTCAAGTCCGCTGCTGCTGTTTGCTTCAAGCGTTCTACGTCTTGTGCTGCTTTCGCTAACAAGGCTTCTTTTGCTTTTTGGGCATTTTCTTCAGCAGCTTTGCGGATGCGTTGAGCCTCAGCTTGGGACTGGGTCAACTGCTCTTGTGCTTGTCCCAGGGCAATCTTTGCCTCTTTTAAGCGCCCTTCTGCTTCCTGAATGGCGGTGGCAATATTGGATTGTCGCTCGCTCAGGATATTGCTTAAAACTTTACGTCCGAAGTAGAATAATATGCCTATCAGAATCGCTAGATTGATCAGGTTGGTTTCAAAAATGTCTATATTTAGACCGAAACCACCTTCGGCTGCGCCTTCTGCCAATTCAGAGTTTTCTGCGGCAAGTAATAAGATTGTGCCCATGATACCCATCTACAAGTGCGCTGCTCGCTTTCTAATACAATGTATTTTCCCTTCTGGGAAATCAAGTGTTTTTCCCCGAAGGGAAAAAGTGCCTTTTTTTGACACTTAATTAAGCGCTCTGAGATTAGTACCCAGTTGCGTGTATGTTTTCACAGAACCAGTCTTGTTAGACTATCTAACTGGAGTTGGTCCTAATAGTTTTTCTAGAATCTGCCTGCTTAGAGCATCAACTCGTTGCTCTAAGGTATGCAAAGCTTCCTGCTTTTGTTGCTCTATTTCTACAGCAGCTTGTTCTCGTTGAGACTGCGCTTCTTTTTGAGCCTCAGCGATTTTATCGGCAGTAATTTTCTTGGCTTCAGCTTGAGCTGCTTCTACAGTAGCTTGCGATTGTCTGCGCGCTTCTGCTAGCTGCTGCTCATATTCCTTGGCTAGGCGTTCCGCTTTTGCCAAGCCTTCCTTGGCCTCAAGGGTATTCGTTCGGATGTAACTATCGCGATCGTCTAGTACCTTGGTCAGTGGCTTATAGAAAATTGCATTCAACAAGGCTGCCAATAGCAGGAACTGCAATGCCATTAAGGGCAAGGTAGCATTGAAATCAAACATTTCTCTCCTCTTTGGCTGGAGTAAACGACTCAACACGCAAAATTTTTTGATTGTAGAGGCGTGATGCTTCACGTCTCCACATTCACAAAATTTTTAAGTGCTATTACGCAAAGGGGTTAGCAAACAACAACACTAGGGCAATAACTAGACCATAGATTGTTAGGGATTCCATGAAAGCCAAGGTTAACAACAGAGTACCCCGAATTTTGCCTTCTGCTTCTGGTTGACGGGCGATACCTTCCACTGCTTGACCGGCAGCATTTCCTTGACCAATACCAGGACCGATTGCAGCTAAACCGATGGCTAGAGCAGCAGCTAGAACTGAAGCAGCAGAAACTAATGGATCAATGCCTGTTGCTGCAGCAAGAACATAAGAAGCAGAAATTAATGGAGCCATGTTGATTTTCCTTACCTTGAGTACAAAGTGAACAATTTTTGTGTTTAGATTGCCGATTTCAGATTTTGAATTGAATCCGAAACGGGCATCCAAAATCTAACATTACATCAACTGAGGGACGCTAATTCAGTTATCAGTTATCAGTTATCAGTTACCTCGTAGTGAGGAAACGCGAGCAGCGTCCCGCTCTTAAGTCGTAAAGCCTTCTCTACGAGAGGCTTCGCCAACGGCATAGCTTCTCCTGTCGGAGAGGCTGCGCCAACGCTTAGGGCGCAGCCTCTCGTAGAGAAGAATCACTCTTTACTGATAACTGTCCACTGTTCACTGATTTTAATGTGCTTCCTCATGCTCTTCTTCACCGTGTCCCTCTAGTGCCTCATGAATGTATGCCCCAGCTAGGGTAGCAAAAACCAAGGCTTGAATGGCACTGGTAAACAAACCTAAAGCCATTACGGGCAGAGGTACAAATAGAGGAACCAGTAGTACTAGCACCGCTACTACCAATTCATCCGCTAATATATTGCCAAATAGACGGAAGCTCAGGGAGAGGGGCTTAGTGAAATCTTCAAGAATGGCGATCGGCAACAGAATAGGAGTTGGCTCTATATATTTCTTAAAGTAGCCTAAACCTCTCTTGCTGAAACCCGCGTAAAAGTACGCTAAAGAGGTCAGCAGTGCCAATGCTACAGTCGTATTGATGTCATTAGTGGGAGCTGCCAATTCACCTGAAGGTAGCTTGATTAGCTTCCAGGGAATTAGCGCACCTGACCAGTTCGATACGAAGATAAACAAGAACAATGTGCCGATGAATGGCACCCAGGGGCGGTACTCTTTCTCACCCAGTTGGTTTTTCGCGAGATCCCGAATAAATTCTAGGGCATATTCCATCAAATTCTGGATGCCTTTGGGAATTCTTTGGGCGTTCCGAGTAGCAGCTATGGAAGCTATTACTAGAATGCTAATCACAAACCACGAGGTAAGAAAAACTTGCCCATGAATTTTCAGATTGCCCAACTGCCAATAGAAATGATGACCTACTTCTAATGAGGCGAGGGGAAAAGAATTAAAGGCGTTTAAGACACTAAGCATTTGCATTCTTCAAGCATTTCCCCAACGAACGAGGATGGGATTATTGTCTTTGTGAGCCTGACTTTTAACAGTAAACAGTTATCAGTTATTCAGTTATCAGTTGTGTCCCTTGGGTAACAATCGGTGGCGGGTTTAAATCCCTCACCACAGGCCTGATAACTGTTGACTGTTGACTGAATTTAAGAATCAGGAATGAACGCAATTTGCACCATATAGACGATGAGCGTGGCTTTGTAAGTTAGAAATCCCAAAAATATAGGTAGAATCTGTAACTCACGCCATTGAGTTCCCACGATCATTACTCCCATAAACAGAGCCAAACGAGTTTTGCTCAGACGGGTTTTCTCATTACCGAGCTGCTCAACGTCTTTAGCCAGCATTTTTAAGTAAACCACACCTGTACACGCCCCAATTAAATAATTCAGGGCAATGTTCAAGGAATAAAAAATCCACACAGAGATAAAAATAACCCCCGTCAAGACAAGCGTGATTACCAACAATCGCTGGAAGAGTTGATGGAACTCTTGCATGGAGTTACCTGATTCTGTGTCTTCAGAATCAGTTTTAGCATCTTGTTGTGTTGTCGGAGTGGGTGCAGTTGATTCGTCTGACAAGCTCACGGGACTTGAAACCAGTACAGTTAAAGATGATGACTGCACATTCAGTCAGCTGAATCATATCACGATCCGGTAACAATACTTTAGGAAAAAACAATGAAGGGAACTGGGGATTGGTGACTGGGGATTGGTGACTGGGTAAGAAATCTACCACTACGGGTGGAGTTTGTACCAGAATCTTTACCCATCCCTAACTACTTTGAGTAATTTACTTGCTCAATTAGTCGTGGTTCTGTCAAGGCTTTTGCAGATCGCAGCATTGGTAAATTCTGTAAAGCTCCAAGTTATGGGTTGCCTAGATGCGACGATGCGTTGACTGTGTACACATTTTACTTTAACTCAAATTTGCCCATCTGTTGTGATGGGCGATCGCCTGCGCCTCTCACTAAATTATTGACCTGGTGTCAACAAAATCATCTGCTGTTTAAGTAAGGTTCTGACTCGATCTAAACCTAATTCCACACTTGCTAAAATCTCTGCTACTGTTGACGAACCATGACACTGGGAGAGAAACTCAAACTCTGCTGTTGACAAATTGACCAGTTGGTAGTCGTAATTGAATACACACTGACTAGGAAATCCTTCAATACAAGGATTAAGTTCGGGAACTGCTTGTAATAGGGCATTATCGTCTAACCAGTCAGCTTTGATCAGGGGAGGACGACCGAGGAAAAATTCATAATGGCTAACTTCTGGGTCTAGTAATTCTATCAGGCGATAACGTTGGCGATCGCTCAATCCTTTAGCCCGTTCGATCAACTCTGGTGCTTTGCTCAAAAGTCGCTCCAATTGCCAAAAACCAGGATTTGAGAAGCCGATAAACTCTAAGCCAGAAGCATCAATTAATTCAAATAACGTCTCAATGTTGTAGTCAATTTCCTGGGGATGGACATACATATCAGCAAAGTTTTCATCCCGATGGTTTTCCATTGACCAACGTTCTTGTTCTCGCTTGAGAATGCGGTTCTTTTCTGGAAGCGATGCAAAGATTTCCCGCCCGACTTGCACACCATCGCGATAGTCGCCTATTTTATCACCTTGGATGAGGGCGATCGCTTTTTGCATGAGTTGAATTTCCCAGCGGCCCAATTCCCCGTAGACAAAAATGTGCATCAAGCCACCTGGTGCTAATTTTTTCGCTAAGGCTTGAATACCACGAATCGGGTCTGGTGTATGGTGCAGAACACCCACACAGTTAATTAAATCAAACTCCCCAGGAAGTTGTTCTACATCATACAAGCTGAGATGATGAAACTCGACACGGTCTGCCCCAGAACGTTTGCAGCGTTCCTTCGCCACTTCCAACGTACCAGCACTCAGGTCAATGCCGATAACTTGGGCTTGGGGGTTAAGATGCACCAAATATTCTGTACCTACACCAGAGCCACAGCCTGCATCTAAAATCCGAATATCCTGTCTTTGCGGCTTCTGTCCAGTACAAAAGTTATAAGCTGCTAGCCAATTCCACCGCCAATTGTACCCCGGTGGTGGTTCATCCAGCAGGGGTTCTGGGGGAAATGGGTAGGTGTCGTAAAGTTTAGCAACAGCAGCACTAACGGTTTGAGAATCGGACATGATCAGGAATAACGCAGCAGTTTCGAGTTTAGCTGATAGTGGATGATTAGGGCAAAAGTTACTACTGCCTATTTCCTACTACTTATCCAACAGCAAAGTCAGTAAATTGGCGTTTATAAGGAGCATGAAATCCTAATACAATATCTTCTTTAGGTACTCCAGCAGCAATTAATTCGTTAGCAATGCCGATTTCTGTACCATCTCTTTGTATCCAAATTTTGTTGTCTTGGATATCGACATGAATGATGACTCCATAAATTCTCCGTTGTTCTTTCCAGCCAATATTTAAGACTTGATAATGATGGCGTTCTGCGTCAAATAGTAATTGAACATCTGTGCCATTAGCCACGTCATTAGCGGAATGGTTCCGTAAAATATCTTGAATGATTTGAGAGTAACTTATTCTTTCCATAAAACAATTTCCTGACTTAAGGAATGAAAAATTAAAAGCTTAATTTGATATTCTTTTAAAGAATCTTGAATAAATTGACGAGAGAAAAAGTCTTGGTATGTATCTTGGCTAATAGCTAGATATAGAATGCGTTCTGGTTCTTCTTTTCTTAATGCTAGCCGATAATTCAGGATTTGACCTAAAGCGAGATGAAATTCCGTTACGCCCGAAGCACCTATAAAGGATTTAACTTCCACAGCTATTTTATATCCTTGTTTTTGTGCTGCTAATAGTCTTTCTGCTCCTAAATCTACAAAAAATTCAATGTCATCAACTTTCAGATGCAGTGGGTCATGGGTAATCATCCAACCATCTTTTTCTAAAGCAGTGCGGACAGATTGATGGAATATATCTTTAGATGGCATAGGGAAGTAGATAGGTATCGTAGAGTTTGGCAACAAATGCACTAAAGATTTGGGAGTCTGACATTTCTGGAACAATATTGCAGCAATTCTGAGTTTATCGAATGATGAACACTTTAGGTAGACAAATAATTGTGATCGCTATCAGCCCATATATTTCAAGTAGGGAAGTTGTTTCAGTAAAAACACTAGTGTTCTAGTATCTATTAGCTAATAGAATTGGGTTTAAGTATTTAGTAGCTTAATTTACTCAATCAGGAGCATCGAATGCCTGTAGGATTGCCTGAATTCGTCGAAAATCCAGAAAATCGTTGCCCTGTAATTCTTTTACTTGATACTTCTGGCTCTATGTCTGGTCAACCTATCCAAGAATTAAATCTAGGGTTGGCGGCTTTTAAGGAAGATGTGCTGAGAGATTCCCAAGCATCGCTGAGTGTGGAAGTGTCCATGATCACATTTGGACCTATAGTTAAACTCACGCAAGACTTTGTGACGATTGACCAATTTACACCGCCTATATTGGAAGTAGATGGTGTTACCCCAATGGGTGCAGCGATTGAGTATGCTTTGGATTTTCTAGAAAACCGGAAACAGACTTATAAAGACAACGGTATTCTCTATTATCGTCCCTGGGTGTTTTTGATTACAGACGGAGCGCCATCAGACTCCTGGAATTCAGCCGCGCAAAGATTGAGACAAGCAGAAGCACAAAGCCGACTCTCATTTTTTGCAGTTGGTGTCAAGGGTGCTGATATGAATATCCTCAAACAAATTTCCCCACCTGAACGTCCACCAGTTACGCTAAATGGCTTAGATTTTCGTGATTTGTTTGTCTGGCTTTCTACTTCGATGAAACGGGTTTCTAGTGGCAAAGTAGGGCAAGCTGTAGCTTTACCAGCTATGGGATGGGGTCAAATTACGAGTTAGAGGAAATTTTGTGAATTGGAAAGCTGTTGCGCGTTCCGCGATTGGAACAAGTCATCAAAATCAGGGGATAGTTTGTCAAGATTATGGGGGTTATCGCATCTTTAAGGATGTGATTGTAGGTGCGGTTGCTGATGGTGCTGGTAGTGCTAAACATTCTGATGTTGGTTCTAAGTTGGCTGTAGAAACGGCACTTAAATATCTCTCAAGAATTAGTGGATATCTTCGCAAGCGTCAACATTGTTGGCAAAATTTTTCTCAAATACTTTCACAAACAGAAGCCGATAAATTATTTACTAAAACTGTAAACAAGGTAATTGTTGAGTTAGTTAGGCAAGCAGCCAAAGAAGATTATTCTGTCAATGATTTAGCTTGTACATTGTTGGTTTTCATTGCGACTCCTGAATGGGTTGCAGCTATGCAAATTGGGGATGGATTTATTGTAATGCGTTCCCAAGAGTCAGAATATAAGCTGTTATTTCAGCCAGATAAAGGTGAATTTGTCAATGAAACAACTTTTATTACCTCAACAAATGCAGTCAAAGAAATGCAGGTAGAGGTTATTTCTGAAAAACAAGAGTTTATTTGTGCTTCCACTGATGGACTAGAAAAAGTAGCAATTCGTTTGAGCGACTGGGAACCCTTCTCGCCTTTCTTTAAACCTTTGGAGGAATACTTGCAGGAACCTGTTAGTGAGGAGGAAGAAGATAAATATCTGACGGAATTCCTCAACTCAGAACGGCTAAATTCTCGCACCGACGATGATAAAACCTTACTTTTGTGCTTATTTGATGAGAGTAAAATTCGATGAGAGTTCTCACCTGTGCCAGTACGGGTCAATCGATTACTCTGCTGGGTGAACCCATAGCTAATAGTGGTGAAGCAAAGGTTTGGCAAACAAATCGCAATGGTTACTTAGCGAAAATTTACCATTCGCAAACTCCTGATCGTGTGCAAAAGTTGGCGGTGATGATAGCTCACCGACCCAAAGAGCCAAACTCTCACCTCAATCATATTTCTTTTGCTTGGCCTAAGTCGGTACTAAAAGATGCTCAAGGTAATTGTGTAGGCTTTTTGATGCCGGAAATTAAGGAAGCGAAAGAACTTATTGATATATACAATACCAAGCGTCGTAAAGCTTTGAAACTTGAGGTTGATTGGCGTTTTCTCCACACAACGGCAATGAATATCGCCTCAATTATTGAAGCAATTCACGCTTCTGGCTATGTTTTGGGTGACATCAAGCCGCAAAATATTCTTGTAAACGATCGCGCTTTACCTTCAATAATTGATACTGATTCTTTTCAGGTTCGGAATCCGAAAAACAATAAGGTTTATCGTTGTCTAGTACAGGACGGCGGAAATAAACCGAGTATTAAACAGCCAAAACTTTACCCTTATATGTCCACTTGAAAGGTTTAGCCATTGTTTGATTAAAGTAGTCAATAAAAGCAAGAATTCTAGTTTTGAGATCATCCTGACTCTGGAAACTGGCTCTTCTTAGTAACTTCCGTACCAAAATACTAAACCAAATTTCAATTTGGTTGAGCCAAGAAGAATGTAGTGGTGTGTAATGGAAAACGATTTGATGTGTGGGGTCACTTAAAAAAGCTGCACGAGATTTCATTGATTTGAGGATGCCACTTTTACCCTTAATGCCAAGGTTGATGTTTAAACCTTCAATTTGTGCAACAAAACGAACTAAGGACTCCGATTGATGAGTGTTCAGGCAATCCATAATTAAATGCCATTTTTTCGCATTGGGGTCAGTGGCAATAGTTTGATGAATATGAAAGATAAAATCAACTTCTGTTCTGGAATCTCCACAAGTTGGTCTGATAATTTGACCAGTGGCAACATCGAAACTGGCTATCAAGGTTTGCGTACCGTGACGAATATATTCAAATTCCCTTCTTTCAACTTTGCCCGGTCGCATTGGTAAGTCTTTTTCTATGCGCTCAGTAGCTTGAATACCTGTCATCTCATCAATAGATATTGTGCGTTCCCCCTTTAGATGACGGTCAATCGCATTTAAATACAAATCTGTAATATCTTCAACTTTTGCATCAAATTTTTCATCCAGGGGGGGGAGTCAGCCAGTACCGACTTTGGTGTGGCTTCAATTGAGCTTCTTCTAATAGTCTTCCCACATGGCGAACAGATATACTTTCGATAATCCCTTGTTTTGTAATTTCATCTGTCAGTTCTCTAGATGTCCAGTGACTTATTGTCCGACCGTAATCTTCTGGCGGCGAACAGGCAAGCGCAAACAACTCTATTACTTGTTCCATGCTAAATTTTACTGGTGCGCCAGTACGCTCTTGATCTTGTAATCTTTGAAAAGCTGATAATTTTGCTCCCTCTGTCTCCAACCATCGCTTTCGCCATAAACGAGTCATATCTAGACTAATCTCTAATATTCGAGCAATTTCGCCGTTATTTTTCCCTGATGATGCCAGAAGAATAATTTTGGCTCGGATGACGATTTGCTGTGCTGTCTTATGTCCCTTTATCAACTCTTGTAGTTCATTCTGCTCACTATCACTCAAACTTAATTCTTTTGGAGCTAATCTTGCCATACCCTGATTCTTTGTCACCAAACAAAGCTTTTCATCTACTGACTTAATTATCCCATATAATACTCGGCTTACTTCCGCCGTCTTGTACTAGTTGGTTCAGAAGGCTTTACACCACCAGAACTGATTGGCAAAGATTTTGATAGCACTGATCAAACGGAAGTACATGATCACTTCCGGTTAGCAGTGATTATCTATCAGTTGTTGTTTGGTGGTCAAACTCCTTTTACAGGAAAGTGGATAGGTGCGGGGGAAATTCCAGAAAACAATGAACTTATCCGTCAGGGTTTATGGCTGTATACACCAAGTAGTCCATTTCGACTTGTAGAAATAACAATTCCTCTTGAGATCGTTCACCCAGAGGTTCAGCGATGTTTTCTCAAATGCTTTAACGATGGTTATAAAAATCCTAACTTGCGTCCAACTGCTGGGGATTGGGTAAAAGCGCTCAGACTTGCTGTCAATAAGTTGACTATCTGTGGAAAGGTAAACAGCCACTACTACAGCCGAACTTATGGTAAGTGTTATTGGTGCGATCGCTCTATAAAACTTGGTGTTGATATATTTCCTGGCTTTGCTAGACCAAAAAAAGCTGCTGTTCTTGAATCAATATCACAACCTAAGGCTTTTGCTGTAGATAAAATTATAGAAATTGCTAGCCCAAAACAACAATCTGCTCTTTCTGAATTAACTACCACAGATAAAATCATAGAAGATATTATAGAAAATATCGCAAAGTTGGTTATTATTGGGATTGGATTATTTTCTTTTTTGGTTGGTGGTTGGTCTATTATGCTGGGTTGGTTTGCTTGGTTTTATTTTGTTTGGCTTTGCTTTTGTTTGATTCGTAGACTGTAATATCTACTGTTCTTATAAACTATTTTCAAACAAGAATTTTCTACTAATTGTGATCACGATAATAGCTTTCAAAGAGTTTTGGGTTTTAGTCGTGAAAGTAGCACTAAAGTTCTGACTACAAATCTTTAATTATTTACACTGACTTGGTTAATTTGTGGTTTGATTTTTATCATACTGTTGTTGGCGATCGCTCTTATGATTTACGATCAATCAGAGTTTGACTTACGCTGTGAGTGGGGACCACAAGGAGTTACTCAACTCGCTGCTATTAGTGATGTCATTGTCATAGTTGATGTTCTATCTTTTTCTACCTGTGTAGAAATTGCTACTAACAACGGTGCGATTATTTTTCCCTATGCAATGAGAGATGAATCAGTTGTAGATTATGCAAAATCACTACAGGCAGAATTAGCCAGCCATAGATGGTCTACAACGACTCAATATTCTCTCTCTCCAAAATCAATAGCGCAAATTCCCGCTGGAACTAAACTAGTTTTACCTTCACCCAATGGTTCTTTTTTAACTTTACAGACAGGGAAAACACCAACTCTGGCTGGCTGTTTGCGAAATTGCCAAGCGGTGGCAAAGTTTGCTCAAAGGTACGGTAACAAAGTTGCTGTAATTCCTGCTGGTGAGAGATGGAAAGATGATGGTAGCCTTCGACCTGCATTTGAGGATTTGATTGGCGCTGGGGCAATTCTCAGTTATTTACCTGGCAGTTTATCACCCGAAGCAGCAACTGCTGTGGCTACATTTCAGGCTTTCCAAGAGGATTTATTAGGCTACTTGAAAAAATGTAGTTCCGGTAAAGAGTTGATTGCAAAAGGGTTTGAGCCTGATGTGGAAATTGCAGCGGTTTATAACGTTAGTGAGTGTGTACCCTTATTTACTAACGATGCTTACAAGAAAGCTGGGTAAAAGACTCAGAATCAAGAATTTTTGAGTCTTGCACGTCTTTTAAGTCTGGAATAAAAACTGCTGTATTAGGCTTCATAACCCAGTGAAGTTAGGTGTTTTTCACGCATTTTGTCACTGTATTCTTTCATGAATTCAGGATTGGCTTGCACTGGTATAACGCTAGCTGAAACTCCAAACTATGTAGCCGCAATCACTGTTATTGACTGACGTAAAATCTTCATGTTGACCCACCTAAGGTGATTTCTCAAAAGAATTTTACCAATTTGAGGGCAATCGGTTGTTTGCCCCTACAGTTTATAGTTTTTACAAGTCACATTGATGAGTTTGGCAATATTTGGCACTATCGATAAACTCTTGTAGTTTACTCAAAGGAATTATCTGCAAATTAGTTCCATTTTGGACTGCAGCAGTGATGTAACCATATTTTTGACCCCGATAAAACTGGTCACGACCGACTTTTGTCACATAGCGAGACTTTTGGAAATCGTTAGCAATGTTGGAGCTATAAATATTTTCTAGTAGCTTTAGTGCTTTGGCATTTTTTGTGGTGAATTTGATGCTGGAGTCACCACTAAAGGTGATTCCTTCTTTGGTGACGGTGCCATTTTGTTCTGGAACATCCGCATAAAAATACAGGTTTCCTTTGTTACCACCATAACCATGAGCTTCGCTGCTGTAAGTGAGAGTGGGTAGTTGAGGTTTTGTCTTTGCCCAATTCAAGACAGTTTTAATGTTTTGTCCTGGTAGGGCGTTGGCGGGCGCAATAGCCAAACTCACCGCGAGAGTAGACATAGCAGCATGGTAGACGAAGTTAAATTTATTACTTTTAAGCATGAGTTTTCTAAGTACATGAATTCCCAAGGCAATATTAACCTACACCCACAAAGCTATTATTTCCCTAATTTTGGCGTGTTCAGTCAGAATACCCATGCCCAATTCCCAATTCCCAAAATCCTGTCCTGTTTTGTGATTAACGGAAACAAAACTTAGACTTGATCTCAGAGAAACCGGAGTCAAGACTTGTGTAACTTGGTAGATTCTGGCTACAGGTTGTACACACTTCTTAATAAACCACCAGCGTAACCGCAAAACGTTCTAATCTAAAAGCTGACTGGGTTAATTTACTGGCAGTTTTGAAGGCGGTACTCTTAGGGCATGACTACACTAATATGTCAAGCCTCAAAGCAACCCAGACTTAACACATAAGTAATTATGATGGGAGTTTTATAAATCCGATGAGTGTTAAGGCAAGTGGTGGAAGCTCAGTTGCGCGTCCGCAACTATATCAAACCCTAGCTGTGGCGACGATTTCCCAAGCGGAACAACAAGACCGTTTTTTGGGAACTGGCGAATTGAATGAACTGGCAAGCTATTTTGCATCTGGTGCAAAGCGTCTAGAAATTGCCCAGACGCTCACGGAAAATTCCGAGATTATTGTATCTCGAGCTGCCAATCGGATTTTTGTCGGTGGTTCGCCAATGGCTTTTTTGGAAAAACCCAAAGAACCAGAACTGGTGCTAGCTAGTGTTGGCGGTGGTGATGTTCAAGAGGGGATGAAACTGGGAACAGTAACCTATGTTGAAAGTAAAGGTGGGTTCCTAGAAAATTTACGCTCTATCTTTAACACCTCTGCTGGTGGTCCGACACCTGCGGGTTTTAGACCAATTAACATTGCTCGTTATGGGCCGAGCAACATGGCCAAGAGCTTGCGGGATTTATCCTGGTTCTTGCGCTATGCTACCTATGCGATCGTCGCTGGAGACCCCAATATCATTGCCGTGAATACACGGGGTCTGCGAGAAATCATTGAAAATGCCTGCTCTGGTGAGGCTACATTGGTAGCTTTACAAGAAATCAAAGTAGGGGCACTTTCGTTTTTCCGCAAGGATGCCGAGGCTACAGAGATTGTGTCTCAGTACATGGATGTGTTGTTGACTGAATTCCAAGCACCAACACCTTCAACGAAACTGCGTCAACGTCCCTCCAGTGACCAGCAAGGGTTACAACTGCCCCAAATTTACTTTAATTCGGCAGAACGTCGTCCCAAATTTGTGCTGAAGGCTGGGTCGTCAGCTACCGAAAAAAATGAAGTAATCAAAGCAACATATCGGCAAATTTTTGAGCGCGACATTACCCGTGCTTATAGCTTGTCAATATCTGACCTAGAATCTAAGGTGAAAAATGGCGACATCTCGGTTAAAGAGTTTGTCCGTCGTTTAGCAAAATCTCCCCTTTACCAAAAACAGTTTTACCAGCCTTTTATTAACAGCCGAGTCATCGAACTAGCTTTCCGTCATATTTTGGGACGGGGACCTAGTAGCCGCGAAGAAGTACAAAAATACTTCGCCATTATTTCTAAAGGCGGTCTGGCAGCCTTAGTAGATGCCTTGGTAGATTCTGCCGAATACAGCGATTATTTTGGTGAGGAGACAGTACCCTACATCCGTGGTCTGGGTCAAGAAGCGCAAGAATGTCGCAATTGGGGATTACAGCAAGACCTGTTTAACTACAGTGCGCCTTTCCGCAAAATCCCTCAATTCATCACCACATTCGCAGCTTACGATCGCCCACTACCAGATCAACATCCCTACGGTTCCGGTAATGACCCGCTGGAAATCCAGTTTGGGGCGATTTTCTCGAAAGAAACCCGCAACCCCAGCACCAGTCCAGCGCCCTTTGCTAAGGACACAAAGCGGATTCTGATTCACCAAGGACCAGGGATTAATAACCAAAATAGCAATCCCCAAGCACGGGGTGCCGCTCCTGGTAGCCTTGGTCCCAAGGTGTTCAAGCTGGATCAAGTTCCTGGCACCATTGGTAAAAAGGTGGGCAAGGGTGCAAGTGTGAAGTTCTCGGAAAGCTCCACACAAGCAGTGATTCGGGCTATTTACTTGCAAGTTTTCGGTCGTGACGTTTACGAAGGTCAGCGCCAGAAAGTACTGGAAATCAAGCTGGAAAACGGCGAAATTTCTGTCAGAGAGTTTGTCCGTGCTTTGGCGAAGTCGGATTTATTCCGCAGTTTGTACTGGACACCGCTGTATGTTTGTAAAGCGATCGAGTACATTCACCGCCGCCTGTTGGGTCGTCCTACCTACGGTCGTCAAGAAAATAACAAATATTTTGACATTGCCTCCAAAAAGGGCTTTTATGCCGTAGTAGATGCCATTCTTGACACCCTGGAATACACTGAAGCCTTTGGGGAAGATACAGTTCCTTACGAACGTTATCTGACTCCTGGTGGTGAAGCATTACGCCGCTTGCGAGTTGGTAGTATTCGTGAAGACGTTGGTGGAAAAGTCCAGAAAGAAGCAACACCACGCTTTGTGGAATTGGGTACTGTCACCGAATCTCGGACAGAACCAGATATTCAGTTCCGCATCAATCAAGGTGTCACCAAGCAACGGGAACAAACCAAAATCTTCAAGTTGGTGGCGAACACCGACGATAAAGTTGCAGTTAAAACTTTGATCAATGCTGCTTATCGTCAGGTTTTTGAGCGCGATGTAGCACCTTACATTGCTAAGAATGAATTCACCGTTCTAGAAAGCAAGTTAAGCAACGGTGAAATCAGCGTGAAAGAATTTATTGCTGGTTTGGGTTACTCGAACCTCTACCGGAAAGAATTCTACACACCCTATCCCAACACCAAGGTGATTGAACAGGGAACTAAGCACTTCCTGGGACGCGCACCCATCGATCAGGCAGAAATCCGCAAGTATAACCAGATTTTGGCTACTCAAGGTATTAATGCCTTTATTGGTGCTTTACTAAGCAGTGCGGAGTATCGTGAGGTGTTTGGTGAAGATACAGTTCCTTACCGTCGCTTCCCAACTTTACCTGCGGCTAATTTCCCGAATACGGAAAAACTGCACAACCAGCTGACTAAGCAGAATGATGATGTGGTCGTACCTAGCTTTAAGCCAGTGAAAGCCCGCATTGAGTCTGCGAAGACACCACTTTTAGCGCAGGCGATCGCAGACTTGGCTTCCCTTGCTAAGGCTCCCGACAATACCAAGCCACGGTTTATTGAACTGGGTCGCTCCTTCAATGACGGTCGCGGTCAGTCGGTAGAAGTGGGTGTGGGTACAAGCCGCCGCAAACCAGCGCGGATTTACCGCTTGACTAACGGTACAGGCCAAGCTGAAAGACAATTGGTAATCAATGCGGCTTATCGTCAGGTCTTGGATGTATTTAGCGGTCAAGTACCTGATTATTACCGCCGGACTGAACTAGATAGTAAACTGCGGAACGGAGAAATTTCTGTCCGTGAATTTGTGCGTGAACTAGCTAGCTCAGAAATCTATCGCAAACGCTTCTATACGCCTTATCCCAACACCAAAGTGATTGAATACCTATTCCGTCACCTATTGGGACGCGCACCTGCAACTCAGGGCGAAATTCGCACCTATAACAAGCTGCTAGCTGATAGCGGTTTAAGAGCGGCTGTAGAGGGGATTATCGATAGTCCAGAGTATGCTCGCTACTTTGGTGAAGATGTAGTGCCTTACCAACGCTTCCCATCACTACCTGCGGGTAATTACCTCGGTAGCGTCCAGGTAGCAGCTGACTTGGTGAAACAATCCTGGTCTAGTCTGTCGCCTGCTGTCTTGACCGGAAGAAGCGATCGCTAAACAGTGAACAGTGAACAGTGAACAGTTAACAATTGATAACTGTTCACTGATAACTGAGTATTCCCCGTCGCAACCTTTCGTAACAGTACTTTCAGATTGCTAAAATCACGTAAATCTGAAAGGAAATATTACAAACTGTTAAGAGCAGTCATAAATGCTCAACAGAATGCCGGAAAATAATCTCCGGAAGGTAGCTGAGTTTAAAAGCTTGTGTAACCGTATTAACCCAAGCATTTCGTTAAGCACTAGTAATGGCAGTTTGTCAACTGTTGTTTTCCAAGTTAAAACGCAAAAATAACTCAGATTACCAGATTTAAAGTCGCGCTTGTTTAATCAAATCCTGGTTTCATTCGTATTTGGAGGAATCCATTAATGAGTATCGTCACGAAAGCTATCGTGAATGCTGATGCAGAAGCTCGCTACCTCAGCCCCGGCGAACTGGATCGGATCAAGAGTTTTGTTGGTAGTGGTGAGCGCCGCCTGCGGATTGCTCAAGTTTTAACAGACAACCGTGAGCGTCTTGTTAAGCAAGCTGGCGAACAACTGTTCCAAAAGCGTCCTGATGTAGTTTCTCCTGGTGGTAACGCTTACGGTCAAGAATTGACCGCTACTTGCCTACGCGACCTCGATTACTACCTCCGTCTCGTCACCTACGGAATCGTTGCTGGTGATGTCACCCCCATCGAAGAAATCGGTGTGATCGGTGCTCGTGAACTTTACAAGTCCTTGGGAACTCCTATTGAAGGCGTTGCTGAAGGTATCCGTGGGCTGAAGAATGTAGCTGCTTCCTTGCTGTCTGCTGAAGATGCATCTGAAGCTGGTAGTTACTTCGACTATTTAGTTGGTGCCCTGCTGTAGGGTAAAGCTGTTTTCCTACTGAAGCAGAAATATCGTAATACTGTTGAAAATAAGGAATTAACAACATGGCTCAAGACGCAATTACCGCTGTAATTAACTCCGCAGACGTTCAAGGTAAATATCTTGATACTGCTGCTATCGAGAAACTCAAAGGCTATTTCTCTAGTGGCGACCTGCGCGTGCGTGCTGCTGGTACCATCAGTGCTAACGCTGCTGTGATCGTCAAAGAAGCTGTAGCAAAGTCTTTGCTATATTCTGACATCACCCGTCCCGGTGGTAACATGTACACCACCCGTCGCTATGCTGCTTGCATCCGCGATTTGGACTACTACCTCCGTTATGCTACCTACGCGATGTTGGCTGGCGATGCTTCCATCTTGGATGAGCGCGTGCTAAATGGCTTGAAAGAAACCTACAATTCCTTGGGTGTGCCCGTCGGTGCTACCGTGCAAGCAATCCAAGCAATCAAAGAAGTAACTGCTGGTCTAGTCGGTTCTGATGCCGGTAGAGAAATCGGTGTTTACTTAGACTATATCTCCTCTGGCTTGAGCTAAAAGCTGGTTTGCACTTAATATTTAGGTGCGGCTTTATTAAGGTCTGGAAATCAATCGTGAGTGCTAGGACGTTCTATTGCTTATCTAGAATTAAATAAATTTTTCATAGATGAGTGTTAGCGGTCTAGTATTGATGCTTGATTTCCAGCCTTGGAGTGATTAACTTTTAAAGATTTGCACTCAAGATTTTGAAATAACGAGTTTTGATTATCACTACAGGAGATTCGACATTATGGCCCGATTGTTTAAAATTACTGCTGTTGTTCCCAGCCAAACCCGAATTCGTACTCAACGCGAACTACAAAATACTTACTTCACTAAATTAGTTCCTTACGAAAACTGGTTCCGTGAACAGCAACGCATTCAAAAAGCGGGCGGAAAAATTATCAAAGTAGAATTAGCAACTGGTAAGCAAGGCGCTAACGCTGGGTTACAGTAATTTCTATCAAATGGAAGATTATTTTAGGGAGTTGCAAAGGGGTCTAATGAGGCCTCTTTTTTGTTGTTTGTATTAAAATTGTCATTTGTCATTTGTCACTTGTCACTTGTCAAGAATAGGACTGACGCATGTGTCACAGTCAAAGAATGGTGCGTGACGCTGTAAGTCCTGAGTCTATGTACAGAGTTTTGTCGTAACGTCACACACCCTACAAATATCTTGTGCCAGTTGCGTAAGTCCTAAAGAATTAAGCCTCATCCATCAGGTGCGTTGATTTTGTCTTTATTGTTATATTGATGATGAGACAAAAAATGCTACTAAGTAAAACTATTGTGCATCAGGTTTGATATCTACTTTCTCAAGAATAAAGTTTCTCATCACTGAATGCCATAACTTAACCCTATGAATGCGCTTCTTCGTCAGGTACGTTCAGCGTACTCCAGAAGTAGAGTCCGTTTTTTGCTGCTGCTGGGACTTACAGTATTAATACTTTTAGTCTTGCAATTTTCTCGGACACCGTCTGTAGTTACTGTAACTCCTGTACAGTCAACAAAACCGTTGGAGTTACAACCACCGCAGTCTAAATTAACACAGTCTAAATCATCACCGTTCTTCAACTGGAAGAATGTCAACATTCAGGGGATGGGTTATGTGACTGGTTTAACGATCGCTCCATTATCGCCCAATGATGTCTATGTCCGCACAGATATTGGTGGAGCTTATCGGTTCGATGCTGGTAATAATCAGTGGCTACCCATATTAGATCAATTTGATTCTAGTTTTGCCAAAGGTGGGATTGGCGTAGAGAGTATCGCTGTTGATCCGCAAAAACCACAGCGTGTATACGTGGCTATCAATCGCAATTATGTCAGCTTCAAAGATACGGATGGGAAGACTAAATACAAATATGGTGCTGAGGTGATGGTTTCCGAGGATCGGGGTGTAACCTGGAAACCAACAGATTTAGCACCAAAAAATGTTTATCTTGGTCCAAACCAAGGATACCGCTCAGAAGTTGGAGAAAGAATAGCGATCGATCCAAATAAATCTAGTTTGCTATATTTCGCTTCTCGGAGAGATGGTTTATGGAAAAAGGATGGTCAACAGAACTGGAATCGTGTATCTGGTGGACTACCTAATCCCAATAGCTTACCAGAATATAAATTGCCTAATGGTGATGACAATCCAGATATACCCGGTTTTACATTTGTCTTGTTTGACAAGCGTGGTAGTAAACCCAATACTGTAACTCAGTATATTTACGTTGGTATTCATGGTAGCGGTGTTTGGTACAGTGCCGACGGCGGCACTTCCTGGAATAATATTGCTGGCGGTGTCGATCCGCTGCGGGGTGCGATCGCCTCTGATGGCACACTATATGTTAACTTTGGCACTCAGGGGAGTAATGGCAAGCAGACATCAGGAGGGCTTCGCAAATATCAAAGTAATAATTGGACTGACATTACACCTGATGGACAAGACAAAATCTATACAGGCCTGACCGTGCAGGCAGATCAGCCGAACACAGTCATGACAATTTCCGATAGGTACGTGTACCGCTCCACTGATGGTGGTAAAAACTGGAACAAGCAAACCATGTATATGGGTGCTTACGACGCCAACGAGCCGAAAGATCCAGCGAATGCTTCCGCACCGCCCTACTATCAGTCCTACTCTGCCACGGGTGGAGCAGCGATCGCTATCCACCCCAGCAATTCTCAACAAGTTTGGTGGACAAATGGCTGGGGTGTAGCGCGTACCGATGATGTCACCGCCTCTACCCCGACTTATAAATGGCTGATGAAAAATTTGGAAGAGTTGGACGCTAACCTAGTGCGCGTTCCACCCAAGCCGAAAGCCCAAGGAGGCGCTGACCTGCTGAGTGCTGTGCAAGATATGATAGGCTTTCGCCACTTAGACCGTAACCAAATACCCAGCACCAAAATTGACCCAGTCAAGATTCCCATTAACCCAGCATATAAATGGGCAAATCCCAATTGGCAAGTTTATCCTGTACCATTCCCCCATGTGGCGGGGGCTTCAGGTATGGATTACTCCTACAAAAATCCTGACTATGCGGCATTTGTAGGCTTCCACCAATGGCAATTTTGGCCAGTGTATGGCATGACCAAGGATAACGGTAAGACATGGCAGGCGTTCGAGTCCATGCCGAAAGAAAATCTTTGGAAAGGGGATAAATCTGGTCAGGAAGAGGTGATACCCATCGGTGGTCAGATTGCCATGTCACCGACTAATCCCCAAAATATGGTGTGGGCGCCGACTTGGGGAGGCTGGCCCCACTACACCACCGATGGCGGTAAAACTTGGAAGCTGGCGCATAACCTAGATCATCCACCACAACCATCGCCCTACGACCCCCAAAATAACGACCATACACACTACGATGCACTACCTAAAGCTTGGCCCAATAGCATTTCACCGTGGTTAAGTGCTTACATACTAGCAAGCGATCGCCAAGATCCCCAAGGCAAAAAATTCTACTACTACGACGGCTGGACGTTCTACTACAGCACGGATGGCGGTGCAAATTGGCAAAAAAGCGCAGCTGGGAAATTTCCCGAATGGATAGTACGCCCAGCAATTGTGGCCAATCCCACACAAACAGGCGATGTGTGGATGAGCTTTGCACGTAATCCTGAAGATGTGAAAACCAACAAATTATACCGTTCTACGGATAGTGGGAAAACCTTTAGTCCCGTCTCAACGGTAGATAGTTGTGAATTCATCACCTTTGGGAAAGGTGCTTCAGAGCAAAAACCGTATATTTACATCTTTGGTCGTGTGGGAGGCGCGAAAAAAGATACGATGTATAAATCAGTAGATATGGGTAAAACTTGGATTGCTATCAGCGATCCTAATACATTGTTGTTTCCTGGAATAACTTATCTAGAAGGTGATATGCGATCGCCTAACCTCGTTTATGCAGCATTGTCAGGTCGTGGGATTATGGTAGGCGAGAAATGAAACGGCTACTGTTAATTACAGAAAGATTTGCACCAGATTTAGGAGGTGTAGCTACTAGTGCCACACGGCTAGCGACTACACTGTCCCAACTCGGTATAAAAATTGATGTAGTCACCTGGAGTCGTTACCTGCAACCGGGCGAAGTTTTGCCACCCCAGGAAGGAGATAAATACCGGGTATATCGGATTGGGTTATATCGTCACTGGGATATGACGATGCCCCATACATTAAATGTCTTGGACTGGTTACACTCCTCCCATGCTTATGATGCGGTATGGGGACATTATTTATTTCCTAGTGGTTTTTTAGCTACCTGGTTCGCAGCACTTAAAGGCATAGCTAGTACAGTCAGTGCCCGTGGTAACGATATTGACCGCGAAATGTTCCCCCCAGGAGACTTTGCCCGCCTGCAATGGACGCTGCAACACGCGGAGGTAATCACGGCGGTAAGTGCTGATATGTCTCGCAAAATTCAGCTACTTAGTGGGCGGGATGATGTCTTGGTGCTAAAAAATGCCGTTGACACAGAAATATTTTCTTTCCCAGCAGAGAGGGGAGAAATTACTAGGGAATCGTTGGGAATTGCCCCTGATGAAGCAGTGTTAGGATTTTGTGGAGAATTGCGAGAGAAGAAAGGACAGCAATTTTTATTGAGTGCTTTGACAACCGTTCTTCAACAACGCCCCGCTTGTCTGTTAATTATCGGTGAAGTCAGGGCATCTCAGGAATCTGTGTTGCAATTATACAAAACTCACCAGCCAGAAAACGCTCAACGGGTGGTGATTACTGGACACTTACCTAATCAAGAGAAGGTTGCTGAACATCTGCGGCTATGTGATGTTTATCTCCAGCCTTCACTGTGGGAAGGAATGCCGAATGCTTTATTAGAGGCGATGGCTTGCGGTTGTTGTTGTATTGGGAGTGATGCGGGTGGGATTCCTGAAGTGATTTTACATGGTGAAAATGGTTTTGTTTTACCGCGATCGCATTTGCACAAGCTGGGTGAGGCGGTACTGGAATGTTTAGCCATGTCTCCAGAGGACAAAAATCGACTTAGACAAGCAGCACGCGATCGCATTCTCACTCAATATTCCATAGCTCAGGAAAAATTTCAACTTCACACCTTAATTGACTGTTTAATTCCCAATTCAGCATAAGCAGCAATCAAAGCTTCACCCGCACGTTGCCAAGTATAATATTTTTCAATTCGCTGACGGGCATTTATAGCCAGTTGCTTGGCTAATTCTCGATCATTTTGCAACTGCAATACGGCATCTTTAATTGCTTTAGCTGAACCCGGCTTAACTAATAAAAAATGCACGCCATCCTCGCCTAACTCTCTCACCACTGGTAAATCACTCGCAATCACAGGTATTCCCGTCGCCATTCCCTCTAAAATCTTTAAAGGACAACAACCTTGTACTAGATTGCGATCATTGGGTGTGAGAGGTGCCAAAATTACATCTGAGGTATGGATATATTCCACCAATTGTGTTTGTGACATTGGTTCTAGAATAGTTAGCTTATCTGTTACTCCCAGCTTTTTCGCTAGATGGTTTAATGCTTTGATTTGATAGTCTTTGCCTTGTCCAATCACCGTTAAATAAGCAGGAAAATCTCGATTTACTAATGCCAAAGCCTCAACTGCTAAATTCACACCTTGCCAAGGCGAAAGCGTGCCAAAATAAATCATTTTTAAGGTAGGTGACGCAAATAAATCTATGTGGTTATGTTCATCATTTGTAAATATATTTAAATTTACACCGTTAGGAATTACCCGAATTTTCTCGGGTGCTACGCCTCTACTTTGAAGATATTCACCGGTAACACCGCTGGGTGTGATAATTAAATCGGCGGCTGTTAAACAAATTTGTTCTTGGGAATATAATTTATGCAGCAATTCCCGATCATCAGCCACATCAGGATAACGATATTTTAGTTCAATTGAGGGTAAGCCGTTAACTTCAAAAATCAGGCGATCGCAATATTTTTTTTTATTAAGAGCAATTTCCCAGCCTTCATAAATAGAGCGGATTTGCACTACTTCAAATCGCCTGCCTTGTAACCATACCTGCAACAAACGACGAAAATACAAAATGCGAGTAATCAAATTATCGCCGATAGCAGGTAATATTGTTTGCATCACTTGCGCGAAAATTTCATCACCTTCTTTGCTATTCGTTGTGGGAGAAACTGTCACTAACTGAATTTTAGGAAAAGTTGTTGCTAAGGCAATAGCAAAAGCCGCAATATGTATCGCTGCGCCTTTCGGTGCGGGAACGGTATCAAAGGCAATATAGGCTATTTTTGGTTGATCTATTAACATCTATAAATCTCGTTGACACTGAATTTTGCGTTTGTTATACTGACGGCGAGCTTGTATAGGTTTTGTCTAGAATAGCAATTTTATATTAATTCGTAGGGCTGCGAGATCCCCGACTTGTTCTAGAATTCGGGGATCTGAACACCATTAACCTCTCAAAAAATCAAATTTTCCTAACATATCGGGAAACATTATTGCTTATTTACGAGACTAAATAACATGCCGATTGAATTAAAACAATTCCGGAAAAACCTAATTTATGAAGTAAAAGCACCAGTTAGTAATGTTATAGCTGAGTTACAGGAAATTTCATCACTAGACAAATTAGCCGAAATACAACAAAAGAAATATGGCAAACAAGCACTTTACTGCTTTTTAGCGGCAGTTGCATCAATTGTACTGATTTTCATTACATCTTTTTTAATCACTGATAATGGGCTATTAGGTTTAGTAGGGCTTTTGCTATTATTAGCTAGCATTGGTTTAATAATTGCAGGAATTTATGCATTAGTAAAAAGAGCAAAATTTGGCAGATTAAACATTAGCAACTATCGCTATGAGATAGCTAAGAAAGTTCTGCAAATGCTGGCAAGAGACATGGATAAAAGTAATGAAGTTGAGTTGCGGTTATCTTTCAAAAAAATCGGAAACAAAGAACATAAAACAGAAACTATACCTCATCCTCAAAAGTCAGGATGGAAGATAGATAAACATCAACACGCGTGGTTAGAAGTGAAAGGACAATTTTTAGATAAAACTCGCTTTGCAATAGCCGCAACCGGGATATCTAAAACTCAGTATGGCTGGAAACGCGGAAGGAGTGGCAAGCATAAATATAAAACCAAAACAAAATCTTTAGGATTAGATGTAATTTTAAATTTAACCTATCCTCAGCGTCGCTATGGAGCAGTTAAAATTTTGCAGCCTGAAATAGGCAATGCAGTTAAGCTACCAAAACTATCTTATATGAAAGGGTTAGAGGTAGGAGAAAAATCTATGTATATGAATGTCAGAATGGCTCCCCAAGTCGAAGATAATCAAGAGGAAATATATCAAACAATAACGATGATGTTTTTGAGTTTATATCAAGTATTAAATTTAGCAAAATTACTTTCTAAATAATTAAAAATATGAAAATAGCGATTTTACAAAGTTTGTTGTTATTTTTTTTAATCGCTTCTAACTTCGGCTGCAATAGTAATGCTAAATCTGTAACAGATTCACCAGCGCCCAAAGTTTCACAAACAGCACCAGCTAATAATGATGTTGCTGCGAAGACAGAGAAAATCAAATTTAAAACTGACGGTGGTTCTGATTTATTTGCTCTCAAACAGCAAGCAGATGGGGCTAAATTAGTTGATGGTAAAAATCAAGAGTTAGCTAAAATTAAAACAGATAAACCAAGTCAGATTAAAATTAAAAACTCCTCGGATAAAGTTCTGGGTTATGTGGTGACAGAAAAAGACTCCTGGAAGCTGAAAAATCCGGAACAAAAGCAAGATTTATATATTCTCAAAAAGCAGCCTGATGGTAATTATCAATTACAGAATACTGCTAAGAAGGAAATTTATCTAATTAAAGCACAAGATGATGGTTTTGAGATTCAAAGCCCAGACAAAAAGTTAGTTTATCAGGTGAAAGTCAAAGAAGGTAAAACCTCTTTGAGAGATGCAGCTAACAAAACCATTTTTTCCACAAAATCTGGTTTGTCACCCATTGCATTTGCTTGCTTTGGATTTGATGTGATGACACGCGAACAACAAGCGGCTCTGGCTTATGCTGTAAACTTAACAGGAGGAAAGTAAACTTTGCAGATTCAATTAAGTTGGATAGAACCCAACACAGAAGAACGCCGAGAACCATTATTAGAAACTCCAGTGGCGATTGGGCAAAAATTTCAGGCAATGCCACAACAAAGTGATGGTCAACGAGTTTCCAGAGTAGTGATTCAGGATGACTTAATAGCAGATTACCATGCTTTGATTGATTGGCAAAATCAAGAGTTAATGATTACTGACCAAAATAGTAGCAGTGGAATAAAAATTAATGGTGTTCAGTTGAGTAGTTGTAGCCTCAAAGATGGCGATCGCCTGGAAATCGGCTCCTGTGAAATTGTGGTAAGCTTAACAGCGGCATCATGGGAGTGCGATCGCATGGTAGGCTTCCTGTTTAAACGTCCCTGTGGACGCACCGACAGAACAGACTGTCCTCACTGCAACGATTCATACGATCATGATTACGCCTATTATTCAGAATATGGTTATTATCGGTCTGGCAATTGGGGCAGCAGATATTATGATGATCATGAACGCTACTCATATGACCCAGAAACAGGTAATGTAGACTTTACCGAAGCCGACTCTCAGAGTTTAGAAAATGAAAAAGATGGTGATTTTGAAAAAAATATGGATGCTAGTTAATAGGTAATAGGCAATAGGCAATAGGTGATGACTATTGAGTCTTAACAAATGACAGATGACAAATAACAAATGACAATTGAAAATTGACAAACACCTGGTTAATTTACGCTTTGGGTAGCGGCTGGGGACATCTAACTCGTGCTTTATCTTTGGGGAGAATTGCCGCAACTCAAAGAATGGTTACTGAGCGTAGTCGAAGCAAAGTTAAGATTATTACAAATAGTCCCTATGCACAACAAATAGACAATGAAAATTGCTTAGTGCATTCGATTCCTCAAGACGTGGGTTTTTCTGCAACTTGTTTGCAAGTACAGGCAATTTTACGCGAAACTGAGTGCGATCGCTTAATTATCGATACATTTCCTAGGGGTTTGGGGGGTGAGTTGGCAGACATCCTACCAGAGTTACGCCACATCCCTCGGATTTTAATTCATCGCGATATTAACCCACGTTATATTACTGCCAAGCAATTAAGGTCATTTGTGCGTGAAAACTTTGACATGGTGATTGTACCGGGAGAAGGAAAAGATTTACCCTTGTGTGACTTACCCAATGTGCAACATACAGCACCCTGGCTGATTCGCAATGCCTGGGAATTGAGTGATAGAATCACCATGCGATCGCACATTCTCAAAGTTGACCAATCCATCAAAACCATCCTGATTTGTGCAGGCGGTAACATCTCAGAGTTACCTTTATTCGGTCAACTAGCACTGCAACTACATCAAAATTTCCCAGAATGTGCTGTCAGAATTTTAGCTGCTACTTGTCCCCAAGCTTGTCCAGAGGCTTTATGGATATCCCACCATCCGGGAATTGAGTGTTTCGCAGCAGCCGATATTGTAATCGGAGGTGCGGGTTATAACACGGTTTACGAATGTGCTGCCGTGGGTGTACCTTTGGTAGCGTTGGCTTTTCCCAGATTGTACGATCGCCAAAAAAAACGAGCTTGTAAAAGTTATTGGGTGCAGAATATTGACGATCCCATATCAGAAAACAACTTGCGAGACATCTACATCACTGTTAGAAAATTGTTAGATCAAATCGAACCACACAAACACCTATCTTTGCCATCTTATATTAACGGTGCTATACAAGCAGTACATCAGATTAAATCAGTGAACAGTTAACAGTTAACAGTTATCAGTAATCCCCAGTCCCTGGACACTGAGCGAAGTCGAAGTGCAGTCCCCAATCCCCCTACTCCTCCAACATGGGAAAATTAAATGTATTCACGAATCTACGCCGCATCATCCCAATTTTTGATCATTCCGTCTCCAGCTGGGCTTTAGAAGCGCGATTATTGCGCTGGTTAACATTTATTTGGCTATTTGTGGGCTTAATCATGCTGTTTTCAGCATCTTATCCCGTTGCTGATGCACGCCAGCATGATGGGCTGTACTACTTTAAACGTCAAATCATTTGGGTCTTAGTTTCTTTAGTTATTTTCAACATTATTGTTAATCTCCCCTTGCGGAAAATTTTAGGGATATCCCATTGGTTTTTGATTCTGTTTTTGCTGTTAATTTTCGTCACCCTCATCCCCGGATTAGGGAAAAAAGCCTTTGACGCAGCGCGCTGGATAGCCATTGGGCCAATTCCAATTCAACCTTCAGAATTGATTAAACCCTTTTTGGTACTGCAAAGTGCTAGGCTTTTTGGTCAATGGGAACGAGTGAGTTGGCGAATACGCTTGACTTGGTTAGGAATTTTTGGTCTTGTACTTTTAGGAATTCTCGCCCAACCTAACTTGAGTACAACCGCACTTTGTGGTATGACTATTTGGCTAATTGCCCTAGCTGCTGGGCTACCTTATAAGTATCTGGGAGGAACCGCATTTGGTGGAGTGCTATTAGCCGTACTCAGTATTAGTATCAAAGAATATCAGCGCAAACGTGTGATGTCCTTCCTCAATCCTTGGGCTGACGCTACAGGAGATGGCTATCAGCTAGTGCAAAGTTTACTCGCCGTTGGTTCCGGTGAAACTTGGGGTTCTGGGTTTGGTTTTTCTCAACAAAAACTATTTTATCTCCCAATTCAAGACACAGACTTCATTTTTGCGGTATTTGCCGAAGAATTTGGCTTTATTGGTGGTGTAGTGTTGTTAGTATTGCTAGCCATATTCGCCACCCTGGCTTTAGTTGTGGCACTGAGGGCGAAAACTCCGGTAAATCGACTAGTAGCGATCGGTGTGATGATTTTGATGGTAGGACAATCATTGCTGCATATTGGAGTCGCCACAGGATCTCTGCCAACTACAGGCTTACCCTTACCCATGTTTAGTTACGGTGGTAATTCCATGATTGCCAGTTTAGTATCTGCAGGGTTGCTGATTCGAGTAGCACGAGAAAGTAATGAAGCAGAAGTTGTACCATTGCGATCGCCCAATCCCGACAATCAGCGTCAGCGTCGTCGATTTTTTCAAAGAAACAATACCAAATAACTCTTGTACGCCATTCATCGCGTCTCCCCTGACTACCTCTTTTATTTAACAGCTTGCTTTTCCAACTTCTGCAACAACTGGTGATAAATCACATCTAGCCATACGGGAATCACAGGTTTACCTGCGTCGAGAAATGCGATCGCCCTTTCTCTGTCATATTCGACAAGGGTAAGTGCTGTCTCCGGTGTTTCCTGTAACAGCATAAAACGCTTACCTTTACCCGAAATAAACAAATCTGGTTCTGCGTATTTCAGATTTTTGAGAGTTTCACAAGCCAGATCTAGGCTTAAACCCACAGACAGCCAATATACCATTGCTGCCAGTTCTACCAAACTAGACTGGGAGTAATAAATAGTACGCCCATTGCCCACATCACTGATACCAGGGGTTAAGACACCCTTATCTCGCCAATACTGCAACTGGCGGAGAGTACAGCCAGTAATTTCTGCCGCTTCCTTACTTGTAAAATATATCTCCTGCATAATCACTATTTTACAGAAGACTTGTGACAGCCAAATGTATTACTAAATACATTAATTTGTGATCGTCAGCCGACAGCGATTGATTATGCGATCGCCACCAGTTACACTTGCTACCTCAATCCTGAAAGTCGCACTAAGTATAGACAGAGTAGCTCAAATCCTGATACGGCAGAATTCAGGAGTAAAACAGGCTTTATGTGTGGCGTTGAGACAATGGCTGTTTTGTTGGGCTGCGAGATCCCCCACTTCTTATAGAAGTCGGGAATCTGAACATCATAAACAATCTATAAATACACAATAATTTATCTTTAAAATTTCCTAAAAATTTAGAAACAAACTCTAAAACTGATATAATCAACCTACTTTTTCTAGTGCTTCTTTGCAATACTTAACTAACCTTTAATGAACAAAGGTTAACATAGATTAAAAATAATAACTAATATCATAATTCATTAAGTTGAGCAGGCTAAATTGAGAGTATGCTTAATCATCGAAGCCTAGTTGAAAATCTTAAGTAACTAAGTGCAAATAAACTTTATATTTCAATGCTTCTAATTAGTAAAGTATTGACTATCAACTATGAAGTTAATTTGTGCGGCATGACTTACTAGGTTGTTCAGCAAGGTAGCAAAAATCCTGGCCGAGCTAATTCGTAAGAGCAAAAACCAAAGCAACCTTAACAACAAGACGTAAGATGATAGAGAGAATTTTGCTGGCTGTCTCTGGATTAGGGCACGCAGAAGAGATGCTCAAAACATTGAAAGAAGTGCCATCAATCCAGTCTGCAAAAGTTACAGTTTTGCACGTTGTTCCCGCTCAATCTAACGCTACTGCCATGACAGAGAAGTGGGAAGAAGGCGGCAAAATCTTGGCTAATGCAATTCAGTCTTTGAACTTAGATCCGAGTCAAGTTTCTTCAATTTTACGGCAAGGCGATCCCAAAAGTGTGGTTTGCCAGGTAGCTGATGAAATTGATGCTGACTTAATTATCATGGGTTCACGCGGACTCAAGCGACTGCAATCGATTTTATCAAACTCCGTGAGTCAGTATGTTTTTCAATTGTCTTCTCGCCCCATGTTGCTGGTAAAAGACGACATTTATGTCAAAAGAATTAAGCGCATTATGGTGGCAATTGACAACTCTGATTCAGCAAAGAACTGCTTGAATTTAGCTCTATTTTTACTAAGAGATATTCAGGGTGGTCAGCTAATTTTGGCTAATGTGACTACAGATTTGCGTGGTAAATCATCTGAAGTCAATGAAATTACCCCGGAAAAAAATTCTGTTTTGGCTGCAGCAGCTGCACAAGCAGAAAGACTGGGAATTCAAACTCGTTGTTTCATCAGCAGTGGCAAACCAGGTGAAGAAATTTGTCGTTTGGCGGAGCAGTTAAGCACAGACTTATTGTTGTTGGGTTCTCCAGATCGTCGTCCATCGGTGGCCAAGAATTTTGTTGATATAGACAGACTAATAGGTGCATCTTTGTCTGATTACGTCCGAGTCAATGCTACTTGTCCTGTATTGTTGGCGCGTACAGTCGCTTAAGATGAGAAGGAGTCAGAAGGCAGAATTCAGAATGTTAGTGCAGGGTAGATATTCGCTTCAAAATGGAAATTTTTCTTTTTTCACGCGCATTTCAAGTCGGCGATTGGAAAGCAAGATTCATCAACCACTCCTACAGCATCCCTTTTCTGTATTTTGGCTCCTGAATTCTTCTTGGTCAAAATCAACTTAGCTGTTGACCAACGAAAAACCCCTGCACGAAGAGTGTAGGGGTTTTTATTTTATAGACAACGTATTAACTATCTTTTTTACCTTCGCGGCTGGCAGTTTGAATGTACAGAATTAACAAAAACACAGAGGGAACTAGTACGAACAGAATGCTCGCTACGAACCCTAGGTCATTAACTTGCATGGCAATAAAGCCTCTCTTAAATTTCCAGTCAACAACATTAGAATAGCATCATCGATGACAGAGTTTATCAATTCACAATTCAAAAAGAGGCAACTCAATACTGGCAGTCCTTTTAGTGCTTGGCTAGATGCAATTGCCAGCCATGACCGCTGAACTCAAATGCTTAAGGCTTCGTTACCACGCTAACTGGCCCATTTACTAAAGTTTGGCAAGCAAGGCGGTAATTTTCAGGCTTTTTTTTCAACTTCTTGTTCTCTACATCTGTGCGGGGAGAAAGATTGTCTATCCCTTCGACTACTTCCACGATGCAAGTGCCACACTGTCCGTAGCCACCGCAATTCGTCATCTTGCCAAATATTGTATAAATGTCAATGCCATTTTGTATTGCTTTGAGCCGGAGGTTAGCCCCGTCTGCAGCGATGATTTCTTTATTTTCTTTAACGAATTTGATATTACCCATATTGATTCCTCCTTAACTGTAAGTGTGGCTTACAGCTTTGTGTTTACATGGTTTGATATACCGTATTACTTTCTTATATTAAGTTATTACAAAATATGAAGAAGTATCAAGTTTTGAGAAGTTGATGTGACAAAAAAATAGGACAGGTGAGATACCTGTCCAGGAGATAGTCAATAGACTGGCTTACCTAAAACCCACAGCTGCTTGCCAAACAAAAGCTAGCAACAAGAAGAAGACCGGAATAATTGGCAGAACGTCTACCAAAGGGTCAAAGATTTGGTAAGCTTCGGGCAGTTTTGCTAATAAAAGTGCTGCTTCCATGTTTGTTTAAATCCACCTATCCAACACAGCATTCATAATTGAGATGTATCGTAACATGGATTGGGTATTGGTCATCGGTTATTTGTCATTTGTCACTTGTACCGAGCGGAGCCGAGGTATTGGTTATTTGTCGGGAGTCGGGAGTCGTTTCTCATTTTCCATGATTCAATTGAGCCAGTGACCAAATTCTGTGGCAAAGCGATCGCTTAATATTGCCTCGCGGATTTTTTGGGTAAAGCGAATTAGTTCTGTGATGTTGTGGATACTCAACAAGGTGTAGGCTAAAATTTCTTGCGATCGCACTAAATGAGATATGTAAGCACGGCTAAAGTTTTGACATGCATAACATGGACAAGTTTCATCTAATGGGGCAAAATCTTCACGAAATTTAGCATTTTTCAAATTCCAGCGATCGCCCTGCACCATCGCTGTACCATGCCTAGCCCAGCGGGTAGGAATTACGCAGTCAAATAAATCTACACCAGAAGCAATGGCGATCGCCATCTCCCGATATGTCCCTACACCCATCAAGTAACGCGGCTTGTCGGGTGGTAGCAGTGGTGCTGTAGTTTGCACGATCTGTGCCATCAATTCTACTGGTTCTCCCACACTCACGCCACCAATGGCATATCCTGGCAAATCTAACTTAGCTAGCGCTAAAGCGGCTTGGGAGCGTAAATCTAGATACACACCACCTTGCACAATGCCAAACAACGCTTGATCGCTGCGTTTATGGGCGACAGTACAGCGTTCTAGCCAGCGGTAAGTCCGCTCAGTTGCAGCTTCTACCTCTTGGCGAGTTGCGGGGTAAGGTGGACACTCATCAAACGCCATAATTACATCTGCTCCCAGAGTATTTTGGATTCCAATGGAGCGTTCTGGTGTTAAATTGATAATTTGTCCATCGTGTGGTGAGCGAAACGTTACACCTTCTTCTGTAATTTTTCGCATTTCACTGAGGCTGAAGACCTGAAACCCACCAGAATCGGTGAGCATCGGCCCGTGCCAACCCATAAACTTATGCAATCCACCACCTCCAGCCACGATCGATTCCCCTGGTTGGATGTGGAGATGATAAGTATTAGATAATACCATTTGTGCCCCAGTGTCCTTAAGTTGGGCTGGAGTCACAGTTTTGACATTCGCCAGCGTCCCCACCGGCATAAATCTGGGAGTTTCTACAGGGCCATGAGGTGTAAAGAACACCCCAGCCCTAGCTTTTGTCTGGCTGCACTGAGCTAGACATTGAAAAGAAAAGTTATCACTCAAAGCAAAAATAAATTATGGGGAATAGGGCATAGGGCATGGGGCATAGGACAGGGAGCAGGGAGCAGGGGGAGAAATTACTGATAAATCTTGACCTCTTGCCCTGAGCGTAGCCGAAGGGTTGACTCTTTACAAATGACCCTTGACCAATGACCAATAACTAATGATATTAGAACGAATCAGAGGTATCATCATCAAATTCCGCATCCCATTTGGCTGAGAGTACTTGCTCCATCATCGCTTCTATGGCGCTGACGTTCAAATTGCGATCTCTACGTTCTTGGGAGGGAGTGGAAAGGGGAATCAGCCGCAGACAGACGCCTTCTTGCATCAGATCAAAGTAGGTTTGTTGTTGCGGAGACTGTTTCAGTTCTAGGTAATCAAAACTATGAAGATTCAAATAAAGCGCATTGTTCGCAACTAGTGTAGACCGTTGTGAGTTGGCGAAGACTTCCATCACATCCCCATCACCCTCACTGAGTAACTGGCTTTCTTGGGTGTAGATGTAGTGGACTCGACCTAAATCAGCCAGTAATCGGCGCATGTCGAGCTTATTCACGATAATGCCCGTGTTCACAATACACGGAGCTGGTATCCTGGTGTCGGGTAGATGGTGACTCATAAGGAAATGGGGAATGAGGGAAGGTGAGTTACAACACAAGCTTTACAGCTAGGCGAACTCCCTACATTTAAAAAAATATCAATTTTGTAGGGCGATCGTCTAATAACCTGGAATCAGTTGTTAGCTCAAGAATACAAAACAAAGCCTTTTCTAATGCAATTTTTACTTCCTGAATTAATGGAATTTTGTAAAAAAGGATACTATTATATACATTCATCACTTAGATAAGCATAACAAAATTTTTTGCATGAATCTGGACGCAGAATAAATCTTATCTAAAGCTTTAAAATCTTCTGCTGCTTCTTGTGCGGGAATTATAAACGTCATTTTGCAAACAGTTTTTTGATAATTGTAACTAATATGACGAAGCAGCATCAGTGGTGGAAAAGGTTGATTGCAAGTATTATATTTTACAGCAGTATTCCCATGCCCTATGTACACGATTTAGAATTTGGTCAGGTGGCACAGCTTGCTCCACTTGTAGGACTGATGATTGGGGGAATTTTAGGGCTATGCGATGAGGGGATGAATTATTTGGGTATGCCAGTGCTAACCCGTAGTGCTTTGGTAATAAGTATTTGGATGGGCATAACTGGAGGACTACACTTAGATGGCACAATGGATACTGCCGACGGCTTGGCAGTAGGCGACCCAAAACGGCGACTAGAAGTGATGGCAGATAGTGCGACTGGTGCATTTGGAGCAATGGCAGCGATCGCCTTAATTTTACTAAAAACTACGGCATTAACTGATATAGGGGAAAATCGTTGGTTAGTGTTAATGGCGGCTTGTGGGTGGGGACGCTGGGGACAACAGCTAGCGATCGCCCGATATCCTTACTTGAAACCAACTGGCAAAGGCGCATTGCACAAACAAGCCATTCGTTCCTATCAGGATTTATTACCGGGACTGCTGCTGTTGTTTGGTTTGAGTGGTTTAGGTTTTTTGCTAAATAGCCAGCGCCTATTTTTAGCAATGGGAATGATATTCGCAGGAAGTGCGATCGCCACTTTAACAGGTGCCTGGTTCAACCACAAACTAGGCGGACATACAGGAGACACCTACGGCGCGGTCGTAGAGTGGACTGAAGCCCTATTTCTGTGCGTGCTGACTATTCTTTAGGGACTGGGGATTGGGGACACTTCGACAAGCTCAGTGCAGCGCTGGGGATTGGGGGAGAAATAACTAAATAATTATTGACCCTTGACCCTTGACCCTTGACCAATATCACTTAATCGGTTGCAACTTTGTCACCTTAAGTTTAAATTTCCCCACCCCTGTTTCGCCAAAAGACCGGACGCGAATGATATACGTCCCGCTTTCTACAACTCGGGTAAACAGTAGAGAATTACTGCTCCCATCGGGCCCGTCGTCATTTTCTGCTAACGTTCCTCCATCGGGTGCTAGCAGTGTGATAATGCTGTCAAAATTTTCAGAGGCTAAATCAACAGCTAAATTATCGCCCTTATTCAACTTCACCGTATAATCACGGGCGAATCCACCTTGACCTGTGGGAATATCTTTGTCTGAAAGCGTATCGGTAAATTCTGTACTAGAAGCTAAAGGAATAGGACTATATAACTTATTTTGAGCAAAAGCTGCTCTTGTACTCATACCAATTGTCAGTAATATCGCAGGAACAATAATTACTTTTTTCAATCCTGCCACAAAAACTTTGCTGATCATTTAAAGCAGTTTTCTCACAAAAACAAGGTAATCTGGTTAATTATAAAGTTCTCAGGTCTGGCTTGCCCACGACTTGTTTAGTTATGTGTCTTTTACAGTGGTAGCGACTGCTGCTAGCCCCAAGAACCCAATTCCACACTGACCAAGTGTTTGCACTGCGGAAGCAGCAGTAGCACCAGTGGTATAAATATCGTCCACTAATAGCACTAGGGGATTTGAATAACGGCTTAATCCTTTTCCCACAGCAAAAGCTGCAGTTAAGTTTTTTTCTCGCTCGGATAACGATAAACCAAACTGTGCTTTAGTTTCTCGGACTCGTTCCAAGCCATCGAGTTTTAATTTTAAACCAGTTGTTTGGCAAAAGCTTTGTGCTATCAACGCCGCTTGGTTATAGCCACGTTGCTTGAGCTTGCTGGCGTGGAGTGGGATGGGAACAACTACCAAATGTGTATCAGATTTTGGTGAATTTAATAACCATGCTTCCCCTAACCATTGACCCAAAAGATGAGCGATTTGGGGTTGGTTTTCGTATTTCATCGCGGCGATCGCTCTTTTTAAGGTACCACCATATACCCCCCAACTAAATACTGGTATCGCTTCTTGCCACCGTGAATTAGGGTCTTGAAGGTGACACGTTTGCAATTGTCGCTCACAGTATAAGCAAAGTTCACGATCTGTGGAGCGTTGACACAGCGGACAATGGGATTGGAGAAAAAGGTTAAGTAAGCCTTTGAGTGCATTTTTGCCATAAATCACGGCTAGTCTGTCCTTTTGACATCAGGTATGGCTGATAAGCTGTTACGCACTTAAATTGTATATTTCGCGCTGAGTTTGTCAAAGGTCAAGAGTCCAAGGTCAAATCCTAGCTTGGACTCTTGACTTCTTGCCCTGCCTGAGCTTAGTCGTACTGCGAAGCAGTACCCGCAGGGTAGGGTTGACCCTTGACAAACCTTCTTCGTGAGTGTATTTGGTTTAGGCGTGCATCAGCTTATCAATTGTCATTTGTCATTTCTCCCCATTCCCCATACGGCAAGTATCATCAGCCACGAATGCTAGGATACTAATGCTCACGACCCTCACATTTGCTCCCACAAGTTATGCAAAACACAGAAACGACGCTACAACTTCGCCTGTGGACAGTTGAGGACTACCACCGGATGGCGGAGGCGGGAATTTTTGGTGCAGAGGAACGGGTGGAACTGCTAGAAGGAAAGATAATTTGGATGATTGCTAAAGGAACAGCCCATCGATCTGCAGTGGGGAGAACATATAAGTTATTAGAAAACCGTTTAGGTGATCGGGCTTGCATATCCATTCAAGACCCAGTTAAGTTAAATGAACGGTCAGAGCTAGAGCCAGATGTTGCTGTTGTGAAAATAGACCCTTTGGACTATGCAGACCATCATCCTACGCCTTCTGAGGTTTATTTTATTATTGAGGTAGCCGATAGCAGTCTGAAACTAGATTGTGAAACCAAAGCTAAAGCCTACTCAAAAGCAGGAATTATTGATTATTGGGTGTTGGATGTAGTTGGTCGTCAATTGCATGTTTTCCGCCAACCAGCTGAAGATGGCTATCAAAGTGAAGAGACTTTATCAGAAGATAGCACTATTTCACCTTTAGAGTTTCCTGATTTGCAGATTGGGGTATTTGAGATGTTACCGCTGGTAGTTAAGTTGTAGATGAAGGTGATATTTCTCAACAGCCTCATAGCTTAAGTTTTTGGTTGCTGAAGGAATTTCACATAGACGCGATCGCACCTTGTTGTTTCTACACCCGTTGCTGGTTCATAACCCTTGCTTTCATATAATTTGACTGCTTCCACCAAAACACTGGCAGTTTCAATCCAAATTTGCTGAAAACCACGGGCGGCGATCGCTGTTTCTAGTTGTTGTAACAAATATTTTCCTAATCCTAATCCTCTGGCGCTGGGTAAAATATACATTTTACGGATTTCTACGGCTTTTTCGCCACGATGAACAGGGTAGTACGCCCCAGTACCTATTACCTGGCTTTGGTGTTCAATTACCCAAAATTCACCACCTGTTGCTAAGTAACACTCTTCGACTTGCAACACATCGCGGTCTGCACCATTTGGTTCCCAACCCAGTCCATATTCTGATAGTACATAACTGATGACTGCGGCTGCGGCTGTGCGATCGCCCTGCTCCCAGTTACGAATCAAAAATTCACCATACCTAGCTTTCATCAAGTCACAATACCCAGATTGCTGAATATTTCGATTAAATTGCCATCAGGGTCACGAAAATGAGCCGTGCGAATTCCCCAGTCTGAGCGATCTGCTGGTGATGTGACAATTGTAGCATAGCTGTCTTTGAGTTGCTGACATACCTCATCTACATCATCTACTGCAAAAATCAAGGTTATTTTATCTTGACTGGGGAAAGACGAAGGTGGCTCAGTACTTGCGGTTACTTGAGTCATTAAATCTTTTGGGAATAAAGCTAGCTTAATATTTCCAGTACTAAACTCAGCATATCCGCTATTTTCATTGCCCCAATCGACATCCAATTGCAGCACGTCACGGTAGAACAAAAAAGAATTTTGGTAGTTGGAAACAAGCAGTCGAATGTGTGTGAACTGAAGTTTCATATCTATAAGGAATCCGTTTTGATTTTTGAACTTACTTGCATAGGCAATAGGCAATAGGGAAGAAGGCTTTATTAAGTTGTAAGGAGTTTTTTCAAAAATCAAATAGGAGTTCTATTACACCTGATAACTGATTTATTGATAAGAGGCAGGGGCAGGGGGAAAGGTACAAACCTTGACCCTTGTGGGCAAAAGCCCCCTTGCTCCTTTTCTCCCCTGCTCCCCTGCTTTTTTCACTCGTCTGTATCCGGTGCTAAATCATCCTCTGTCAGTTCCTGGTGTGGGATGGCGGCAATAATTGCATCGATGACTTTGGAAACTGGTAAGATCTCGATATTCAGATCGGGAAATTTTTGCCCTTTGGGAACGATCGCTCTTTTAAATCCCAGTTTGGCTGCTTCTTTCAACCGCAGTTCCATTTGCGAAACCGATCGCACTTGTCCACCTAACCCAACTTCCCCAATTAAAACTGTCCCTGGATCAACAATGCGATCGCGGAAACTCGCTACAATAGCGATCGCTATCCCTAAATCTACTGCTGGTTCGCCGACATTCAACCCACCCGCAGAAGCGACGTAAGAATCTAATTTAGACATGGGAATTCCCACCCGTTTTTCTAACACGGCGAGGATTTGCACCAAGCGGTTATAGTCTATACCAGTCCCCGCACGGCGAGGGGAAGGATAACTTGTCGGACTCACCAAGGCTTGCAACTCAACCACAATTGGACGAGTCCCCTCACAAGCTACCACAATGGCAGTACCAGGAGCCGGATCATCACGGTTGCCTAAAAATAGCTCTGAAGGGTTAGGCACTTCCCGTAATCCGTTCGCTACCATTTCAAAGATACCAATTTCGTGAGTCGCGCCAAAGCGGTTTTTTACTGTTCGTAATAATCGATGGGAGGCAAAGCGATCGCCTTCAAAATACAATACCGTATCAACTAAATGCTCTAAAACTTTCGGACCAGCGATCGCCCCTTCTTTCGTAACGTGTCCCACAATTAACATTGTGATGTCTTCATGCTTTGCCACTTTCATCAGTGCTGCTGTACATTCTCGCACCTGAGCTACAGAACCGGGTGCCGAGGTAAGAGCCGGAAAAAACACCGTTTGGATACTATCAATCACCGCCACATTCGGCCTCAAAGAATCTATTTCCCGAAGAATTTCTTCTAAATCAGTTTCTGGCAAAACATACAAATCTGCGCCGACGGTGTCAGGTGCAATTTCTTGAGGATTCTCCACGACCACCAGTTCTTTAACATCATCAACTACAGTGACAGTATTAGAGACTCCCAAACGAGAAGCTCGCAGCTTGATTTGTTGTCCTGATTCTTCCCCAGATATGTAAAGAATGCGATATCTCTGCGCCAGTTTATTTGATACCTGTAATAATAGAGTAGATTTACCGATACCAGGATCGCCACCAATCAGCACCATAGAACCGGGGACAATCCCACCACCAAGCACCCGATCTAGTTCTTCATAACCTGACTCCCAACGAGCAATTTGGCGATCGGTTATTTGTTCAAATGTTAATGAAGCTCTGGCTTTAGCCGGTTTAGCGTGAGATTTGCCATTAGTTTGAGTTGATTGCCAATTACCTACTCCCCCGCGCGTAGGTACGTCTCCTGAAGATTGTATAGAAATTTGCTCTTCTAGAGAATTATAAGTCCCGCAAGCTGGACATTTGCCGAACCATTGAGGCGATTCTGAACCACATTCGTTACAAATATAAAAGGTTTTAGGCTTTGCCATTCTTAAATCTTATTAAAGAATCTTAATTTTTACTTCATTTTTGCAGAAAACTAAAGTCTAATAATAGTAATAGTTGTAGCTTTTTCCAAATCAATTGATGGAATGATATCTTAATATTATGGTATTAAAAATTAATCATGAAAAATTTTAGTTAAGGAGCGCTAAAAAACTTGGAAAGTCATAAAGAAAAAATCCTGGTGGTAGACGACGAAGCCAGCATTCGCCGGATTTTGGAAACGCGCCTTTCCATGATTGGCTACGATGTTGTGACGGCTGGCGACGGTGAGGAAGCTTTGGAAACTTTTCGTAAATCTGATCCTGACCTTGTAGTCTTGGATGTGATGATGCCAAAGCTAGATGGCTACGGTGTATGCCAAGAATTACGTAAAGAATCTGATGTCCCAATTATCATGCTAACAGCCTTGGGCGACGTTGCCGATCGCATCACCGGGCTAGAATTGGGTGCTGATGACTATGTAGTTAAGCCATTCTCCCCCAAAGAACTAGAAGCTCGTATCCGCTCAGTACTGCGGCGGGTAGACAAAACAGGCGCTTCTGGTATTCCTAGTTCTGGAGTCATTCATGTCGGTAATATCAAAATCGATACGAATAAGCGACAAGTCTATAAAGGCGATGAGCGCATTCGCCTGACAGGTATGGAGTTTAGCCTACTAGAGTTGTTAGTGAGCCGCTCTGGTGAAGCTTTTTCCCGTTCAGAAATTTTGCAAGAAGTGTGGGGTTACACACCAGAACGCCACGTGGACACCCGTGTGGTAGATGTGCATATCTCCCGTTTGCGAGCCAAGTTAGAAGATGATCCCAGTAACCCAGAATTAATACTCACAGCCCGAGGTACTGGTTATTTGTTTCAACGGATAATCGAACCAGGGGAGGAGTGAACAGTTAACAGTTAACAGTGAACAGTTAACAAACTGATACTTCGACTACTTCGACTACTTCGACTTCGCTACTTAATTCGGCTACGCTCAGTACAAGTCAGTACAAGTAACTGATAACTGATAACTGATAACTGACAAATGACAAAACCCGATCCCAATGTAGTTTTACGGCGGCTACCTCTTTTTGTTGGTGGGTTAGGCGCTGTACTTTTGTTAATTAACCGATTTTTGACACCAGAACTCACAAATTCCCAAGCGCGTGGGGATGTGCTGGGTGTGATTTTGTGTGCGGTGTTGATTTTGACGGGTTTAATTTGGCAGCAAGTACAGCCGCGATCGCCCGATACTGTACAACTAATAGGAGAAGAAGGTTTTGTCTTAGCAGCAGATTTACCAGAAGCCGTGAAAACAGAACTAGCCTGGGCATCGCATTTATTATTGACTAATACAGTCACGCGATCGCTTATAGTTTTCTATCAAGGCCAAGTTTTGTTGCGTCGCGGTATTCTGGGGACTAAATCTGAAGTTACACCAGGGCCAATCTTAAAGCGGGTGCTAGAAAAACAACAGGCAATTTATTTAGTTGCTTTATACGTTTATCCCGGCAAAATTGAATTTGATTATTTGCCAGATAATACTCAAGGTGTAATTTGTCAACCTATCGGTGACAAAGGAGTCTTGATTTTGGGAGCAAACGCACCTCGCAGTTACACCAAACAAGATGAAATTTGGATTGCTGGCATAGCTGATAAATTAGCAGTTAGTCTTCAAAAGTTAGAATTTAAGAGTTAGAAATTACAAATTAGCGACTTCCACGTAAAAAAATATCCAACTATCTCTGAAACTGGGCATACTATAGGACTCATATTTGATTGCTGAAAAGATACGTAGGGGAGCCAGTCGCGTGGGCGGGTTTCCCGACTTGAGGGAACTGGCGTTGTGTTAGCCATAGCGTAACGCACCAAACCCTTGATAATGGTGCGTTACGCGAAACGCTAATACACCCTACAAATACCCAATTTTGTTCAAAAATCAAACCGGATTCCTATATAAGCCCAAAGCCACTTGCTACAAGATGGTAAACCTCAGGGGAGAAAAGCTGCACAAATGACGAATGACAAATTATGCAAATTATTTATTGGTTGCTGATTGCTCTCATGCTTGTGGGTATTATTGGCGCTGTGGTTCCCGCTATTCCTGGAACGACTTTAATTTTAATCGCAATTATTATTTGGGGAGTTGTTAGTAGTTCCTTTGCCGCTATTAAAATACCACTGATTGTCACAGTTATTGTTTTGCTCCTCAGCATCGGAGTGGATTTCTTGGCTGGTTATATCGGAGCCAAACAAGCCGGTGCTAGCAAGTGGGGACAAATTGGTGCTTTTGTTGGGTTAATAGTAGGATTTTTAGGATTATTACCAGCTTTGCCTTTTGGTGGTCCGCTGTTAGGCATATTATTAGGGCCACTTTTGGGAGCAATTGTCGGTGAGTACCTTTATCAACGTCAATTGGGATTAGCGGTGAAAGCTGGTATTGGGATTGTAGTGGGAACGTTAGTGGGGAATTTGATTCAGGGTGTATTAGCAATTTCCGCAGTAGCAATTTTTCTCTTTACAACCTGGTCACAAGTATATGGTGCTTAAAGGCTTAACAGAAGCCGAAATTTCCACCATCAAAGCATTAGGTGTAGTGGAAAATCAACAAAGCTGAAATTAACCATCACCTTCATCAGCAAACAATGATTCTAAATCTTGACGACCACTAAATCAGTTCTTGAAGACTGCTGACCATTGTCAATGTCTCCCATTTCAGGTGTTGGTGTTACCGTAAATCGGATGGCTTGCTTTATTCATCAACTAAAAAAGCCGCTATGTAGCGGCTTTTAGTAAATGGGCAGTACCAGACTCGAACTGATGACATCCTGCTTGTAAGGCAGGCGCTCTACCAACTGAGCTAACCGCCCGTTTTAATCATGCTTATTTAATATAGCAGAGTATTCTGTATTGCGATAGTGGGTTTGAGAAAATATTTTTTTCTCCTATACCTCTTCTGTCACTTTCCCTAGATAAAAAGATGTAACCCTTACCAGACAAGAGTTTTAGTCTAAGGTAATGATTATATCCATGATGTTAGGAAATAAAGCCACAAACCTAATCCCAGTAAGAGTTTCAAAAGTTTACTTCAATTTTTGTTTTCGGAGAGTGACAAAAGCGGGCTATAGGACTACTATTTGATTTTTGAAATATACGTAGGGGAGCCACTGCGTTGGACGGGTTTCCCGGCTTAAAGCAAGTGGCGTTGGGCAATGCCCACCATATCCGGGTTTTGGTGGGCATTGCCCACCCTACAGATACGGAGATTTTTTCAGAAATCAAATAAGATTGCTATATACTGACTCAGTATTAAGTTACTCAGCATTTAGGATGCCCTCTGGTCGGACGCACGATCGCATTACTTTGTATGCTCTGCCGTTCGTGGCGGGCGTGACTTTGTGGCAGACTCACAGTAGTAATGCGACTTTGTTGGTTGCAGGTGGGTTTTTGTTTGGGGGGCTGATGTTCGGCCCGGATTTGGATATTTATTCTGTACAATTTCAACGCTGGGGGTTCTTGCGTTGGATCTGGCTACCTTATCAAAAAAGTCTGCGCCATCGTTCTTTTTTGTCCCACGGGCCGATTATTGGTACAACGTTGCGGGTAGTTTATCTGGGCACTTTGCTAACAGTCGTGGCAATTGTCGTTTTGCTCATTGCCGAAAAGCTGGGAAATTTTACTTTGAATTGGCAGGATTTAAGTTTAACTGTGGGGCGATCGCTCTCGGTTTATCCTACTGAATATATTGCCCTATTTTTGGGTTTAGAACTCGGCGCGATGAGCCATTCTCTTAGCGATTGGGGTGGTTCTGCATATAAGCGTTTCCAAAAGCAGGGGGTTAGTGGGTTGCTTCCTAGTGGCAAAATTAAGAAGCGTAAAGTTACCAGTCGTGGTAGTCGTAAAGCTACAGTTAGCAGAAAGAGCAACGGAAAAACGACAAATGACAAATAGCAAGATTGATACTTTGGCGGCGTTGCAAGAGTTGATTGAGGTAGTGGCGAAATTGCGATCGCCTGATGGTGGCTGTCCGTGGGATTTAGCACAAACGCCGGAAACTTTGACACCCTATGTGATTGAAGAAGCTTACGAGGTGGTGGATGCGATCAAGAGTGGAGATCAAGAAGCGATCGCAGAAGAATTAGGTGATTTACTATTACAAGTAGTATTACAAGCTCAAATAGCCAGCGAATCTGGGCAGTTTTCCCTCAAAGAAATCGCTGAAGGTATTTCCCAAAAGCTGATTCGTCGTCATCCTCATGTGTTTGGTGATGTGTCAGTGGCGAGTGTAGATGAAGTTCGGCAAAACTGGGAACAAATTAAAGCCGCAGAAAAGGGAGAAGCATCTCCAGAAAATCAAAAACTCAGTACAAAACTCAGTCGTTATGGGCGCACCCTTCCCCCACTAACCGCAGCCATGAAGATTTCCCAAAAAGCTGCGGCTGTGGGGTTTGAATGGGAAAATATCGCTGGGGTGTGGGAAAAGTTTCACGAAGAGATGGAGGAGTTCCAACAAGCCTTGGCTGAAGAAACACCTGCACGACAACAAGCAGAATTAGGTGATTTACTCTTTGCGACGATTCAACTAGCCCGTTGGCATAATCTTGATCCTAGCGCCGGATTACAAGGCACAAATGAGCGATTTGTCCAACGGTTGCAAAAAATGGAAGCCTTTGCTGACCGTCCTCTTTCAGATTACAGTTTAGAGGAGTTAGAAAAGTTGTGGCAACAGGCAAAAGCCCAACTTGCTCAAGAGTGAAGGGACTGATAACTGATAACTAATAACTGATTTAAGATTTTTTAGCCCCGAACCACTTATCATATATTTCTTGATAAGTGCCGTTTTCTTTGAGATTTAGCAAGGTGCTATTAATTTGTTTGCGGTATGGACTGTTATTGGGTAAAACAATGCCGTAGTTTTCTTCACGGAAGATACTACCCACAACCTCTACTTTTCCCTTACCTTCATTAGCAGCATAGAAGAGAAGCACGGGAGCGTCAAAGACTACAGCGTCGGCCTTTTTTGTCTGCAAAGCATCATAAGCTTGATCAATTTTGGCGACTTCTAAAACTGAGATTTTGTGTTCTTTCAGATATGTCGCAGCTGTGCTACCAGCGGTTGTAGCTACTAGCTTACCTGGTAAATCATCCACGCTTTTGATATCTCCCTGAAGCTGTTGCACAGTTAGCGAGGTGGTGGCGGTGGCTGTAAAGTAGGCGACAAAGATAACTCCAATGAACATCCAAATAATAGCTACCAAACGTCCAATTACACCTCTGGGCATTTCGTCGGCTTGGGTGGCTAAGGTTGCAGCAGCCCACCAACCAGCTTTGAAAATGCCGGGGAAGTATGACTTAGAAATCATCCCTGCTTGGTGATGGCGCTCAGATAACCAAATGATGTGAGCTGCCACTACAATTAGTAGCAAAGCTAGGCCAATGACTTGCAAAAGTGCGGCTGAAAAAAATAATTGCAAAATATTGGGAAAACCACTGCTGTTTTTCTCTGGGTTTCGTACCAAAATCTGCAGCCCCGCCGCAAACATGGGTAAGGAAAAATCAAATTGCTGCTGTCGTTCGGCGGTAATTGATATGGCAGCAATCCCGACGTTGGCTTTGCTATTTTTAACAGCAGAGAGCAAGTCTGCAACTGTGGGATATTCAATAAATTTAGATTCCACACCTATTTGACGGGCGATGCTGCGCCAAAGATCAATACTGAATCCCGATAGTTCACCTTTTTCTGTAAATACAAAGGGTGGTATGGCCCTGGTTGCTACTAGCAACGATGGTTGGGGTTGAGGTTTTTGTGACTGGACTGGGTGGACTATCAACAAAAGTGCTAGTAGTCCGCCCACTAAAACAAGCCAGATGTGTAGTTTTGGGAAATACCTGAATTGGCGAAACTTACTAGCGATCGCATTTATCATCAGCATTGTCTGGGGGTTGTATCCAATATTTAATTATCATCCTTACCCCATACCAAATATCACATTCCGCCCTCTCAGGTATTGTCTATCTACAATTTGATCGTCACAGTCTTGATTTCGGTGCTTACGAAAATTGGCAACACGGTTGTTAGACATCGCCAGATACTACTTCAACTCTCCGACTCTTCGCAGAGCTTCATCATAAACCTGCCTACTAAGGCGAAATTTACCACCCGTTTGTAGAGCATCAAGTTGTTCTTGCAAGTTAAGAATAACCCTTTGCTGTTTTGCCCAAATCAAAAGACCTACCGTACCGAGTACAGGTAAAGCTATGCGTCGTGCAACTTGCCGCGCTTTCTTTTCGTCCAGCAGCAGAGCCTCTGAAGGTTGCTCACAAAATAGTGCGATCGCTTCAGCCTCACCATCGTCCAAATCTTGCTGTAGCGATAGTATAAGAGTCTTGTTCGCTACCTCTTGAACTGTCAGCCAAATATTCAAACCAGTCGCAATTTCTGTAGTCCCTGCTCGTCCTGCTCCAGTTTCGACAACTTCATGCCAGACTGCCTGTGGTATCAAAATCCCATCCGAGAACCGTTGCGTTAATATAGACAACTGCCCAATGCTGCTTAGGGCAATCAAGACCGAAGAATTGCTCGTGGCTCTCAAGCTAAATGCTCCAACGTATTCAAATCGTTGTCTAATTCTTCTAAATCATAACTACGTTCAATGGCTTCATCTCCCAGTAATGAGTGGAATTCCCATTTTGTCATTTGCGCCAGTTCTCTTGCTCTTCCAAAGGAGAGCAACCCCTTCTGGTATAGACGAACAGCCAATTCACGTTGTATGCGAGAAAGGCGTTCTGATTGTGGAAGCTGAAGAGACTCCGCCACATCATTTGGAATTTCAAGCACTAACCTACTCATATTTTACTCCTACTTTGTGATTAGTGATAACGTGGATACTCCGTCAGGTGCCCAATCATATACTACATTATCAGTCTGCCACACCTCTTGCTGCATTGATTGCTTCCTCTACTTTGACCCGAAAAAACTCTCGCTTTGGGTTAACCCGATTTTCATTGAGAAGATGGTGAGATTTCTGCTCCACTGCTTGAGGCCATGAGGTAATTGTACGATAAGCCACCTCAAAAGCATCGGGAACACTTGTGGTGTAAAGACTCTTAGCCCGATCCTCAGGCAACCAGGAAGTCAGACCGACTTTGACAAGATCCGGCATTGAGGCATTAGTAAGCACGTAGACAAAGCCGACTGTATGCATTGGGGTAGTCATAAAACCCAAAATCGCTCTTATATAAGAAGTGCATTTATTAGACCTGTTGGGAAATAGTAAGAAAAATAGCTGAAATGCTTACACAGAATGAGTTTCAATCGCTTTAAACAAAAATCGCTGAAATGCTTACTTAGAGGGGCTTTCGAGAATTTTTGAGCTTATTACTTAACAAGTCTATTACAGTTGGCTGCCTAACTATTTATTATACGGAATTTTCTGCACAACTTCCAATGGAACAACTTCTAAAGAAACTCCTCGAACAGGTGCAAGATGTTATCAGGCTTAACGGTTTTGGTAGGCATTGCTAAAGCGCCGGTCAAGTACAAGTAGTTGACGTAAAGCGCAGGATATGGGGTTATGTTAATCGAACGTTTATGGACTCAGTTTTACTGCAATCGTTAACAACTAGACCTAAAAAGTTAGCCGGAAATAGGCGTTTTGACCAGATACACATAATTTTGTTTTTGTCAATACTCTCTACTCGACCGGCGCTCTAGGCAATGCCCACCCTACGTATATTTCAAAAATCAAATATGAGTCCTATAGACTGACTACGTGTAATTTCAAAATCCAATAATAGTTCTGTCCCTAGCCACGAAAAAAGGAGACGGTGACAAACCGCCTCCTAAGCAAAATACAGCTTGGAAAAATTAGAAATGCTCTGGGAACAGGCTAACTGCTGTGTATAAAAATCGTCAAGACAATTCCCAAAATAATTGCGCCTCCACCAAGGATAAATGACCAGAAGCGGTGATAACTATTCACAACAGTGCCACCCTCACTGGTGATTTGGATCAAATCCATCCAAGGTGCAACTCCACGGCGGAACCAACCTACAGCCCCAACCTGTTCACCAATCAAGCTTTGCACTCGCTTGATCCCAAACAAGAAATTACCGATGGGGCCGAAGCGGGAAGCGTAGTGGAGATAAAGCATCCCGCTTCGGTCTTGAATTTTCAAATCTGCACCAAATTTATTCCCTGCGTCGCCACGACCGATTAATTGTCCTGCAAGTTTTGCAGGTTGTCCGCGTAACGGGCTGGCGTAGGGGTCTGACATCAAGGTCAGAATGTCAGTTTCTGGTGCTTGTTTGTAGTCGGGGAACATCACCAATGCTTTGATGAGAATGCCGATTCCTAAGCCAATGAATGGCGCACCAAATAGCAAACCGAGATTTTGAGAACTGGATAAGAGAACTAAGCCAATTACTCCGCCAACTAGAAAACCGATAGTCTCTGCACCGTAAAGCACCACATCTAAGAAGAAGTTGCCATAAAGCTTACCTTTATTCAAAGTTTTACCTTCGCCGATGACTCGCCCCATATCAAATTCAGTTGGTAAACCCAGTTGTTCGGCGTAGGTGCTGAGGGCGCGGACTCGTTTACCTGTGAGGGGATGAGTGGAATTTAACTCCATCCACCAAGCCCAAGGGTTGAATATATCCCACAAAAAGACGCGACCGATTTTTTGCGTGTCGGAGGCGATGCGGTAAGCTGTACCAGTGGAAGCGGCGGCTTTATGGTCATAGATACCTAGGGCGCGGGTGCCTTCAATCAAGCGGCTGGGTTCTTGGGCGCGGGAACCTTCTTCTAAAATACCGTAGGCAATCTTCACTAAGGCGCGGGATAATCCATTGGGATTCCCTGTGGTTTCGGCGGCGAAGTGGTCAGCAAAGTATTCTCGTGTCCGGGAGAGATACAGCAGTAGGTAAGTGCCGATGATATAAAATACGTAGGCGACTAGGGCAGCCGTTTGCAGGGCATCTTTAATTTTGTTATCGCCGCCACCCCGACCAAACCTGCTAGCTGTGATGTAAATTAGGTAACAAATTTGCACTAAGGTGGAAGCTACTGTCATCACGGCAAAGTCCCAATGGACGATGTGCCCTAGTTCGTGAGCATAGACGGTAGCAATTTCATCATCATCTAAGTAAGTGAATAGTCCTTGACTGACGACTAACCGGGCGCTGTTGGGTAATGATCCATAAGTAAAAGCCGTGGGGTTTTGGTCGTCAATGATGCCTAGGCGAGGGACTTTGATATTTTTTTGCTGACAGACTTGGCGAATAATTCTTGCTGTCTCTGGACTCTGGTTTTCTACGTCTTCTATCTCTACCCAGCGGGTTTGGTAAAGCCAGCGCTGGGTTAAGTCCATGAGGAAGGGAGAGCAGAAAAAGGCGGCCAGATTAAAAATTAGGGTGATGGCAATAGCGATCGCTAATCCTTGCAGTGGATCGTCACTACCCAAAATCAATACTAAGCTCAAACCCAAGGCGAACACCATGCCAAACAGCAAAATCATGGTGACACCAGACGCTAAGGCTAAACTTCCACCCACACCACCCATTGCTAGTTTGACACCAGCAGTCGCCGCACGTCCGGCTTTTTCGATGGTGCTAGATGGCGTAGCAACTTCCCTTGGTAGAGAATTACGGGCTTGTTCTGCCCAACTACGTACTTGTGGGTTGGCACTCATCAGTAGCCTTTGACACAGGATGGTGGCTTTTTCAATTTCGCCTGTGCCTTGATAGGATTTCATCAGCCACATCTGCGCTGTGAGATAATCTGAAGAATTTTGATCTACAGCATCCCGGGAGACTTGTTCTAATATTTGAACGGCTTCGTGATAACGTCCTTGTTGAAAAGCATCTAGTCCAGATTGCAATGACATAGTATCTCCCTGGTAAAGGAGTAGTATTTGATCAATCAATACTCAATAGATCCAGGGCTTGTCATTACCATTTCGCAAAATTTCCAAAAATCGGTATAGTTAGTTATTTTTACCTAAGTAAAAGACTAGAGAAACTGGACTAATGTTGTCTCTCTAGTCTGTGGAACGCATAAATCAATCATGAAAAATTATTTACGTATTAGTACTTAAAATATTCTAATTATTGCTATATATTTATTCAGTAACTGTCTTTGCTTGACCTTCATAGCATAAGTGTTTTGACCTCAGTTACACTTCATCTGACCAGAGGAGTTTTTTACTACCCATCTGGTTCATCCAATAGGAGGAAGACGGAAAGCGGAAAATAAGGAATCAATTCAATGGGATAAATCTAAAATCCAAAATCCAAAATTTAAAATCCTCAGAGCCAGGTATCCTTGTAGTCAGGGTTAATCCAAAATCCAAAATTGTCTTTGTGCCATGACTATAGTCCAAACAACTTCTGTGCTGGTTGATATCGCTCAAAAAACTCGCCAGGCTGCGAGTTTGCTGGCTGTTCTCTCCACTGAAGAGAAAAATCAAGCTATTGAAGCGATCGCTCAAGCTTTAGAATCGGAAAAGGATGAGATATTACAAGCAAATGTTGCTGATTGTCAAGCGGCTGCGGCTGATGGGATTGCGAAACCGCTTTACAAGCGCTTGCAGTTGGATGAACATAAGTTAAGAGATGCGATCGCTGGAGTCAGAGATGTAGGAAAACTCGCTGATCCTGTAGGACAAGTGCAGATTTACCGCGAAATCGACACAGGCTTAATCCTAAAACGCATTACTTGTCCTTTAGGGGTGTTGGGGATTATATTTGAAGCTCGTCCAGAGGCGGCGATTCAAATTGTTTCCCTAGCTATTAAATCAGGTAACGGTGTAATTCTTAAAGGTGGTAAGGAAGCTGTTCGTTCTTGCGAAGCTATAGTTAAAGCCATTAAACAAGGATTATCTCACACTCGTGTGAACCCTGATGCGGTGCAATTATTGACAACTAGAGAAGAAATATTAGAACTTTTGCAGTTAGACAAATATGTAGATTTAATTATTCCCAGAGGTTCTAATTCTTTTGTCCGTTTTGTGCAAGAAAATACCCGAATTCCGGTATTAGGTCATGCCGAGGGAATTTGTCATCTTTACGTAGATCGATCTGCTGATATTCAAAAAGCTGTTGCTATTACTGTTGATGCCAAAAGTCAATATCCTGCTGTTTGTAATGCGATTGAAACTTTATTAATTCACCAGTCAATTGCTGCAACGTTTTTACCTATAGTCGCTGAGGCTTTGCAAGCAGTGAATGTGGAATTAAGAGGTGATCAACGCACTTTAGAAATTTTACCTAATCTCGCCAGTGCTACAGAATCAGATTGGGAAACAGAATATAGTGATTTGATTTTATCGATTAAAATCGTCGATGGTTTAGAAGATGCGATCGCTCATATTAATAATTACGGTTCTCGCCATACCGAAGCGATAATTACTGAAGATATAAAAGCTGCTGAAACCTTCCTAGGATTAGTGAATGCAGCAGGTGTTTATCACAACTGTTCTACCCGCTTTGCTGATGGTTTTCGCTATGGTTTTGGTGCAGAAGTGGGGGTTAGTACTCAACAAATGCCACCTCGTGGTCCCGTAGGTTTAGAGGGCTTGGTAACATATAAGTATCAAATGACTGGTGATGGCCATATTGTGGCTACCTACACGGGTGCAAATGCTAAGTCTTTTACTCACCAGGATTTGAGTTAAAACCTACTGATTTAATAGCGGTTTTTAATTGAATAAATTGCACTTTGTTGTCTTGTAGGATGAGCGAGAGGCTTACCCTACAAGATATATCAAATTAGTGTTGAATTCAAACGCTCATTTCTATGAAAACTTAAGGATGAGGGCTTGATCTCCAAAGTTCCATCAAAAGAAGTATTGAATTGATTGGGATCTAAGTCCACAGGAAATAAAAAAATTCCTTGATTTAAATGCCGTGCCTCATGGGAAAGCTTAATTGCCTTTGTTAAAGTGCAATATTTGATTGGAACCCATTTATTATTCGACAAGTAGTAGACAACGACTCGGAGTGATGTGTACTCTGCCAAGGGTAAGGGAATTCGCCAGGGTGAAACCACAATATATTAAGATTTATTTTGATAAACTATCGTTTCAATTTGACAGCAATCAAAAGGTATAGCAACTGTCCTCAGTAATAGTTTTTTGGTGATTTAATTCTCTGGGGATCACCTGACATTGTAAATTTACTCATATTTTCAACTTTCAACCAATGCTTTTTGATCTATAAGACTACTATTTGATTTTTGAACAGATATGTAGTGGACTGACACGACTAAAATGATGCGATAGGCTTGGATGTAATTAAACGCAGATGCACGCAGATAAACGCGGATAGAATTTCTTTTATTGCACTATTTTAGCTGAAACAGTCCAGTAGGGTGCGTTAGCGTTTCGCGTAACGCACCCTACCAATACTTTAAACCAATGCTTTCAACAATGCCTGAAGTTTGAGTTGCACCTCTGCAAACTCTTTTTCGGGATCGGAGCCTGCTACAATACCAGCACCTGCATAAAGTCTAGCGCGATCGCCATCAATTAGCGCTGAACGAATACCGACGATAAACTCGCAGTTCCCCTCAGCGTCTACCCAACCCAACGGTGCAGCATATAAACCCCTCTCAAAATTTTCATATCGGCGAATTTCTCTACAAGCAATATCTCTAGCTGCACCAGCGACAGCAGGTGTAGGATGCAGTTGGGCAACAATTTTTAAGGGGTGGATGTTGGCAGGGACTGTAGCACTGATTGGTGTCCATAAGTGCTGAATATTGGATAGTTGTCTCAGACGTGGGGGTAATATCTGGGGTAACAAACCTAGTTGAGATAGCCGTTGAGTAATAAAGTCAATTACTAGTAAATGTTCATGCCTTTCTTTTTCACTATTGAGTAAACTATTGGCATTTGCAGCATCTTCAGCAGGTGTTTTTCCCCGTGGTGCAGAACCTGCTAAAGCATCAGTAATTAACTGTTTTTGATGAATACTAATTAAGCGTTCTGGACTAGCGCCAATAAAGTTTTGTCCTTTGCCGTTGCTTGTAGAAAATATATAACAATTAGGATGTATTTGTCGCAGATTATTTAAAGACTTAAATAAGTTAAAATTATTACTTGATTGCACATCTAAAGCATCTGCCAAGACAACTTTATTGAGATGCTGAGACTGGATTTTTTCTAGGATAGATGAGACTGAAAGTTTAAATTGAGCCGCGTTAGTAACAGATTTTTTACTTAATTTTATCGGTGAAGAATCAATATTTGAAGAATAATATTCTAAAGACTGAATGATTGCGATTTTGCTCCACAAAGTTTGTAAGATTTGGGGAATATTGGCGCTAGCATTGATAATCGTATTGGTGACTAGTATACAGCGCTGATTTTTTACGGCTATTTGCCAACGTGGAAGAAAAATATTAGCTGAGGGAAAGGGGTAATCTATTTGAGAATTTTGATGAAAAAAACTGAAGTAACAAAAAAAGTGGGGGCCAGAAAAAGGTAAATTTGTATTCCCAAAACTAATTATATTTTGTAGACAATTTTTGATAAAATGCTCGGCTTTAGTAAAACGCTCTACACCATCAACATGTAATTTAGCTACAGCATCAAGAGCTGCGATCGCTTCTCCTTTACCTTTATTCTCAAAGTAAAAATTTATTTCATTTGCTTGACTTAGTTTATCTAAAACAACTAAAGGGTCAACTAAGTCAATGTCTAGGGAAATGCTCACAATTTGCCTGCAATTATTTTTGAGGCAGTTTTCTTGAACGTTTAAAAGAGATTGATATAAATCTTTGTGTTCTACAAAGAAGCTAGTGCGACATGGTGAAACTGTCATGGATCTAGTAATAGTAAATTTTTTTTAAGTTATCTTCCTAAAGTGTAATTAAACATGGTCGTATTTCTACAGGTAGCATATTCAGTCGCCATTTCACCAGAGTATGGTTTGTCTTGTTCTTGGTGTTCCTAGAACCAGACAAGCCATGCCGAGTTTGGACTGCAATCAGAGAGACAGTGTTACCAGTGCAAGGTTAACTAGCCATAGTAAAAACAGCAGTTTTTTGCACATTACCAGTATTTGGTGTCTCTCAAAATAATAAAATTTAATGTATGACTAAGGTTCTGAAAATCTAATTAATCACGACTGATGACTACCAAGCAGATTTTATATCCCAAGACTAAGTTATGGATGGCAGCGATTAAACCGCCAATGTACAGCGTTGCTATTATGCCCATTTGGGTAGGAACAGCAGTAGCATTTGCAGAAACAAAAATTTTTAATGGCGTAATTTTTTCTACTTTTGTAGCTGCAGCAATTTTAATTTTGGCGTGGGAAAATCTCAGTAATGATGTTTTTGATTCAGCAACCGGGATTGATCAAAATAAACACCATTCTCTGGTGAACTTGACTGGCAATAAGCAGTTAATATTTTGGATGGGAAATTTGTGTTTGGGTGTGGGATTGCTCTTAATAATTGCGATCGCACTTTGGCAGCAAGACTTCACTGTAATCGGCATCATTCTGCTTTGCTGTGCTTTGGGATACACTTACCAGGGGCCTCCCTTTCGTTTAGGATACCAGGGTTTAGGGGAGATTATTTGCTTTTTTGCTTTTGGGCCATTGGCAGTATCAGCAGCATATTACAGCCAGACTCAAACTTGGTCTACGACAAGTCTCTTAGCTTCGGTGATTGTCGGCATTGTCACCAGTTTGATTTTGTTTTGCTCACACTTTCACCAAGTTAAGGATGACATAGCCGCAGGCAAGCGATCGCCTATTGTCCGTCTAGGAACAGCAAAAGCCGCCCAAGTTCTCACCTGGTTCACTGGTAGTATTTATCCTCTTAGCCTGATATTTGTACTGTTGGGAATCTTCCCTGTGTGGACGTTGCTAAGTTGGGTGAGTTTACCTTTTGCCTTTAAATTATGCTGTCACGTCCAAGCAAATCATCATCTACCAGACAAAGTTAATAATTGTAAATTCATCGCCGTCGCTGTGCATTTTTGGAGTTGCTTGTTATTGGGTGCGGGATTTATGGTTTAGGACGGTTATTTGTCATTTGTCATTTGTCATTCGTTACTTCCGCTTATCCTGTCTTTACGACAGGAGTTGCTGTACTCATAACAGAAGTTGCTGTCCTTACGACAGGAGTTGCTGTCCTTACGACAGGAGTTGCTGTTCTTACGACACGAGTTACTTCCCCAATTCCCAATTCCCAGTCCCCATTCCCAACGTGTACAAATTTGCATTTCGTCCAATAGCGCGGAAATTTGTCAAACCCCTAGTTACTAGTCATGGGAACTGGGATATCCGTGAAGCTATCATTATTCGGCTCACTGATGAGATAGGGAGAGTCAGCTGGGGAGAAATTGCGCCTATTAGCTGGTTTGGTTCCGAAACTCTAGAACAAGCTTTAGATTTTTGTCGCCAACTACCAGAGGAAATCACAAAGGAGATGATTTTCTCCATCCCAGATGATTTACCTACTTGTCAATTTGGTTTTGAGTCGGCGTTAGAGGGGTTGGGGACTAGGTACTGGGGACTAGGTACTGGGGGAGATGAGGGAGATGGGGATAATTACCTTCAACTCTTGCCCAATTCCCCATACCCCATGCCCCATGCCCCATGTCCCCTGTCATACAGTGGCTTGTTAGCAGCAGGGGAAGTGGCGTTAAGACAATGGACAAGGTTATGGGAAGAGGGATATCGTACATTTAAATGGAAAATTGGTGTAGATGCGATCGCTCAAGAATTAGAAATATTGCACTCACTAATTCAAGCCTTACCAACCACTGCCAAACTGCGATTAGATGCTAATGGTGGACTTAGCTACGAGGAAGCTAATCTATGGCTGGAAACTTGCGACAATCTCCCAGGAAATATCGAATTTATCGAACAACCGCTACCCGTTGGGCAATTTCCAGAGATGTTGGCATTGAGTGAATATTACAGTACAGCGATCGCCTTAGATGAATCTGTTGCCACACTCAAGCAACTCACCACCGCCTATCAACAAGGTTGGCGAGGGATTTTTGTGATTAAACCGGGGATAGTCGGTTCACCGTCTCGACTACGGCAATTTTGCCAACAATATCAAATTGATGCTGTATTTTCATCAGTTTTTGAAACAGCTATTGGTAGACAAGCAGCACTCCAGCTAGCCGCAGAGTTATCCCACAATCAACGCGCAGTTGGTTTTGGTATCAACCATTTTTTTGCACAAGAAGAAGACACATGGCTGCAACGTCTATGGCAAGACCTTTAGCTTATCTCAAAAATTTAGGCGAACGCGATTGGCTAATTGGTGGTGACAGTCGTCAGTTTCAGCAAATAGTTGCAGAATTATATTTAGAATTAACCCAGTTATCAATATCAGGAACGCCACCAAAAATCATCCTAGCCGAACGCGAACCCACGCGATTTTTAGCAGGTTTCATCGCAGCCTGTGCCGCTGGTTGTCCAGTTTTTCTTTGTAACCCCGATTGGGGAACACAAGAATGGCAACAAGTCTTTGATTTAGTCCAACCAAACATAATTTGGGGATTGGGGAACTCGGGGCCCCCTCTGGGGATAAGGGGCAATGGGGACTGTGAAAAAAATACCAACTCATCCCACTCAGCACTCAGCACTCAGCACTCAGCACTGATTATGATTCCCACAGGTGGCTCATCAGGGAAAATTAAATTTGCCATCCACACCTGGGAAACTCTCATAGCCTCTGTACAAGGCTTCACAGAGTATTTTCAGCTAAATCAAGTCAATTCTTTTTGTGTATTGCCACTTTATCACGTCAGTGGTTTGATGCAGTTTATGCGATCGTTCACCACTGCTGGTAAATTAGTTATTTCACCATTTAAAGCAGTAGAATATGGTCAAATACCCAATATTGAACCAACAGAATTTTTCATATCTTTAGTGCCGACACAGTTACAAAAAATCCTGCAAAATCCAGAATTAATCGAGTGGTTAGCTCAATTTAAAACAGTACTTTTAGGAGGTGCGCCCGCATGGGATGAACTCCTGGAAAGAGCGAGATTCTATCACATCCAGCTAGCACTAACCTATGGCATGACAGAAACAGCTTCCCAAATAGCCACCCTCAAACCTAATGATTTTCTCAATGGTAAAGTTAACGTAGGTCAAATTCTCCCTCATGCTCAGGTAACAATTCGTAATCAGCAAGGCGAAATCTTAGATGCAAATCAAATAGGAAATATAATAATTCAAGCTAAATCTTTATCCCTTGGCTATTACCCAGAAATTTGGGAAAATCAAGACTATTTTCAAGTAGATGATTTAGGTTTCTTGGATAAACAAGGTTATTTAAATATTGTAGGGCGTAGCAGTAATAAAATTATTACTGGTGGTGAAAATATCTATCCCGCAGAAATTGAGTCAGCTATTAGAGCTACTCAATTAGTTGCTGACGTTTATGTAATTGGCATACCAGATAAACATTGGGGACAAGTATTAACAGCTATTTATATTCCCCAAAATTCCCACACTTCTACATTAGAAATTCAAGCTTTACTCAAAGATAAACTCAGCAAATTTAAAATCCCCAAACATTGGATTCCTCAATCTAGCTTACCTTACAACTCGCAAGGTAAAATTAACCGCCAACAACTACAGCAAATAGCCACAGAATTCCTCAAAATTCCATCACATGATCTCCCTTGACTTTCTTCTCTCTACTTCCTCTGTATTTCTGCGGTTAGTTTCCAACCAATCGTTAATTTCATCAGGTAATTCTTGCTTATTTCTACTATTTACATCAATACAAACATGCCTCGTAATTGCTTTAGCCGCTAATACTTCACCAAGCTTAATTTCGTAAGCTATTTCAAATTTTTCAACCCCTAGTTTTTGAGGCATTAAGCTAACTACTAACTTATCCCCACAAAACATCGGGCGCAAGAAATCTACATTAGCGTGAACTATAGGAAAAGCTACTGATGAATTACCAAAAAAAGCTTTGAGATTAATACCTGATACCTCTAAAGATGCTTCGTAAGCTTCATGACAAATATTTAAAACATTCGCAAAATAAACTACACCAGCAGCATCGGTATCTTGGAAGTGAACAGTACGATGATACAAAAAAGACATCTATCAAAAGGCATAAATAAGGTTTGACGTGGTCTATTGTCCTTTGCTGGCATCAGACCAGTCTTCATCGGGGTCGATGCCCATAGCCCGAAGTCGTTCAGCTAGCCGGTCAGCCCGTTGGCGTTCAATTTCTCTACCCTGGCGTTCAATTTCCTGCCCTTCTGCACCTGTAAGGATAACTTGCCCGTGGCGATCGCACCACCGTAACCATAACCTTGTGACTTCCTCCTCAAACTGACCTTCCCACAGAGTCAGACCCAAACCAACCCCCTCTAGCCAGATTGACTGACCCACAGCAACAATGTCGGATGCTGAAGTCAATTCGGTATAGCCAAGCGGCGAAATCGTCCACACGCGCAACAGCGCCCCATTCATAGCATCCTGACCTTGAATCTGCTTGAGTGGGTCAAAAACGGCGTAGTAGTGGACACCAATTTGGGCATATATCTCCTTCTTGGCGGTAATTTTGCCCTTCTGCCGTGACTTCTGGCTCAGTGTCAACTCATCGCCTTCTGAGTTGGAAACAATTTCAATACAAACTTCTGGCACTTTGCCGAATTCCCACACAAAATAGGAGCGGTTTTGCCGTTGGGAAAAATCTTCGGGGCGCTGCACACCCAAACTCAGCATGACATCAGGAACAATGGGGTCGCCTTTAAGCTTGTAGAATAACCCCACATTGGCATCAGCCACAAAGGGTAGGGGCAAAGCTCTAGAACTATAGAGTGATTCAACCAGTAATCGCTGTTGTTGGGCAGATTGAAAATTGTCCACAGGTGTATCGTCTTCAATGACCAGATGGCTGATGTCAAGCTCCGTGATCAGATATTCTGTATTGAGAAGTTGTTGAGTCATTGGCAGGAACCAGAACCCGATAGTTCATTATCGACGATGACGAAAATTCGTGCAATTGGGGGGATGTCTAGAATGCTACTCAGTTCAAAGGGTGATATATATCTTCAGAACCGGGATTGAGGTAGGGATGACGTATGTCAATTGAATATTGAGCAAAGTGTTGGTCAATTACCTTCATGCGTTCATCTAGGGCAGTTTTACCTTTTTTCCAGGCTTCTAGTAATGCATTCGCCACAATTTGACAACGGTTCATCCCAAAACTTTCCTGTGCCGCAAATTTTTGGTTTGGTTCTTCAGCTAAACCCAATCCAGGCGCTAAAAACTTGGTGAACAAGGGGATTTCCGGTTGAAAATGGGATATATGTTTGGCATAAACAGCCTGAAGGATTTTACGGATTTCCGGATAGTCTTTACGTTCAAAGTAAAGTACTCCAGAGTCATAGCGTCCGTAGGCCGAGGGGTTGTATAGTACCTGAAAGCTAAAGGGAATGGCTGCTGTATTCAGTTCTAGTGTAAGACTATCCATGAGAGCGATCGCACCAGATGGTGTGAAATTAAAATAAATGCGTCCTGCTCCCAAATCAGCGTCTGGGTTATTCTGTAATTCCTGTCCATAATTACTCACAGCTAAATAACAGCCATTCTGCAGTCGATTTTTGGGCATCCAGATAGAAATCAACTCGCCAACCGTAGCAGATTTAGAACTAGGTTTAAGATGACAGTCTGGCTCAATATATAAGGTCAAACCGCCTTTGATCACAGCCATGCTACCATCTGGTTCCCGGCGCAACACTTCCCAACTAGGGTCAAAGTAACCTATACCGTGATTGCAGTTGTGTAGACGTTCATAAAATTCCCCATCAATCCCCAAAGTGGAATTATTTTCTAAATTTTGATAGGTATGGCAATTAGGTACATCAGCATTGACTGCCAAAATGTTTTGTAGGGAACCATTGTAATAGATACCATACAAGAAATTTCGTAGTAGAAGGGTAAGATATTTATGTTGTAAATCTATCGGATTTTGCTGAAATCTGTCTGCTATTTTAGTGGGCAGAGCAAAGGGTTGATAATTAGGATGATAAATCCGAAAGTTTGACTCAATCTGGATATTACTAGCGATGTCAGACAGAGAATTTAGTGGTTGATTAGCTATAGAATTTAGCATTAATTATCAGTTATAGAGTAGGGTGGGTAATGCCCACCACATTACGGGTTTTGTAAGGCATTGCCCACCCTACAGATACTATTTGTATCAACTTTAAAGTGAAATGGTATTAGTTGCAGGTAACAGCCCCTCAGCATATACCTGTTCCTGATTTAATAATTTATAATCTTGAAAATTGGTACTAGGAGCTAGAGACTAGGAATCAGGAAAGAGATATTGTCACATTTTATTGTCCTCACTATTCACAACAAAACATGAAAGTTCGTCTCCTCTAGTCTATAACCCCTATCCCCTAGTTTCATGGTAGATTCCTTGTTTTAACAACCGCGCAGGCGGGTTTTTTCGTAATAAAGGCGAACCAACTGTTGCTCTTTGACTGGCTGAGGAAGTTGATGTACTTTTGCCACAGGTTTTAAGATTTCTGACTCTGAGATCTCAAAAACAGTCAACACACCTTGCTCTGGCATAGTCAAGAGATTTTTGGCAACTTGGAGCATACAAATATCGGTATTATCAAAGTATTTGCGGCAATTAATCGTTTCCTGAATTTGATGAATCAGTGCCAGTCCAGCAAATTGGATAACCCGCAGAATAAAGTCCCGACGATACTCCAGAATCATGGGGAAAGCATTGAGATAAGACCGAATCAAAGCCAGGATTGAAGGTTGCAGAACCTCTAGCGGTGTCACCGCCAGACGCAGAGATTCTTCTAACTCGATTGTGGGGTCTACTACAAGGCTCGAAAGCCAAATTCTTAAATAGCTGGCAACTAGCTTACCTAAATCAAAGGCTGGATCTCCCCAAGAACAAGCTTTCCAGTCAATCAGTCTGACCAAGCAATTGTCTAGCTGCTCCCACCTGGAATGAACCAAGATGTTGTCCAATTTCAGGTCATTGTGTGTCAAGCAGCAAGGATTCCATTCATAGGCCAAATCTGCAATTGCTGATTCCAAACTCTCATAGCGTTGATAAAGAAGATAGAATTTCAGCGCCTCAGTGGGAACCGTGCCAAAAATCTCTGGTCCAATTGACTCTATCCCTTGAGCCGGATTGTAAAAGTGATAGCGAAACTGTCCTTGGGGAGCAGTTGCCATAAAATCACGATATTCTTTGCGATTGAAAGTGGCACGATGTAAACCGGCCAATGTCGTGCCAATAGCTGTAGCAATCTCCGTGGGGAAAATATCTTGATCTTGGTAAAAACTCTCAAGTTCCCGATAATCACTTAAGTAGTTACGGACAAGGATAGAATTTTCCTCGTCGAAATGCAGCACTAATGAAGCGATCGCCGAAATGTTGCCAATCACCGGAAACTGCTGCAATAATTGGTGAAACAGCCACTCATTAAACAACTCATGTGGTGTTCCAGCATAATTAGTGCTACGTTCTTGTTTAACCAGCAGTTTGCGATTATCTGCTAGAGCCACCAGTAAATTGAGATTCTTACTACTGTCCGGCAACTCAGAGTCGTCTGATGCTCCATCTTCTGAGCTACACAGACCTGCATCCTGCAGATACTGGATAACGTTATGAGAAGACAGTGATAATGCCATGTATCATTTCCTAGTACGTGAAATTGCTTAGAGAATTACCTATGTCAGTATGATCTGAAATTTGGCAGTTTTCGGTAGATAGCAACTCATGTGTGATATCAATAACGATGGGTACAATCTACTAATATCTTATCTATCTTAGAAAAACCTGCCAAAATGGCACTCTGCGCTTTACTATTCCTTTAAAATCTGCTTGATTACACCGTCAAATCTTTAAATTTCTCAGCAGAGTTACTTAGGTAGAAATTGATTTTTACGGTTGAAACTTTTGATGTTCCTCGGTTTTTAGGTTTATGGGTTTCAGCAAAAATTGTAGTTGATGCAACATTTCGACTCTCATAACCCCCAAAATGATTTCACTAAAGTTTTTTTACAGATCCGCAGCAAATGAATAGTGAGTAAAAAAACTATTCAGTGGCGGATATTATTTGACACTAAGCATTGATGTATGGACTTCCAGAAAATAAATTATCGAATTTACTCAGATAATATTTTTCTTTCTCCCCTTGCTCCGTGCCCCCTACCTACACAGCGATAGGATATTTTTTTAGTTGGAAGTCCCTTATGGATGGGCAATGTTAACTTCTGTAGAAACAATGTATTATTTATAACATATATTTCCATCCTTAGCATAGCGAAGAATCTTGGTCATCCCCCATGTTACAAGGCATGATGTTTAACCCCATTATTTTTATTAATCAGCATAAAGCCAACAAAACCGGACATTTTAGTCCACTGGGATTAATTTTTTTTGCTCAAATTTTAATATGTCAGGACTCAATATGACTGACTACTCAAAAGTATTATAGATACCAAAAATACAACTTTATCTCAGGGTATAGTAGCAAAAAATACAATTTGCAAATTGAGAAAGCTCCGCTTTTGACGGGACTTTCACAGGGAATAGGCAATAGGCAACAGTGGTAAAATCCTGTCCAACTTAGTTCAGAGCGACTAACGGTGAGCGTAAAGCCTACGGCATAGCTTCTCCTTTGGAGACGCTGCGCGTAGCTTACTTCCCCGCAGGCAAGCCGAACCGTTAATTTATGTATGAGGTTCTGCCTAGGCTGTTGACTTTGATGGAATTTTCACGTTTTTGGTTCATGCTATTTTTGTGCAAGTGTAAAACCTCTTTCCTGTCATTGCGTTGGCGTTAGCCTTAGAGTAGGGTACGGAGCGTTCGACGAAGTCGTTCTCGTTCGCGTAGCGTCTCCGTCAGGAGAAGAGTAGCAATCCCCGCGATTGCTTCGCTCCGCTCGCAATGACTAGACATATTTTGCATGATTTTTTAATTGCTAAAAAGCCACAGAGTCAACACCCTAGTACAGTGCGGCGGAAATAAGCAGACCATTCTCAATCGCTAAAAAGCTTACTCCATATTACTTTTGACTTTTGACTTTTGACTTTTGACTTTTGACTTCCGCCTTGCGGTACTAGGTTCTGCCCCCTGCCCCTTGTCCTCTTTATTGACACTTCCCATCTGTCTAGACTTGAGAAACTTTTATTGGCGTTATATCTACTTTTCTATTAAACAAAATTCGCGGCTTCATTAAGGTTCTAAATAATAAGAATAATGCACTCAACTCTCCTGGTACATTTTGTATTTTCCACTGTCCCGGACGGCAAAATAACATTTCTACTAAACGACGATGTTGACTCAAGCTAACTGAGGTAAATTTAATTCGCACCTTGGGAAATTCATTGTCAAATCTAGTATGAATGATTTCTCCCGAAAGCTGTAACTTTTCTTCAGTGATTTTTATATCTACTGACTGACTTTCGGATAAATATATCTGGGGTTTTTGAGTTAGTGCCACTTCTGCACCAACTTCCGAGATCATTGTAGTTATACCCCAAAAAGTTTGCTCACCAACTTTTAACTGTACCACTCGCCGCAAATTAAACCACTCATAAATATCGAGTTTGGGAGCATCTATTAAAATCAACAAGGTAACACTAATCATGATTAAATTATAAGCACTCCATAGCCAACCTAAACTGATGCCTGTAGTCTGCTGGGCAATTTCTAGTGGTGCTATATTTGCCCAAGAAACTTTAACTATACACATACATAAGTTCTGCAACAAACTGACGGCAGTGGCGATAAACAATAGAACTAGGGGTAAAGCTAAATTCCAGTTGAAGTTATAGCGATCGCTTAATATTCCTTTAGGTGTAACTTTAAATCCTTTGGCAAAAGGATTTAGCATAACTTGAATAACTGTAAGCGCCAGAGGTAAACACAGAAACAAAGAGTAAATATCTGATAATAAAGACGAACGAGAACGATAATTAAGCCAAGAATAAACTGCTAAATTTACTAAATAGAAAGGCAATAAAAAATATACAACTTCTCTTAAGGTTGCTCGGATAGGAATAACACCTAAAAATGCATAAACTAAGGGCATAAGCATAAAATAAATTTGCGATATGCTAGTTAATGCATGATGTAATAATCCTTCTAAATTAGCTAATCTTTGTACAAAATTTAATCCAGGAATTGTTAAAGGATTGGACTTAATAAAAAAGGCTTGGAGTGTACCCTGCGACCATCGCAAACGCTGGACTACATAGGTGGATATGTTTTCTGATGCTAATCCTGCACTTAATTTTTCATTTAAATAAATTATTTGGTAGCCTTGCGCAGATAGACAGATTCCTGTGAAATAGTCTTCACTTAACGACTCAGTGACAAAGCCCCCAATTTCTGCTAAAGCAGTTCTACGAACGATAAAGGAAGTACCAGCACAAACTACGCTACCTGCTGCATCACGTAGTGGTTGAATTTGTCGATAAAACACTTCTTCATCTGGAGTGAGAATATTTTCTAAGCCCAGATTGCGAGCGATGGGATCAGCATTATAAAAGCTTTGTGGTGTCTGTACAAGAGCAACTTTCTCATTTTGAAAAAAACCAACAGTGCGAGTGAGAAAGTTTTTAGTAGGGATAAAATCAGCATCAAAAACTACTATTAACTCTCCGTTAGTTTGAGCGATCGCATGATTTAAATTTCCAGCTTTAGCATAAAAGTTATCAGGTCGCGTTACATACTCACAACCCAATTCTTCAGCTAAATCCTTAATTTCTGACCGCCTAGTATCATCTAAAATATAAATTTTCTTGTTGGCATATTCTAAGGCTTGACAACCAATAATTGTCCGCCGAAGGATAAAAGACTTCTCATCATAAGTTGGTATTAAAATATCAATAGATGGTAGAAAACTACCATCAATAACAGCTAATGATTTTGTGTTTGCTTCCCGGTGACGATCTTTAACATTTAACATCAAAAACAATGAAATACTGCTCTTGAATAGCATGAGCATTTCGAGGCAGAATAACCCTAGACTAAATACCCCAGTTAATGGATTTTCCACATTGAGAGTTGAGAGCGATCGCCACATCATATACCGGGATGTTAAAATGATTAAAATTCCCACCACAAAGCGCTGCGACCAAATACGGGGTTGAGGTGAAATTTTCATCACTATGAACACAGTGAATAAAAGACCTAAAGAGGGTGCTAGCAAATATTCTCTAGAAATGCTAGGTACATTTAACCATTTTGGTGAGTTGACTTGCCAATGATTAATCTGGGTAAAAATTCCACTAATCGTGGCTTCACCAGCGAACCATCCTACAACAACTATGGTCAATAAAATAACGCTTATCAGTAAAATCAGCGTTGTAGCTCGAAATTGAAAAACTCCTTTAGCCAGAGGAGTTTTCAAAGTTTTATAGCTCAAATTTGACTTGCTAACTTTGCGCTTGTACAACTGAAACCATCCTGTAAAGTAGAATTTTCTATGTTCATTGTGGCGCATTATGGAATAATTGTTAAGAGCAATTAATAGAGATTTTTCTTTTTAATAAAAAATTTATAATGTGTGCATCAATACAAAATTAGCAGATATATATTTAGTGTACTTGTTCTAAATGTAAATGATTAATCATAATTTTTTTTTAAACCATGCTAAAAAATAGCATAGTAAATTTTTAACTAATTCTCAGCATAAATTAATATTTTTTGGCAACACGACGCTTTAAATTATCTTTAGAAGTAAATTTGCGGACAATCAAGGCTATGAGGTTTCAGCATTTAGTCATTCTTGGCATTACAGCCATTGTCAGTGTCAGTTGTGCAAAACAAACTATCTCTAATCAGCAAGAAACTCCAGCGCCATCGACAAAAAGCATAGCTAGTCCAGTTGCAGACGGTGGCACTTTTAAGGCTGGAGAACATCCCATTCGGGGAAAAGTCAGCATCACTAATAAAAAAGGGAAACGCTATCTAGAATTTGACAGGAATTTTAAAACTAGCGACGGACCTGACGTATATGTTATTCTTTATCGTTCTCACACACCACCAACATATGGTATTAAAGAAAAAGATTATGTCAGTCTTTCCCGCTTACAAAAAACTAGCGGTACTCAAAGCTATGTCCTGCCTGAAAATGTGAAGTTAGGAGACTTTAAATCTGTAGCGATATGGTGTCGTAAATTTAATGCCACTTTTGGCTATGCTTCTTTGTAGATAGTCATTTGTTATTTGTCATCAGTCAAAAATCAACAGTCATTCTTCCCAATTCTTCTAATTATTTATCCAGGTGTTATATGCAAATAGCTGATTTTCTGGGACTTTTACATCCAGTAGTGGCAGTTATTTTTGTCTTTCCACTCATCGGTATTGTAGTTAACTTCGCATGGCAAACACGCCAACGCCGCCTGCAAACTTTAGCGGGAGCTAAGAGTAAAATACCTCCAGTAGTTGGCTCAGAACATAGAAAGATAGGTGAATGGCTAACAGGTGCAATTGTAGGATTAGTTTTACTTGGGTTAGTTTACCCCATCGGGAAAAATATCCTCAAGAAACAATTATGGACTACTGCACCTTTCCAAGTGGTTTTCATCGTGTTATTGTTTGCTGCTACGACTGCCTCTTTAGTATTACTTTATCAGGCTCGAGAAAAAAAATGGCGGGGGATTTTCGCAACTTTAACTGGCATGGGTTTAGTAATTCTTGGTTGTCAGGATGGAGTTTATCGTCTCACAAATCAGTGGTATTGGTCGCATTATTATATTGGTATGACTGCAGCATTACTGATGATTTTTTCCTTAGCAATTGTTCAGGATATTTATCAGGATAAATCTAATCGCTGGCGTACCATCCACACAATTCTAAACTGCATTGCTTTATTGCTATTTGTCGGACAAGGTTTAACAGGTACACGTGATTTACTAGAAATCCCGCTTAGTTGGCAAGAGCCGTATATCTATACGTGTGATTTTGCTAATAAAACTTGTCCAACTCCCAATCCTCAAACACCAAAGTGAATCAAATTAGTAAAATTTGCCAAAAAATTGATCTTTTTTCATTGCGGGTACGCCTGACGATTGGTATTGCAATAGTTTCAGCTTTGGGATTAAGTAGCCTCGCTATCTGGACAAGCTGGAAAATGCAGCAAATTCTCATTGATGGGAACAAACATAAAATTGTACAAATTACCAATCGCTTACCGCGTGATGTACAACTTTATAGTGAAATGATGTCACCAGAAGCGGGATTGCAAAAGACGATTGGTAGCTTTACGAATACCGATACATTTGTATGGATAAAAAGTCCTGATAATAAAATTCTGGCAAAATCCACTAATTGGAATCAGTTATCTGATGCAACATCGAACGAGTTAATGTCTCTAACTGAGATGTCAATTAAACCCAAAGTAGACAAAATTAAGCAGCGCTACTTTGTTTTATGTGGTGGTTCCTTGCGACTCCAAGGTAAAGTATTGAAACTATTCGTTGTTCAGGATGTTACTCGCGAACAAACAACGTTTTTGGCAATGGTGCGGACTTTGACGATTGGGAGTATTTTGATAATCATAGTAATTTCTGTAGCGATCGCACTTTACATCAAGCGCGCTCTCAAACCCTTACTGCAACTTAGCCAAATGGCAGAAGTTATTTCCGCCGCAGATTTACCAGAGGCAAAATTATATATCGATCAAGCACCTACCGAAGTTACAGAATTAGCTCAAACCTTCAATATGCTGTTATCTCGCCTCTCTCAATCTTGGGAAAAAGAACGACAATTTGTGAGTAATGTTTCCCACGAATTACGCACACCATTAACTATAGTACATGGTTATTTGCAAAGTGTATTGCGACGGCAAACTAACTTAACAGCTACCCAACAAGAAGCTTTAGAAACGGCTGCATCTGAAGCAGAACGTACCATCCATCTTTTAGAAGATTTACTAGATTTAGCAAGGGCAGATAGTGGTTATTTACATTTCTCCATGAAAACCTGCGTGCTGAATGAATTAGTGGTCGAAGTTGTGGGTATGGCGCAAAAGTATAGCGATCGCACAATTATAATTGAGTTAATAACTCAGCCAATCGAGATCAAAACAGACTACAATCGCCTGCAACAAGTATTATTAAATTTAATTGACAATGCTGTTAAGTATTCTGATGCTGGTACACCTATAACTTTAAGTCTAAGCCAGCAAAATGAAGAAGCAATTATTCAAGTTTCTGACCAAGGATATGGCATACCTTTGCAACATCAATCGCGGATTTTTGAGCGCTTCTACCGCGTAGATGAAGCCCGGACTCGTTCTACTGGCGGTTGCGGTTTGGGGTTATCAATTGTGAAAACTATTGTAGAAATTATGGGCGGTAGTGTAACTGTGCGATCTAAGTTAGGTGAAGGGAGTGTATTTACAATTAGTTTACCCGCCTCACAATCACTATTACAAAAAGTCTGAAGTCTGAAAGGAAGAAACATGCATAGTTAGCCTTGAGGCGATTTGTAATAGCTAAAAACCTTATACCCTTAGCGTTCTGTCTTTTGACTTTTGATTTTTTGTTGTACTAGTACAGCACGGCGTAAATAAAGCTACCATTCTAAAACCGCAAAAAGCTTACAGTATATACTTCTTTATTTCATACTTCATACTTCATACTTCATACTTCAGCCTTTTTGTACTAGTGTGATTCAAGAGAGTGTAATGGCAAAGTTACTGTTACTGTTGTACCTACATCTTGCTGACTTTCTAAGTGAATCTCACCTTTATGTATCTCCACACACTTTTTCACAATTGCCAATCCTAACCCTGTTCCTTGAATTTTATCGACATTGCTAGCACGATAGAAACTTTCAAACAAACGGGCTTGGTCTTTGAGAGGAATTCCCTTCCCTTGGTCTTTTATCCGAAAAATTACAATATCATCCTGACAAACAAAATCAAACCAGATGTTGCTCTGTGAAGTCGAATACTTAATAGCATTGGAGAGCAAATTGGTAAAGATACAATTTAGTAAATCTTCGTCCATCTCAGCTTGAATACATTCTTCTTGAGCGCTAAAGATAATATTGTGCTGATTACCTGCGCTCATTTGCACCATTTCTACAAGTTCACGACAAAAAAGTTCTAAATTCAGCGGTGTAGGGTTGAATTCAAGTTTAGCTGCTTCAGTTCTGCTGAGGAATAATATTTCATCTAAAAGCCGCAGCATTTGGTTAATAGCATATTGAATTTGATCAAAGTATTTAGCTCTGCGCTCATTGGTCAGTTTATGGTTGTTATATTCAATAATCTCTACAGCTGTGCGAATTGTGGTCATAGGAGTCCGGAACTCGTGGGAAACCATCGCCACAAAGTTTGACTTTAGCTCATTGAGTTCTTGTTCCTTCTCCAAAGACAAACGGCTACGTTCCTCACTTTCCCTTAATTGATTGAGAATTTCGCCCCGTTCTATGGCGTAGCGAATAGCACGTAATAACCGTTGGAACGTAATTTGATCTTTGACAAGATAATCTTGTGCGCCTTCTGTCATTGCATTTAGGGCTAAATCTTCGTCATCTAGCCCTGTCAACACTACAACAGGGATATCAGGTATTGCTGCTCGATATTCTTTGAGCGTATTTAGTCCAGTAGAGTCAGGTAGGTGGAGGTCTAACAAGACGACATCAAATCTGTGTTGATTTTTCGTGATTATATCTATTGCCTCAGATAGACGCTCAACATGTCTCATTTGCCATTTTTGCTGTTCAGCCCGCAAAAAAACTTGCTTGAGCAGGCTAGCGTCCGTAGGGCTATCTTCTACCAGTAGAATATGAATCGTTATCTTTTCCATAGGATAGGGTTATATCGGTTTGGTAGATAATGGCCATATTACCTCTCAGTCAAAAAACACTTAATCTTCTATTTTCGTAACAAAACTTTAAATACTCCAACCTATTATTCTTGTGGTAGTGCTACTGCTACTAGCCAGAACTCTTTGATTAACTGGACAACTTGGATGAATTGGTAGATATCCACAGGTTTAGTAACGTAGCAATTAGCACTGAGATTATAAGAACGAAGAATATCCTGCTCATCTGTTGAGGTTGTGAGGATGACAACAGGAATACGCTTGAGATGGGGATCTGATTTGACTTCTGTGAGGACTTCGCGTCCATCCATCCCTGGCAGATTCAAATCGAGCAAGATTAAATCTGGACGAGAAACACCAACAAACTCTCCTTGTTGTCGTAGGTAGTTCATTGCAGTTTCCCCATCTTCAATCCAATACAGGTTATTAGCAATTTTGGCATTCTGAAAACCTTTGATGGTGAGGTTAGCATCGCTAGGAGAGTCTTCAACTAGCAAAATTTCAATGTGTCGAAATGCCTGATTGTGGGTCATAAAACAGTGCTAAGTGTATGTGTGTTACACACTTTTACAGTACATCTAATTTTCAGGAAGAGTGAAATAAAATGTCGTTCCCACGCCCGGCTCAGACTCAGCCCAAATCTCACCAGTATGGCGCTCGACAATTTTTTTACAGATAGCTAAACCTATACCTGTACCTGCGAATTCTCGACGAGTATGCAGACGGCGGAAGACTTCAAAAATTCGCTCAAGATATTGGGGTTTAATACCAATGCCATTGTCTTGTACCGAGAAGAGCCATACGGATTTCTGAGTCAAAAGTTTCTCCTCTCCTGCCTTTGCTGATGCTATTTTTTTAACTGCGCTGATGTGAATTTGGGGTGACTCATGACGACGAAACTTAATGGCGTTACCGAGCAGATTTTGGAATAGCTGCACCAGTTGGGTTTTGTCTGCGAGTAAAGTTGGTAAAGGGTCATGAGTTATTTTGGTGTTGCTTTCGGCGATCGCTACCCGTAATTGATCTAGTGCCTGGTCAAGTACAGCATTACAATCAGTGGGGACAAATACTTGACCGCGAGTGCCAATCCGGGAATAAGCTAATAGGTCTTGAATCAACTGCCGCATCCGCGTTGCGCCATCGACTATGTAAGCCAAGTATTCGGTGGCAGACTCATCTAGACGGTCGTGATATTCCTGTTCTAAAAGTTGGCTATAACCTCCTACTGCTCGCAACGGTTCTTGTAAATCATGGGAAGCCACATAGGCAAACTGCTCCAACTCCTGATTAGAACGTTTGAGATCCTGATTCAGCCTTTGTAACTCCGCCGTGCGTTCCTCAACTTTGATTTCCAGTTCTGCTTTTGCTTGTTGCAATGCTTCCTCTGCAAATTTGCGAGCGGTGATATCTTGAAAGAAAATTGATAGTCCTTCGGGGAAAGGGTAAAGGCGATTTTCAAACCAGAGATTCCAAAGTGGATAATATTCTTCCATCTCAATGACTTGCTGTTCTGCCACAGCCTGATAGTAGACATGGTAAAACTTACTACCCACAACTTCAGGGAATTCTTCCCAGATATTTTTGCCAATCAAGTCTTGAGGATGGCAGTTGAGAATTTGTCCTGCTCTTTGATTGATATAGGTATAGCAGCAATTGCTATCTAGAGACACAAAGCCATCCGAAACCGTATCTAAAATGTTCGCCAGTTTTGCTTTTGCAGCTTGCTGTTCCAAACGAATAGCTTCTTCAGATAAAGTCTTGTTAATGCGAATTTGCTTTTGTAGGAGTGAGTAAACCAAAATTAACAGGACTATGCTCAAGCTATATCCCAGACTGACCACAATGATGATTTGCTCAACACGAGCATCTGTCGCTGCTGTCCGCATTCGCAATAAGGTTGTTTCTTCATTCTCCATGACTTGGTTAATTGCCTGGAGTTTTTCACCGACAAATCTACCCTGATTTGTCATGGCGATTTGAGTTGCCTGATCTTGACTATTTTGCCTAAATAACCTCATTGATTGCTCAAGCAGGTCTAATCTCGCGACAATTAGGGGTTCCAGAATCTCCAGTCGGCGTTGTTGCTGAATATTATCTTGGGTAAGCTGTCGTAGGTCTTGAAAAGCCTGGTATACCTTTAGTTGTTCCTGCTCATAGATTTTTTGGTCAACAACCTGTCTGGTAAGGATATAACCACGTCGTCCGCTTTCAGCTTTACTGAGACTAACATTCATTTTCTGGAGAGAATTTAGGACTTCATGGGTATGTATCACCCATCGTTTTTCTTCGGTCAACTTTTGGACACTCAGATAGGAAACCGCTCCGACGCTACACATTAGCAGTAGCGCCAAGCTAAAACCACCAGCAATAAATTTTTCTGATAATCTGTTCATCCCATATTCATAGGAGTGCAGCCAATAACTTGATCTGACTCAGCCTAGGGTGTTGACTCTGTGCCTTTTTAGGTGATAAAAATTCAGGCAAAATTTGTGTAGTCATTGCGAACGCTCCGTACCCTACTCTAAGGCTAACGCCAACGCAATGACAGGAAAGAGATTTTACACTCGCACAAAAATAGCATGAACTAAAAACGGGTAAATTTCATCAAAGTCAGCAGCCTAGACTTAGCCCTAACAGCAAGTTGCTTGATCCTGAATAAGATAATACCGTGGAATTCTCCCAAGTGATCAAGAATTTAAGCGAATGGGGCATTTAAGTTGCATATTTTATTGTGTAGACAGTAGATTGTTAACTGTTTACTGTCTACAAAGAAATAAAAACGATTGATTGTCCAATGAATCAGCGTTTTAGCTTACCAACAAAAACGGGTGGATAATTGTGAAATAATCACAACTCCACCCGCACGTACTGAATCAGGAACGCTGGAAAAAAAACCCTGCTGGACTGGGTTGACTTTAGACGGTTCAAATTAATTAGCGGGATTCGGTTCCCTGATTGGGACTACCTGCTACAGAATCTTCACCTGGTGCTTCTGGTGTTGCGGTAGGTCTAGCATTACTTTTTTCAGCATCACCAGTTTTGCGGATGCTTTCATCAAGGGGAGTTTGATAACCACCAGAAGCAGTAGGTGTAGTCTCTTGATTATCAGATTTTTGTTTTTGTTTTTCAGACATAGCTAAAGTCCTGTTATTTAATCTACCCATCATTTTAAAAAATAGAGAGTGTAATTTTATCTATCTAAAATGTAGTTATGCTTGATTTATCTATCTGTCGGAAGCATTATTTAGTAATAACTCTTGTATGCTATTAGGAATGCAAAAAAGGCAGATGAAGTAAAAATACTCCCTACCGTTCAAGAAGGAATTTAAATCAGATTTAAAGTAGTAATCACTCATTTCTCATGCAACAAAGCGATTTATCCTTACCATCTGAGTGTGTTCTCCGCAGAGCTACGTCTACAGATATGTGGTCAATTAGGTGGTTGGTGTTCTCAGCAAAACTTGATCCGACTCAATTACGCTGGCAGCAATTTTGGGTGATTGAATGTGACGGAAATTTGGCAGCTTGCGGACAGCTACGTAGCTTTTCTAGGGTGCAAGAACTGGGTAGTTTAGTTGTTGCACGAGCTTGGAGGGGACGCGGTTTAGCTACTTTTCTCACGCAGCATCTGATAAATACAGCAACTCAGCCGCTATATCTGGAATGTCTCGGTCAGCGATTGGTGCAGTTTTACAGCCGCTTTGGTTTTGTAGCAGTTTCCTTTTCAGACTTACCACCAGCGCTCAAACCTAAGTTTGGGTTGTCTGAATTAGCCAAAAAGCTCCTTAGAGTTCCTGTCGTCTTCATGCAACATTGAGCAACTTAACTGGGTAAGTCCAATTAAATACAGCTTTTCGGAGAAAATGTGAGTTAAACGAGTATCAATCTAGGGGTGGTTTAGCAAAAATAGTCAGTAGCACAGGACCTAGTAAATAGTGGTGACTCACACATAACAGTCCAGCAGCAGCACCTAGATATTCACGTTGCTGAGGACTGTAGAGTCTAATTTTGCCGAGAGAACCTAGGTGGAGCGGAATTTCTGCCTCATTTTTCACAGTGGTATCAACTAAATAGAAGCGTCCACCAGGAGAAAGCACCCGCGCCACCTCGCTCAAAACCTGTCGAGGTTCCAAATAGTGCAAGAAACTAATAGTGTTGAAAACAGCATCAAACTGACTATCGGCAAAGGGAAGAGATTCAGCTTTACCCTCAACATAGATTAAACGTGGATGGTGGCAATTTTTCTGTCTAGCTACCTGCAACATCTGAGGGGATAAATCTAATCCTGTACCACGCAATTCGGGGAACTTGGATGCTAGACGTTCTAGCAAACGTCCAGTACCACAGCCTAAGTCGAGTACATTGGCTTTGGTTGCTAAATCGACGTATTCCAACAGTCTTTTGTGGACGGTTTGATAAAACACTGACGGAAAAAGCCAGTCATAGCTTGGGGCCCAGAGGTCAAAAATTTTCTTCTTGTTACTTACAAATTCACGAGTCATTATTTTTAGCTGCTTCAGAGCTATTTACGCTTGAATTTGGGATTGGGAATAGGGAATAGGGAAATCTGGCGTTACGTAGTGAAGGAAAGAATCTCGCAGATGCTTCATTCCGCTAGCGCTACATTCAGCATGACAATCACAATTCATACCGCAATCAGCAACACCGGAAATCTTAACAGCTTTGAAAACCTGTCCGAAGATCACGACTGGCTCCTTAATTTTAATTATAGGCATTTTCCTGTTCCCTCTTAACTAGACACATCATCCGGAAGCCAGGAACTTGGATGTGTAGTTATATTTGTTCCTAAAAATACTGACAACGGAACCAAGACAAAACTCTTGACTGCATAAAATAACAGAACTCAAACGTATATATTCATAGGGGTTCAACCCCAAAAAAACTAGCTAAATAATCAGGAGAGCCATGATGACAAGCTTTATGCAAATCCGGTTACATAACGACCTACTACACCCAGTCCGTGAGTGGTTAGACAGGATAGAAATTCACAACAGCAAACTAGCTCATTTCTTGTGCAAAACCATTCCTGCTCAATGTCCATTTGAACGAGATATTAAACTATTTGGTCGCAAGCTGTTGCACATTCCCCCAATGTGTAAGTTAAATCCTCTTTACGAAGAAGTAGTGAGCCTGCGTTTTAAAGCACTCTGTTATCTTGCTGATGAATGTGGTGAAGATGTAACAGTCTATTGCTGAAATTAAGTGGTATTGTGATGCAGCAGCCATTAGCAACCGCAGATTTACGGTTGTTACGGACTCAGGACTATACTAAGCTAACGTACAACTAATTAGATGTCTGGCTATTTAGTAGCTAGTACCTCTCTAAAACTTTCCTCGTCTGTGTATCTGCTTACCATATCCTGCTGAAATCACTAAAATCATTTATGACGCACATCTTACTGGTTGAAGATGAAGTCAAACTAGCGCGATTCGTAGAATTAGAGCTAAATTATGAAGGCTATCAAGTTAGCATTGCTTATGATGGCTTAACTGCACTCACCGCAGCGCGGGAGTTAAATCCGGATTTAGTAATTTTAGATTGGATGTTGCCTGGTTTGTCGGGGTTAGAAATCTGCCGTCGCTTGCGAAGTACGGGTGACAAAGTACCGATAATTTTATTAACCGCTAAAGATGAAGTGAGCGATCGCGTTGCTGGTTTAAATGCTGGTGCTGATGATTATGTAGTTAAACCCTTCAGTGTCGAGGAATTAATCGCCAGAGTCCGTGCCCACTTGCGAAGAAACCAGGAAGCAGACGCCGCAGACATATTAGAATTTGAAGACTTGAGTCTAAATCGTCGCACGCGGGAAGTATTTCGGGGTGAGCGGTTAATTGAGTTAACAGCGAAAGAATTTGATTTATTGGATTATTTACTAGCCCATCCGCGACAGGTAATTACACGCGATCGCATCTTAGAAGAAGTCTGGGGTTATGACTTCATGGGCGATTCTAACATCATCGAAGTCTATATTCGCTATTTGCGCCTAAAACTCGAAGCCAACAACGAAAAGCGCCTTCTGCAAACTGTGCGCGGTGTCGGCTATGTTTTGCGCGATTAAACCCCCCTACTGTAGGTAGGTTTAGGGATTGTTCTGTTCTCAGCAAAAACTCATCCTATTTAGAGTGAATCAGATTACGATGCACAAAACAGTACGAGTGCAATGATACCATTTCACTATGATTTAGCTGGCTATAGCAATTCTCATATGAATGAAATACACCCAGACTCAAAGGAGTCAGGAGCCAGAATATCGCACTCTCTGAATTCTGAATTCCGACTCCCTGATGAAGGCTGTATTGAACTCGACTGAAAACCGCTATATTAATTCCTCAAACCCTCTAACGGCAAAGCTATCCTCATCTAAAATCTCAAATTCAAAATCTCAGGCAGTATGACCTATTTAGAAACAGCGGCGCAATTCTACCACGACGTAGCCAAAACACCACAAGTTGGACTTTGTTGTGTCCAAAGCACACCGCTGCAACTCCCGGGGCTAAAAATTCCTCTGCCCATGCAAGAAATGAACTATGGTTGCGGTACTACTGTTCATCCCACTGAACTAGCAAACCAACCCACCGTGCTGTATGTTGGTGTTGGCGGTGGCTTAGAAGCTTTGCAATTCGCTTATTTTTCCCGCCGTGCAGGTGCGGTAATCGCTATTGAACCAGTTGCGGCTATGCGAGAAGCTGCCACACGTAACTTAGCACTTGCTGCTCAAGAAAACCCCTGGTTTGACACCAGCTTTGTGGAAATTCACCCAGGTGACGCTTTTAAATTACCCGTAGGCGATGCTTCTGTAGATGTAGTTGCCCAAAATTGCCTCTTCAACATCTTTGAACCAGAAGATTTAACCCGTGCTTTGCAAGAAGCATATCGCGTCTTAAAACCAGGCGGACGTTTACAAATGAGTGATCCAATTGCCACTCGTCCGATTCCCACGCATTTGCAACAAGATGAGCGGCTACGCGCCATGTGTTTATCAGGCGCTCTCACCTATGAAGAATACACTCAATTGATCATTAATGCTGGCTTTGGTCAAGTTGAAATTCGTGCCCGTCGCCCTTATCGTCTTCTAGATTCACGGACTTACAACCTCGAAACAAATTTACTGCTAGAAAGTCTTGATTCTGTCTCTTTCAAAGTTGATATACCAGAAGATGGAGCTTGTATCTTTACAGGTAAAACAGCAATTTATGCTGGTGTAGAACCCTTGTTTGATGACGCAGCCGGACATCTACTGCCACTTGGTATTCCAGCAGCAGTATGTGATAAAACTGCAGCTAAACTTGCAGCTTTAATGCCAACAGAAATTATAATTACTGAGTCAACTTGGCACTATCAGGGCGGCGGTTGCTGTTAAAATTAACGCCAATTAAAATCTTGTAGCTGTGATATCCCCGACTTCTACCCTGCGGGAAGCCACCCTATGGGTGTCTACAAGAAGTCGGGTATCTGAACATAACTAACCTCTCCAAATTACTGATATAGACCACTAATATATTTTTACAAATGACAAACTTATTTAATACCTCAATAATGCCATTTAAACAAAAACTCAGCCACCCTCTGACTAAACATGGCATAACTATTTTACAAATTAATCTGGGAAAACGCTGCAATCTTGCTTGTACACATTGCCATGTTGAAGCCAGTCCAAAACGTACAGAAGAGCTTTCTCCAGAAATTTGTGAACAATTGATAGAATTAATTCACAGATTTCCTGAAATTAAAATTGTGGATCTGACTGGTGGCGCGCCAGAAATGAATTATGGATTTAAGCAGCTAGTAGAGGCAGCAAAAACGACAGGTAAGCAGGTGATTGTTCGATCTAATTTGACTATTTATTTTGCAGATGGTTTTGGTGATTTACCTGAATATTTTGCTAAACATCAAGTCAGAATAGTTGCTTCTCTCCCTTGCTACCTAGCAGATAATGTAGATAGAATGCGGGGCAGTGGGGTTTTTGATGGTTCCGTCCAAGCCTTGCAATGGCTTAACCAACTCGGCTATGGACAAAACCCAGATTTAATTTTGGACTTAGTGTTTAATCCGCAGTTACCCACAACTGAAAAATTTTCTTTAGCTCCTGAACAGACTAGTCTAGAACGAGATTACAAAATGTTCTTACAAGAACATTTTGGGATTGTATTTAATAGTCTCTTCACCATCACCAACCTACCAGTTGGTAGAACTAAAATGCATTTAGAACGGAAGCGGCTATACATCAATTATCTACAATTTTTGGAGTCACATTTCAATGCCAGTACAGTTGAGCATGTAATGTGTCGTGATGAACTTTCAATTGACTATTTAGGTAATGTCTATGATTGCGACTTTAACCAGATGATGAATCTGCCAGCGAAGACTCATAATGGTGAAATCTTAACAATTACTAAATTGCTAGAAGCCGGTAGTTTAGACTTAATTTCTGAGGTGCAAACAGCTGCTTATTGCTATGGTTGTACTGCTGGATCTGGTTCCAGTTGTGGTGGTGCTTTGTTATAAAGTCAAATGAGCAGAAGCTCTCTGACAATCCAAAATCTAAAATCGTTCGACTGACTTGTACTGAGCGTTGTCGAAGTAGCGCTCACGACGAACGCGAACAGCGTTCCGCAGGAAAGTCTAAAATCCAAGATAGTATAAACTTTCTGTTACCAAAATTGTTACGAGCCTTTTATTACTGGTCGGCTACTTTATCATGATATGTAGTTAAGCTCCTCACACTACACTAGAAGCCGTGGAACTCTATGTTTCACGGTCTTTTTTTATTTAGGAATTATTTAAAAACGATCGCCAAGAGAGCGATCGCCTAAAAATCCCACATACTCTTTGCGAACCCAGGATGGGATTAACTCTCCAGGATGCAGGAGGCTGTTGCTAGGGTTATCGCTCCTGTTTGCATGTGTTCAATATCTGATAATGACCAAGAACGAGGTGCTTGACAGTTATGAGCTACTAATAATCCCCATAATCCTCTGGGAATTAATACTGGGACAACTAAATTGGCACGAACCTGCATACTACGGAGAAAATCTCGGTGACAATCTTGAATTTCTTCTAATTCAATATCGGCGATCGCTCTGACTCTTCCTGCTAAATACATAGCAGCATACTTGTCATTAAAGCAGTCATCTGGCCCAGTGGAACCAAAAATTGAGTATTCATGAGAACTTACAGATTCAAAAGTCACCTGTCCGTGCCACTGGCCGTAGAAGTAATACAAAGCCACGCGATCAGCTAGCAGTGATTCTCTGAGTTGATTGATTGTTTGCCGGACTAATGCATCCCTTTGCATTTTAATGACAAGGCGATCAAGTACTCTTTGTAAACCCTGCTCACAATGCTGTTTTGCATTGACGTTAAACTCTGAGGAGGAATAAATTTCCACAAGACTGCATAAATACTGACTGGATACTTTCGATTTTTTATCCTAACTTATCAGAACTCTTACTAAAATTTATTCTGTGTTGCAGCTAGGCGATCGCTTGTCATGAACAATAGTACCAGTCAATATTCTCGGTAAATATTGCCAAAAAATTAAAACTTGTTTAAGTTTTATCTGCTATTTTTATTATGTTTAGTCAGCTAATACCCAAAATTAGTTTTCCTATAAACCTGCGTTATGCAGGTTACAGCAGCGCTGTCACCCTACGAGAGACGTGGTTTTTGAACCATTCATAATTTAGTTTTTCCTGTCAATGTGTAAATCATGTTACATACACAACATATACGGAATCATATTTGATTTCTGAAAAAATCTAAGTATCTGTAGGGTGTGTTAGGACGGAGTCCGTAACGCACCAAATCCCTAAGAATGGTGCGTTACTAATTTTGTTCAGAAATCAAACCGGATTCCTATATGACAGCTAAGGTCTGCAAGCGTGTACTCGTGACTAAAACTATGGGGACTCTGGTACGGACTACTAATTTTTCTTCTGGGGAATGTAAAAGAATTTTCATAAACCCCTTTACAAAAATAAATAAAGCCACTAATGTTGATGCATGGGTAAGCAAAATTGCTCACCCAAAATCATAAACACATAAAGCACTCATAAAAAAATGACAACCACCTTACAACAGCGCAGTAGCGCTAACGTATGGGATCGGTTTTGCGAGTGGATCACCAGCACCGAGAACCGAATTTATGTCGGTTGGTTCGGCGTATTGATGATCCCCACCTTGCTAGCCGCAACCGTTTGTTTCACCATCGCTTTCATTGCAGCACCCCCTGTAGACATAGATGGTATCCGTGAACCAGTAGCAGGTTCCTTAATCTACGGAAACAACATCATCTCCGGAGCAGTAGTTCCATCCTCCAACGCCATCGGCTTACACTTCTACCCAATCTGGGAAGCAGCTTCCTTAGACGAGTGGTTGTACAACGGCGGACCTTACCAACTAGTAGTATTCCACTTTCTGATCGGATGTGCTTGCTACCTAGGTCGTCAGTGGGAATTGTCTTTCCGTTTAGGAATGCGTCCTTGGATCTGCGTAGCATACAGCGCGCCTCTAGCGTCTGCAGCAGCAGTATTCTTGATCTACCCCATCGGTCAAGGTTCATTCTCCGACGGTATGCCCTTGGGTATATCCGGCACATTCAACTTCATGATCGTGTTCCAAGCAGAACACAACATCTTGATGCACCCCTTCCACATGTTGGGAGTAGCAGGTGTGTTCGGTGGTTCATTGTTCTCTGCAATGCACGGTTCTTTGGTAACATCTTCCTTAGTTCGTGAAACCACCGAAACCGAATCCTTGAACTACGGTTACAAGTTCGGACAAGAAGAAGAAACCTACAACATCGTTGCAGCCCACGGCTACTTCGGTCGCTTAATCTTCCAATACGCATCATTCAACAACAGCCGTTCACTGCACTTCTTGCTCGCAGCATGGCCAGTAGTTGGTATCTGGTTCACAGCTTTGGGTGTCAGCACAATGGCGTTCAACTTGAACGGATTCAACTTCAACCAATCAGTAATTGATTCTCAAGGTCGCGTCATCGCTACTTGGGCTGATGTGATCAACCGCGCTAACCTGGGTATGGAAGTGATGCACGAGCGTAACGCTCACAACTTCCCCCTAGATTTGGCTGCTGGTGATGTTGCTCCTGTGGCTCTGACTGCTCCTGCTATCAACGGTTAATTTTTAACTGCATCATAGCTTAGAAAAAAAGCGCCCCCCGGTAACGGGGGGCGCTTTTTTTGTGCTTGGAGCAAAAAAAGATACATGCTTTTTGTCTGTTTATCAAAATCCTTCAGTGATACAATCTGGATTTCTACTGATATCGCTTGTAGTCATAATCTGACAAAATCTGGGTGTGTATAAATGGCTAAAAATCAGTTAGATCAAGCTATTCAAAAATATATTGATTCCCTTGATGCACTCGAAAAGGCTTTAAAAGAAGTTGATTCACCTAAATTATCATCAGAACAAATTTTAGATACTCTAATTGCTCGTCATGCAGTACAAGTAGCAATAGATAAGTCAAATCCACTTGATCGTAAAATTTTGCTCAAAAATCTCAACAGACTAGATAATCGCTTAAGAAAACTCTTTAAGAGTATTAATTACTCAACTTACTTGGCTAAGTGGCGAACTTATTTGAATCCTTCTGAAGAAGCTTGGTGGTGGTTCCTTGACTCTTTAGCTATACCTTGGTCAGAACGCTATGATTGGTTGTGGAGTTTTCTGTCTCTAGTTTTTTTAGTAGCTTCTGTCAGTTTAGCGGTAGATGTTTCCTCTCAATTTTTAAGTGGTGGGCCAGATTTCGTTGGTACTCTGGCTGTGATTATTCAAAGTGTTTTAACCCTACTAGCAGGTGGCGGTGCTTTAACTAAAAGTGGACAAGATGTTATTGAGCGTGTTTTATCTAGCTTAAAACTACCTAAGCATTGGTGGCATGAAGTTAGTTTCTTATTTTCATTGTTGCTGTTTCTGGGTTTACTTAGCTTTCATCAGATGGGGCTACCATTAATTGCTAATAAATATAACTATTTTGCTGAACAAGCTTATATCAAAGGTCAACTAGCTAGTGCTGAAAATAACTTTAATCGCGCACTTCAACTCAATCCAGACTATCCAGAAGCTAATTATAACCTCGGACGAGTTTACGAAGTTTTACAACAAGATGACCGCGCTGCTGCAGAATATCAGCTGGCGGTGAAAGGAGAATATTACAAGGCTTACCATCGATTAGCCCGCCTGTATATTCTCAAGAATAACAAAGACACAGATAATTATTCTAAGGCTGTTGCCTTGCTCACCGAAGGTAGGTCTAAGGAAGCTCAAGACGACGAAGAGATAACTTACTACAACCGCACATATATGGGTTGGGCAAGACTAGGGCAAAAACGCTATTCGGAAGCACAACCTCTGCTGATAGAAGCAAATGATATCAACTCAAAACTCATAAATCAACAGGGACTTGCTCATTGTTTACTGGCACAGGTACTAGATGAACAGAGAAAAGATGAGCAATTAGCAATTCAAATGTGGGAACTTTGTGTGGCTAAAAGCAATCAAACAAAACCAGATGAGGATATGTGGATAGGTGTGGCGCGTCAACGTTTACAGAGAATGGAAGAAAAGTAAATGAAATCTAGAATTTCTGTGTCAGTGGCTAGTAGTTTAATACTTTCAGCTTCAGTTTATGGGCTGTCTCTCCAGTTCAATAAATATGCTCTGGCACAATCACAACCACAAAATCATATTGCTGAAATTATTCAGGTACAAGGTGGTAGAGTCGAACTCAAGCGCGAAAATTCCCCGAATTACAGCCTCACTCAAAGAGGTGAAAAGTTGCATTTAGGTGATTTATTGCGGGTGGCGAAAGGGGTAAAAGTTGTAATCCAGTGTAATCTCAATAAAACAAATTGGATTATACCTGATGATGGTTTACCTTGGGGTGTGGCAAATACTTGTTCACCACCAGATAAAAAGCAGAGTAGTACAGCTATGGGTAATTTGTAATCACTATGTTGTAAGCGCTTTTGGGTGGTTTATTTGGCTATCTTATACTAGTTAATTTAAGATCTTTTCAAGGCTGAATAATTATTTTTATTTATATTAAGATACTTGGTTAGTTGGCATATTTTAGAATAGCGATCGCACAACCTAGGTAAGTCGGCACAATAAAACTAAACTATGTGAAGAAAAGTAAACAAAGCTCAAACCCAATTCTCTGCTGTATTCTGGCTGGTTGTTGAGCGTAGCCGAAACACTGTCTCCCATCTTATTCCCAATGATAATGATTGACGCCGACCTACTTAGTGCTTCTATGCCTTCCGCTCCAGGGTGACATTAAATCGTGTTGCGTATCAGACTTAATGGTAAATGTCGCTGCCAATTATCTTCATCTGCGACATAGTTCGGTAGTGACTCGTCTTGTAAACATATCTTTAAGTACTGGCGTTTGGTTACTTTCTCTCCGTTGACGAAGTACTGAGGAAAAGCCCGCCGCAATCGACCATGTTTATTCCACTGACGATGGATACCATGTTCAACACCAGACTTGAAGTGCTGTTCACTAAAGATAGTTTTGTTGTCACTTTTCCACCACCGTTCGTATCCATCTCTATTCCCATCTTTGAGATATCGCTCTTCGGCAAGTATGCCATCAGACTCGTACCAGAGATCGGCTCCTGTGCCGTAATGCATTTCATAAATGCCAATCAGTTTTCCCTCGTCATCGTATTGTTTAGCGATGCCGTGTTCTTTACCCTCGAAGTAGTTAGACTCCTCCCTTAACATTCCATTGTCATGCCATGTCCGAAAGGAACCGTGCATCAGTTTACCTTTGAGTTCATACTCCATTGATAGGTGTCCTTCTTCGTCCCACCAACGATAACCTACCTTTTGTTGATTGATATAGTAAAAAGCTGATTTTTTTAAGCCGTTGATCCAAGACTCATTTATTTCTTCGACAGCATTCTGTGGAATTACCATTTCTAAGTTTATGGTATTGGCTTAGTTAACTATAGGAATCCGGCTTGATTTTTGAAAAGATACGTAGGGTGTGTTAGCGACAGCGTAACGCACCAAATCCTTGATGATGGTGCGTTACGGATTTTATCCTAACGCACCCTACGATACCTAATTTTGTTCAAAAATCAAATAGTAGTCCTATATCTAACGTTTATTATACGGAAAATTTTTGGGAGCGTTTCAATGATAGGACTTACGCATGTGTCACAGTCAAAGAATGGTGCGTGACGCTATAAGTCTTTAGCCTGCGTACAGAGTTTTGTCGTAACGTCACACACCCTACAAATATCTTGTGCCAGTTGCGTAAGTCCGGTGAGTGTAGGAGATGTCACCTCAACCACCACACCAAAATTCCCGAAGAATGTCATCATAGTTAAGGTAAAACACATTGGAGATAAAACCACGGTTTACGCACGCCCTTTAGCACGGTTAATTGAGCAGTTGCAACGCTTACCGGGAGTTGGACCTAAATCAGCCCAGCGTCTAGCTTTGCATATCTTGAAGCGGCCTGAATCAGAAGTAGAGGCTTTAGCACAAGCCCTGATTGATGCCAAAAAACAGATAGGCTTGTGTTCTGTCTGCTTCCACTTGTCTGCTGAACCGGTTTGTGAAATCTGCCGCAACCCTAACCGCGATCAGAACACTATATGTATAGTGGCGGATTCTCGCGATGTGATTGCATTGGAAAAAACCCGCGAATATAAAGGTAAGTATCACGTTTTGGGTGGGGTGATTTCGCCTATGGATGGTATTGGCCCAGAACAGTTGACAATTCAAGCTTTGGTGCGGCGGGTAAGTCAGCAAAAACCGCAAGAAGTGATTTTGGCAATTAGTCCAAGTGTAGAAGGTGAAACCACTACACTGTATGTTGGTCATCTGTTGAAACCATTTACCAAGGTGACGCGGATTGCTTTTGGTTTACCTGTGGGTGGAGATTTGGAATATGCGGACGAGGTGACACTGGCGAGGGCATTGGAAGGTCGGCGGGAGTTGGATTAGATGCAAAAGATTATAATTAAAAAGATTGCAGTTCTCTTTGAGAATAAATACGATCGCAATAAATCGCCCAAGCAATGCCAAATAAACCACTAAGAGAACCGGCGACAGCAGCTGTTAAACCCCATCCTAATGGCCCAGTCCAATTGGTAATTTCTTTAAGAATAGCTGTATTTACTTTGCCAACGATATAAGCTGTTCCTGTAGCCGCAACTGTGACTAAACCCAAATCTGTCAAGATTTCTACAAGTTCTTTGCTAGATAAATCTTCTTGAAAATAGATTTTCCAGATGTTAGTGTACATGAAAATATCAGATACAGTTAACAGAATCTGTTTAGGAATTTCCCCCCCAGGGGTTGGTGCTGCTGAAGCAGTACCGCTACCCACAGAGTAAGAGGCGATCGCTAAGACAACTTCTAATCTTTTTTTGCCTAGATTACTCACTATGTTTATCTCCATCCTCTTTAACTAGAGTAGACTATCTTTCAGTAAGTAACCAGGACAAATTTGTCTCCAGCGATGCAGCTACACCAGAGGAAGAAAATATGCAGTTGATAGAACTGAGCCTTGATACCACACATGAGGCGGTTGATTGGGTTTGTACGCTGCTAGCTGAGACTATTGATATTACTGATGTTCAAATTACACAATACCTCGCTGATTCAGATACTCAGGATGTAGTAAACTCCAATTGGACGTTTACAATTCACCTATATTTACCTAATGATGCCCAGGTGCGAAGACGCATAGAGAAAATCGAGAATTTGCTATCACCCTTGCATCGCACAGGACTAGCGACGGCAATTGAGACTACTGTGGTAGAAGAGAAACTACCGAATGCAGACATCCAAAGCCCCTTTGTGCATCGGATTGGGAAACGGTTTATTGTGCAAGCACCGGATGCATCCGATCAATCTCAGACGGCAGATGAAATCACTATCAGAATACAGAAGACTCTCTCCTTCGGTAGTGGTTTACACCCAGCAACAATTCTGAGTCTACAACTGCTAGAGCGGCACATCCTCCCGACAATGAATGTACTTGATCTGGGATCAGGTTCAGGAATTCTGAGTGTAGCGATCGCCAAATTGGGGGCAAACGTTTTAGCTTTAGATAATGACAGTATTGCTGTGCAAGCTACTCAGGATGCTGTGCGTCTAAATCAAGTAGAGCAAAAGGTGACAGTTATGCAAGGAAGCCTTGGATGTGGCAGCGAAATGGGGCATTGGATGGGCAAAGATACCATCAATAATGTAGCCAAAATCGATACTGTAGAAGCTTTTGACCTCATCGTGGCGAATATATTAGCACGGATACACATTGCCCTCGCCGATGATTTCCGACAGGCGCTGCGACACACTAGTTTACAAACAGGATTATTGATTACAGCTGGCTTTACCACCGATCATGAAGAAAGTGTCACTGCTGCATTAACAGCAGCAGGATTCGCGATTATCGATTGTGTAAGATTCAACGAATGGGTAGCACTCGTTCATCGATTGAATTAAAGTTCATTAATGAGCTGGGACTCATCTGGTTCATCGGGAATTGCATCAGGTAGTTCATCTTCCAGGAGGCGCAGACTAGGCTGGGTGTTTGAGTTAGAGGATATGACCTCTCTTTTTTTGACTACTATGTTAAATTATTTGCGTTTTCAACCGCTTCCTTTAACTCTTCAAAGGTAATACTACCGTCTTCGTCGGAATCATACCGTACTAGTAACTCCTGGGGACTACTGGTATTTGTTTCTGATGAGATGATTGCACTTAAACCAGGGCTTAAAAAAAGCTCATTAATGGAAATTTTGCCGTCCTGGTCGATATCTAAGGTATTAAAAAGAGATTGAAGCTCTTGCTTGGTTGCCATAAGTTTCTATGTGAAGAACCGTTTTCCAACTTAATATCTCATTAATAAATTAAATAAAATTGCATCCTTAGACGTAGAAACGGGTATCGCTGGGGCTTAGATCAGGTATTGCCCTTTAGAGTAGTGCGATCGCAGTCCCAAGTTTAAGGGCTTGTCATTACCAACATCTTTTAAAGAGTAGAAGAACCAAAATAAGCACCCCAGCAAATATCTTGCAATCGTAGCCAACCAGGAAGACCATCAGATTTACGACCAATAAAACCACCTAGTAGTCTGTCAGGGTTGAAATGAGGGACTGTAGTGTGAGCGTCTCGCTCACGCGGGCTTTTCGGCCCGCACTACCAAAAACCCCTCAAAACAAAATTGACAAACCACTAGTTTGGCGACCAGCACCTTTAACATTAATTCCGGGATAAATTCACGGGCGAGAACTTCTGGGTGGTGACGACTGATTGTCCGTTCCGGTATACTTCCTTGAGGATTGGCGGCGATCGCTCTTTCTGTGCGACGACTATCCCCCAACTCAGATCTCCCCATTGTTCTGTCGCCCAATTCTGGAGGTCTGTGAAATTTTCCAACTTCATACCCTGACCCTACTACACCGCTTCTTCACTTTAAAAGATGTTGGTAATGACAAGGCATTAAGTACCGGGGTAAGAGAGAAGAGTGATACCTTTTAATATAGTTACTTTTATTACTTTTGCATGACTCAATTTAGTAAATTTTGAACTGTATAATTACTCAAATTAAGTATTAAATAAAATTATTACCAATAGTCTAGGAAAAGCAAAAACGTGAACCGTTTCCAAAAGCTATCCTCAATTGTGTTCTTGCTATTAGCCTTCATTTATCCACCTGCTTTGGCTGAAGCCAAGGATAATACTCTAAATCATGTTCTCAATGAACAGAGTCTTGACGTACAGACAAAATTAGTTGGAGAAGAAAGTGAAGGACTTTTGTTAGCTCACCGAAGGACTCGACGCCATTATCATAGACGGCAACGGACTCGACAATATTATCAACGACAGCGGACTCGACAACATTATTATAGACGACGCTATCGGTCTGTACGTTATCACGGACAACCATATCGTTATGGACAATGGGAACTTGTGCGTGATCGTCATGGACGATTAATGTATGATTGGCAGCGTTAATAGTAAACTTTAATACCCAATTTTTTTAGAGAATCTTGATGCGTAAATCCTCATGTAGGCAGACCTGTTCGAGATAAGTAAAACGACTGCAAATAGGTAAAAATTAACTATAGATAAACTCTATACTTTGCTCAGGTAATATTCCAAATTTTGTACAAAAATACTAATTATCTATATTTTGCCAAGACAATATAAAGATATGATAGCTTTTCCGTGATTTCAACTAATAAATTCGATATTTTTAACTAGTGAACTGTAGCAAAAATTCAATTAGAAATTGGGGTATCTTACTCCAGGAAAGGGAACGCAACGACCGACTCCCTTCTGTGTGAGAGGCCTCACCCTAAGCGTACCCCTGCGGGGAAGCAAGCTACGCCGCAGGCTTGACGACCAGCTTAGGGCATCGCAGAAAATAGTAAAAACTGTTACCTATTCCCTGTTACCTATTCCCTGTTCCCTTAATTGCTAGGCTAGAAATAGCCGATTTAAAACAGAGGGAATCAACATGCCACATACAATTGCTACAGATGTCTGTGAAGGCGTTGCTGACTGCGTAGATGCCTGTCCAGTTGCTTGTATTCACGATGGTCCTGGTAAAAATGTCAAGGGAACTGATTGGTATTGGATTGACTTTGCAACTTGTATCGATTGTGGTATATGTATCCAAGTTTGCCCTGTAGAAGGCGCGATCGTTGCAGAAGAACGACCCGATTTGCAAAAAATCGTAGATTAGTGACAAGCAGGGAAAAAGGCAGGGAAACCCTGCCCCTACTATATTTGATATCAAGTTCGGTTGATTAGTTATGATTAGAGCATCTGTGCAAAAATCTGAAAACCTTCTTTCCCCCTGCTAAGAGCCCCCTGCCCCTTGTCCTCTTAATTGACTTGCTTCCCCGTAGAGGTACGCATGTGATTTGTCATTAGTCTGTTTATCTTAGATAGTAACTTTGGCTATCAATACAGCTTCAAGATGAAAGCACCATTACCTGAAAACGAAAAGCAGAGAATTGAAACGCTTTTAGAGTACAAAATTCTCGATACTCCATCTGAAGCTGCCTTTGATGACCTCACTCATTTAGCATCATATATTTGTGGGACTCCCATTGCTTTAATCAGCTTAATTGATAAAAATCGTCAGTGGTTTAAATCAAAAGTCGGGTTGGATGCGCTAGAAACATCTCGAGATGTGGCATTTTGTGCCCATGCTATTCTCCAACCTGATGTTTTTGTCGTGCCTGATGCTACATCTGACGAACGGTTTGCGACTAACCCATTTGTTACCGCTGATCCCAATATTCGGTTTTATGCTGGTGTACCCCTAACTAACCCTGAAGGCTATGCTTTAGGAACACTTTGCGTCATTGACTATGTACCTCGGAACTTATCGGCTGAACAGCTAGAGGCGTTGCGGATTCTCGGTCGCCAAGTCATTAAGCAAATGGAAATGCGGCGCAACTTAGCCAGTTTAGTACTCGTAACCAAGGAACGTAAACAGGCAAAGAAGTTACGCAAGCAATTCTTTCAAAAGCTTGCTGTCGGCTTTGGGTTAGCGTCGGTAATTTTAGTCTTGACTGGCGTAGTTGCATATCACAGCACAATAGTCTTGATCAATACAAGTAATCAAGTTAAAAAAACCCAAGAGAAAATCAATAAATTAGAAAAACTCCTATCCCAGATTAAGGATGCGGAAACTGGACAACGCGGTTACATCCTCACGGGACAGGAGAAATATCTTCAACCGTATCAGTCAGCAGTTGCCAACGTAAATCGAGAAATTGCGGAACTGAGAAATTTAGCAGCAGATGAATCCAAACAACAGCAGCATCTGGAAACGCTTAAACCTTTAGTAGAAGAAAAACTTACTGAATTAAAGCAAACTATCAACTTGCGCCAGCGTCAAGGCTTGGAGGCTGCATTACAGCTCATCCAAACCAACCAGGGACAGAGACTCATGGATGATATCCGCCAAGTTATCCGTGGGATGGAGAACGAGGAAAAGGAGTTATTGCAGCAGCAGTCAAAAGCTGCAAAAGCTAGTGCTAAGAATGCTATTTTGATTCTGGCGATCGCTATTAGTTCCGGTTTTTTAATTCTTGTTGTCGTCTATTATCTAATCTATTGTGAAGTCACGGCACGCAAGACCATAGAAGATACACTCAACGAAGAACGTAATTTTATCTCAGCAGTACTTGATACAGTCAGTGCCTTAGTTATCGTTCTCAACCCACAAGGGCAAATTGTCCGCTTCAATCAAGCTTGTGAGCAAATCACGGGTTACTCATTCGATGAGGTGAGGGGTAGGTATTTCTGGAATTTGTTTTTAGTTCCGGAAGAAGTGGAACCAGTCAAAGCAGTTTTCACGCAGTTGCAAGCTGGTAAAACTCATCCAGACTATCAGGAGTATGAAAACTACTGGATAACTAAAGATGGTAGTCGGCGGTTGATTGCCTGGTCAAACACCGTCCTGCAAGACTACGAAGGTACAGTAGAATATGTTATCGGTACAGGGATTGATATCACCGAGAGTAAACAGGCACAGTTGCATCTGAGTGCAGAATATGCTACTACCCGCGTCTTGGCAGAGTCCACAACGATCGCTTTAGCTACTCCCCAAATCCTCCAAGCAATCTGTGAGAGTTTGGCATGGGATGTCAGCGAAATGTGGATGGTAGACCAAGAGGCAAAGGTATTAAGGTTTTTTGACCTGTGGCATCGAGCATCCCTGGACATGGATGAGTTTAAAACACTGTCCCAGGAAATAACATTTAAACCAGGAATGGGACTTCCTGGTCGCGCTTGGGCTAGTTCTGCACCTGTTTGGCTGACTGATGTGGTCTGCGATATCAGCTTCCTGCGAACCAATGTAGCCGCACAAGTGGGACTGCATGGCGCTTTTGGTTTTCCCATCCGCAGTGGGCAAGAAATTCTCGGTGTGATTACCTGCCTTAGCCATCAGATTCGCCAATATGATGATGATTTGGCAAAAATCATGAATTCTATTGGCGAACAAGTCGGGCAGTTTATGCACCGCAAACAGGCTGAGGAGGAACTGCAACGCCAAAACTGGCGATCGCAATTATTTACGGAAATCACCCTGAATATTCGTCAATCTTTGCAAATTGAAGAAATCTTCCAAATCACCGTCAAAGAGGTGCAAAAGATTCTCCAGACCGACCGAGTTTTGATTTATCAGTTGTTGCCAGATGGGTCTGGCAATATGCTGATTGAAGAAGTAGTTTCTGGCTGGTCAGCAATCAAGGGGCAAAATATCGCTGACTCTTACTTACAAGCAGAATACCAACAGCAGTACTATCTACAACATTACCATCAGAAAAAAATTCAGGCGATCGCTGACCGAGATTTGGTAGACATCCAACAAAATCATCTAGAATTACTGCAAAAGCTTGGGGTCAAATCCAATTTAGTTATACCCATTTTGGTGAAAAAAGAACTTTGTGGGTTGCTAATTGTCCATCAATGTGCAGCATCTCGCCAATGGTCAAGTTTTGAAACTCAGCTCTTACACCAAATAAGCGACCAAGTAGGCATTGCCGTCGCTCAATCCCAACTGTTAGAAGCAGAAACGCGACAGCGACAAGAACTCGAAGTCGCTCGTCGTCAAGCTGAATCAGCTTCTCAGTCCAAAAGTGCTTTTTTAGCTAATATGAGTCATGAAATCCGCACCCCCATGAATGCTGTATTGGGAATGACTGGCTTAATGTTAGAAACTCCCCTCAATCGGGAGCAGCAAGATTTTATGGAGACAATTCGCATTAGCGGAGATGCGCTTTTAACTCTGATTAACGAGATTTTGGATCTATCCAAACTAGAAGCTGGGGAAATGGCTTTAGAAACCCTCAATTTTGATTTATCTACTTGTGTAGAAGAGGTACTAGAGTTATTAGCACCCCAGGCGCATAGTAAGGAATTAGAACTGGCAGCATTGATTTATCCTCACGTCCCCACCCACCTACAAGGGGATGCTAGTCGCCTGCGGCAAATTCTCATGAACCTGATTGGCAACGCTATCAAGTTTACCAGTGTGGGAGAGGTAGTAGTCCGCGCTGAAGTGCGATCGCAAACTAGTACTACAGTTACCATCCACTTTGCCATCACAGATACTGGTCTTGGCATTACCCCAGAAGACCAACACCAACTATTTACCCCATTTACCCAGGTGGATGCTTCTACCACTCGTAAGTATGGCGGTACTGGGTTGGGACTAGCTATATGCAAGCAACTAGTAACTTTGATGGGAGGAGAAATTGGCGTAGAAAGTCAGTTGGGTGAAGGTTCTAAGTTCTGGTTTGACGTTCCCTTCACCAAGCAACTTCAACCTATTTCCTCAATCCACGATCGCATCCAACTGACTAATCGCCGTTTGTTAGTGGTGGATGACAACGCCACTAACCGCAAAATTATCTACCATCAAGCTACCCGTTGGGGAATGCAAGTAGATAAGGCAGAAAGTGCGGCGACTGCTTTGAGCGCCATTTACGCAGCTTACGAGCAGAAACAGATATATGATGTCATCTTGGTTGATATGCAGATGCCGGAAATCGATGGCATGAAGTTAGGAGAACAAATTAAACAAGATGCAGCGATCGCTAACATACCTTTGATTATGCTCACTTCAACTAATCAACGGGATGAAATACAAAGGGCACTCAACATAGGATTTGCGGCTTATTTAGTTAAACCTGTGAAGCCATCCCGCCTCCTCGATACCATAATGACTATTTTAGGTAGCCAACGTGAATTGACAGCAGGGGAGGTGAGAGTAGAAAATCCTGAAACTGTTGGCTCTCCTACTCCAGATGCCATTGCGCCTAAAATCAGAATTTTATTAGCTGAGGATAATTTGGTCAATCAAAAAGTAGCTCTCAAGCAACTCGAACGCCTGGGTTACAGTGCTGATGTGGCTGGTAATGGTAGAGAAGTTTTGCAACTATTAGAAAAAATTCCTTATGATTTGATTCTGATGGATTGCCAAATGCCAGTTCTTGATGGTTTGGAAACTACAAAAGAAATTCATCGTTGGTCAGAAAGCTGCTTTGCTAGCCGTCGTCGTCCTGTGGTAATTGCAATGACAGCTAATGCGATGAAAGAAGATAGACAAATGTGTATTGATGCCGGGATGGACGACTATTTAAGCAAGCCTGTGATTAAGGAAAAATTGGCTACGGCATTAGAACATTGGAGCCAAGTCATACTGACTGCCCAAGAAGCGATCGCCAAAACAGATTTAGAGAATCCAGTAATTGATTGGGAACATTTGCACCAACTCTCAGACAATGATGCCGAATTTGAATTGCACCTGTTGCAAATGTTCGTTGAAGATATCCAGTCTCGTTTAGCGATCATAAAACAGGCGATCGCTGCTAGTAATTTTGGGCAAATGGCTCAAGAAGCCCATCAACTTAAAGGTGTTAGTGCCAATGTCGGTGCTACAGCTATGTACTTGGTTGCGGAAAAACTAGAACGACTAGCTCGCAACCAAGAGCGTCGAGGTACAGCTAAGTTAATCACAGAGTTAGAAGAGAACTTCAATCGCATTCAAGCTTTTGTTAACAATATCTAACGATGTCAACCAACCCTGTAGGGGCACGGCATCCAAAATATTACGGGTAAATGGAAAATCCCACTGTTGCCGTGCCCCGATTCCACGGGTGCCGTGCCCCCATAATCAATTTTGCCGATGTCAACCAACCCCGTAGGGGCACGGCATCCAAAATATTACGGGTAAATGGAAAATCCCACTGTTGCCGTGCCCCGATTCCACGGGTGCCGTGCCCCTACGTGATTTGTGCAACGGACAGATCCTTCGCGAGTTTGCCGTCTTCCATGTGAACAATGCGATCGGCAATGTCTAAAATCCGGTTGTCGTGAGTCACCATGAGGATGGTACAACTTTGCTCTTTAGCTAGTTTTTGCATCATATTAACCACATCTCGACCAGATTTGCTATCAAGGGCTGCAGTCGGTTCATCTGCTAAGACAATTTTAGGATGACCAACCAAAGCACGAGCGATCGCTACCCGTTGTTTTTGTCCCCCGGATAAATCATCTGGATAATAATTGAGCCGATGTCCTAATCCTACTTGCTCTAGCATTTCGGCTGACCGGGTTTTCATTTCTGATAGTGAAATATTTTTATGCACTTCTAAGCCCATTTTGACGTTCTGGAGTGCTGTTAAACTACCGTGCAAGTTGTGTGCTTGGAATATATAACCGTGATGGCGTCGCGCTTCAGTGAGTTTTCCGGCACTTGCGCCACAAAGTTCTTCTCCTAACACTTGCAAACTACCAGATTGGGCAGAACGCAAGCCGCCCACCAAGGTAAGTAGTGTCGTTTTACCAGAACCAGAAGGCCCAGTCATAATGATAATTTCACCAGCGTTAATTTCTAAGTTGATATCGAACAGAACTTGCTTACGCAGTTGACCGTGACCAAAATAGTGGTCGAGATTATTTATAGAGATAACTGGGGACATAGGGAATCAGTGAACAGTGAACAGTGAACAGTCTGATAACTTATAACTGTTAAAACATATCTGCGGGGTCAGCGGATTGGACTTTGCGAGTAGCGATCGCACCAGAAATCATACACATGACGAAGGTCAAGGTTAATACTTGGATGGCTCGCGCTACGGTCATGAACAGTGGTAAGTTTGTGGCGTTGCGAGTCAAGGCATACAGTCCGAAAGACACGCTCATTCCTGGGATGAAGCCTAATAATGCCAAAATCAAAGCTTCTTCAAAAACCACACCCAGCAGGTAAAAATTGTTATACCCCATTGCTTTAAAGGTGGCATATTCTTTCATGTGGGCGTTGACATCTGTCGATAGGACTTGATAAACAATAATTACGCCGACTGTGAATCCCATCGCTACGCCCAAGGTGAAGATAAATCCGATCGCTGTATTTTTCTTCCAATAGTCTTTCTCAAACTCAATAAATTCTTCGTAGGTCAAAACTTTGACATCATCTTTAGGTAAGTATGCTTTTAAAGCATTGGCTACCTGTTTAGGGTCATAACCTGGTTGTAACTGAATCAAACCGATACTGACGCTACCTGCTTCTCGTTTGGGAAATAGTCGCAAAAAGTTCTGGTCACTGGTGATCAAGCTACCATCGGCACCAAAGGAAGCACCTACTGTAAATAAGCCATTAATACTAATTGTCCGCCGATCTATTTCTGTGGTGACGGGTTTACCTTGGGAAACTTGGGCGATCGCCTGTTTATAATCTCCTCGAGAAGCAGCATCAAATATCACTGTATCAGGAAGTGTAATTACTGATAGTTGATTGTTGACTTCCGGTAAATTAAATGCTGGCTTCTCAGGATCAAAACCAATCATCAGCATCCCTGTCTCCTTGTGGGTTTCGGGATTTTTCCAGGTAATGTTGTTGGTATACATAGCCTCCGCAGACTTCACCCCCGCCACATCTGCAGCTTGGTACAATCGTCTCCTTGGGAAAGTGGACATAAAGGAGAGGTTGCGGGCTTGGGTACTGACTAGTACTACATCTGCTCGTAATACTTGATGCAGTCTGGTGGCGCTGTCAAATAAAGCTGACTGGAAGCCAAGCTGCATGAACATCAATAAATCGGCAAAGGCTACGCCTGAGAGTGAGACTAAAAAACGACTCTTTTGGTTACTTAGTTGTAGCCATCCTAGAGGTGTCCGGCGCTGTAGTTGAGAGATAAATCCAATCACAGTTCAATTACCGCCTTGATTTGCAAATTGGTAAACTTTGAGGCTTTAGTGCTAGCGGCTTCGTCTAGTCGCACATGGACTTCGACGATTCTGGCGTCGGTGTTACCAGAGGGATCGGCGTTGACGACATTTTGTCTTTGCACCTGCATCCCAATCCAATCGACGGTTCCCTGTAATTCTCCACCAAGGGAATCACTAGTTATTTTTACTTTTTGACCCGATCGCACTTTATTAATATCACTTTGGTATACTTCTGCGACTGCATACATCTGATCGGTTTGCCCTAAGTCTACAATCCCTTCAGTCCCAGCGGTTTCTCCAGCCCTGGTATTAATTTTAAGAATTTGCCCGCCTTTAGGAGCGCGGATATATGCTTGATCTAGTTGTGCTTTAATTTTTTTAACGGTAGCTTGAGCGCTGTCTACCTCTGCTTGGGCGTTGGCGACATCTGTAGGACGAACTTCAGCGGTTTGATTAAGGGTGGCTTTGGCTTCGTTTATCTGCTGCTCTAGGGTGGCGATCGTTTTGTCGCGGTTGGCTCTGGCTTCGTTAATTTGCTGCTCTAGAGTATTAATAGTTCTTGTCTGAGTCGCTTGGCTTTCGATTAACTGCTGAGAGGAAGTTTCTGCGCTGAGTCGTCTTTTATCAACTTCTTGGCTGGAAATCGCGCCTTCTTTATATAAGGTTTCGTAGCGTTGTACGTCAGCTTGAGCATTCCGCTTTTCGGCGTCTACACGGGCTACTGTGGCTTTTAACTGCTGTTTTTGTCCTTGCAATTCTGCTTCTAAGCGATTAATTGTCGCTTGTAGGGTTCTGATGTTTCCTTGTAGCTCCACTTGTAGCCGATTGACGGTAGCTTGGCGCGCCCCAATTTCTCCCTGTTTTGCACCTGCTTTTACCTGATTGAGGCGAGATTGAGCTACTTGCACTTGTCTTTGCGCTTCACCCAAAGTGGCTTGGAGGCGATCGCGTCCGTCCATAATCGCAATTATCTGTCCGGCTTGGACGCGATCGCCTTCTTTAACTAACAATTTCTCAACAAGATTTCCCTCTCCAGCATTTGGCGCAGATAGTTTAATCACTTCTTCTTTGGGTTCCAACCGTCCTAACGCTGTAACTGTTTTTACTATTGGCTGAATAGGTGCTGTTACTTGTAGCTGCTGATTTGAGCTAGTTTGAAACTTTGTCACCGTATAAACACTAGCTCCTACCACCACTACAGATGTAATTATTGCCATGAGAGTAGGCGATTTTATCAGCGTTTGGGAAGATATTAAATTTGCTAAATTCCAGTTTTGCGCCATAGTAGTCCCCTCTGTTTGCCAAAAATAAAACTAAACCGTCCAGTTCAATCAATGCTAAACTAAACGGAGTAGTTTAGTCAAGGGGCAGGGGGCAGGGAGAGAATAACCTATTGCCTATTCCCTATTCCCCATTCCCTAATATGATTGTTTATAAGAAGGGCTAATATAAATGACACAGATAAAAGTAGGCGAATTGGAACGGGACAGTTCCGTTGATAAAGTGGAACAAATTCTGCAAGGGGCGATGCAGGAGTTCCTTAAACATGGCTATGCTGGGACAAGCATGGACAAAGTAGCGATCGCTGCAGGTGTTTCTAAAGCCACTGTCTATAGCCACTTTCAAGACAAAGAGGGGCTGTTTAAAGTCTTGATTGAGAAATTAGCCAGCAAAAAATTTAACTTAGTCTTTGGCACAAAACCTATTACAGGAGAACCAATTACTGTACTGCATGAGACAGCAACTAGAGCATTAGACTTGATGAATCAAGACAAAGAACATTGTGCATTTATGCGCGTGCTAATTGGTGAATCTGGTCGTTTTCCAGAGTTAGCGCAGATTTGTGTGCAAGCGATGATTAAACCTGTGCTGGAAACTCTCGGTGAATATTTAGCGGCTCATCCTGAACTCGAGATACCAGATCCGGAAGCAACAGCGAGGATTCTTTTGGGGACATTGGTTTATTTTCACATCACGCAGGAAGTGATGCATGGTAAGGATATTTTACCGATGACAAGCGATCGCGTGATTAATGCCATGACACACCTAATTGTGAATAAGGGCAAGTGAAGGGGAATGTAGATGCAACTAGCACCGCTGTTTCCGATTATTTACAAGATTCTCCAACCAACCTTTCCCCAATGCCTTTGGAGAGGTGACAGCAATGATAAAGCGATCGCCCTGACATTTGATGATGGTCCCCATCCCCAATACACACGCCAAGTGTTGACAGTGTTGGAACGCTATCAAATTCAGGCTAGTTTTTTTTGGTTGGGTGCTTGTGTCCAGCGATCGCCGACAATAGCCAAAGAGATATGCGATCGTGGACACTGGATTGGATTACATGGCTACGATCATCGCTCTTTTCCCATGCTTTCCCCAATTGAACTCAAGGAAAGCTTAGAAAAAACCCAAACTGCCATTTATCATGCCTGTAATCTAGCACCTAACAAGGTACGGGATGTCAGACCTCCCAACGGCTTATTTACACCCAAAACTTTAGAACTATTTCAACAGTGGAACTACCGGCCAGTCATGTGGAGTGTTGTCCCAGAAGATTGGGCACGACCGGGAGTTACCACCGTGACAAAGCGAGTTCTCCAGCAAGTGCAAAATGGCTCATTGATTGTATTGCATGATGGTGCTTTTGGTGGACAAGATGTTGCTGCAACAATCCAAATTTTGATTCCTCAACTAATACAAAAAGGCTATCAATTCGTAACTGTCGATACTCTTTGGGGAAAGAGGGAATAGGGCATTTGTCAAGAATCAAGAGTCAAGGCTTATTTCTTTACTACCCCACTCTCCCCCACCTCCCCAGTCCCCAGTCCCTAGTCCCTAGTCCCTTGGGAAGCAATTTCAGTGTCAGGATTAGTAATTGGTGTAGGGGCGGAAGTACCCAATAAATCATGGATTTCGCTTAATGAACCTGGTGATGCGGCTGGTGCTTCTGGTGACTCGTTCACGTACTCAACTAGGTCTTCTACTTGGCAATTCAAAGCTTTGCAGAACCTAATGATTCTTTCAATGTGATCTGTCCCAGTCCTACCGCTTTCCCAGTTCTGGATAGTGCTTTCAGTTACGCCAACAATACGCGACAACTCAAGCTGGGTTAGCCCTGCCTTTTCCCGAAGCAAAGCGATCCTTGGTTTTGGCTTTTGTTTCACAGCTACAGCACTTTTCTCTTAATCTATAGTCGTAGATCGTAGCACCAAAAAAAACCTCCGATTACAAATAAATAGAAAAATTTTTGCCCAAACTCTTTACACCCGTAATTGGTTTAGCAAAAAATTTTCAGTATAAATCTTACACTCATTAGGGGTTTAATACATAATTGCATTTCGTTATACAATGCATAGAAATTTTTATATGAATAAGATACACCCTTGCTCAAAGAAATCAGGAGCTATAGGATTAGTATTTAGTTTCTGAAATACACGTAGTATCATGGTTTTGGTGGGCAATGCCAAACGCCACTCCTCTCAACGAGGAAAACTCCTCCGGATTCGGCAGTCCACTCGGTGCTTCAGACGCACGTGTGGCTGCGCTCACAGCGCACAAGGGTGGTTCCCCTACAGATACTTAGATTTTTTCAAAAATCAAATACTAGTCCTATATGTCATTCTCATGAATTCTGAATTCTGACAACAATTAACTAGATATATTTACCTGTAGCTGACTTTCCAGATTTGCACGTACCCATAAGTCTGCTATCGACCATACCCAAAACTGATTTGGCGTTTGAGCGAAGTTTTGACGATGATGGGTAACGATCGCATCTAATTTTCGCTCACTGACACAAGCTAGCTCAACTGCAGATTCAAAATCTGTTAAGGGTGAAAAGCGTGCTTTTTGTAGAATGTTCTGGTCAATACGGCAAATCAGTATTTTCTTTTGTAACCAATCAATTACTAAATCGGCAATTTGAGTATTCCGTAAACGACTGATGTAATCGTAGATTTTTTGTTTACCAACATCTGTGATATACATCTGTATCAACGGATGTGCTATGTCAAATAATTTTCTCACATCTTCTACACAGTTGTTGCAATTTATTAGAGCTTCTAATATTAGATCAGCATCAACTAAAATCCTGATCACTTCTCACTCCTCTATTTGACTGATCAACTTATAGTTACAATCATCAACACTTCACAAATTAAGAGTTTGTTATAAGTAATTAAACGGTTGTTCCAACTAAGAATGACGACAAATTATTTTTTTAGTTCCAAGCTAATATAGCGTTTCTCAACAAGCGTGAGGTACATCGGTAAGGGCACGGCAATGCTGTGCTACTACACAACGTGATATAATTCTGTACTTCATTTTCATGGGAAGCGCTATGAGTAGACTGTTGACTGTAATTTCACTTAAGTAGCAAATAAAACAACTGTCCATTACTGACTGTGACACCAGCGCGATCGCCTGCTAATTTACCAGTACCTAAAAAATAATCTACCCTACCTGGGCCTTTAATAGCACCGCCGGTATCTTGGTCAAGCACATAACGACTGACGATGTGATGCTCCATTTGTCCTGTATCCTGAGGAAAGGGAATAGAAGCACGAATCAAGGCTAAAGCACCAGGAGGCATTAAAGATTTATCGGTAGCAATTGAACGTTCGGCTGTCAGTGATACGTTGATAGAACCTTGGGCTGTAGCACCTTTATTTTCTTGAAAAAATACAAAACTGCGATCGCGTGGGATATAAACATTCAATTCTTGGGGATATTTGCGGAAATAGTCGAGAATAATCGGCATAGTCATACCTTCTAAAGGTAATTTGCCATCATTCGCCAATTCTCGCCCAATACTGCTGTAGTTATATGCAGTATTCCCGGCATAGCCAATTGTGGTTTCGGTACCATTGGTGAGTTGAATGCGGGCAGAACCTTCAATTTGTACCATATATGGTTCTAAGCGATCGCGAAACCACAACAACTCTAATCCCCTTAGCTTACCTTTTGCGCCTTGTAAACCATCTGCACCTTCTAGTTGTAAGCGTGTAGGATGAGGTTTAGTCCATGAGTTTAAATCTGGTGGTATTTTATAAACGGGATAGCGATACTCTGGTGTGGGAACCCGACTAGCAGTATATACAGGTTCATAGTAAGCGGTGAATAGAACTGAACCTTTGGTGTCCTTGCCGATAGACTGGTATAAGACAAACTCACGTTGTATAGCTGTATGTAATGCTGCTGGAGAATTAGCTGTGAGTAACAACTGGCGGAATCGTGTCAAACTTTTGAAGATGCGATCGCGTGTAATCCCTGGTACTGGATAATCTTTGTAGGCATTTTCAGCCCTAGCAGTTTGCAGATATTGTAGACTGCGATCGATAGCTGTTAGCAGTGCTTTTTTATCTGATGCACTTCTATAGAGAAATTCATCCAGACAAGAGGGATCATCCAGACAACAAGTAACTGGTAATCTAGGAATTAATATTGGTGATTTTTTTGATTCTGGAATCGATAAAACTTGATTTTTACTAATAGTAGATTCTGGAATATTCCACTTTTTCACCTGACACTTTACTGAACTTAATTCTTGACGCCCCAATGATGGCATACGCACGAGTAAAATCAATAAAACCACAGGTAAACTAATGGCGATGGTTGTAAATATTCTTTTCATCTAAAAATCAAAATTTTCCCATATCTAATTTTCGCCTCGCCAAACGAAGCAGGAGTCTCTCAGTAGGATGCGTTAGACGGAACGTCGTAACGCACCGAAAATATTGGATGGTGCGTTAGCCTCCGGCATAACACACCCTACTGGAGTGGCAAGCCTTACATGTTGTATTAAAATTGAGATCAATTTGAAAAAAGAATGCGACAAATAGATTGTAGGAGCAAATGGTTGTTTGCCCTCAACCACCATACATCTGTCGCCAAGATAATTGAAGGACATTCTATATTGCATCATTTTAGTTGTGTCAGTCCACTACTTTTGAAGAAAGACTCAAGATCCTCCAGTCGCCAAACTATTCATTCATATTGTGGTATGTAGCAACTGCAGAAGGTGATATCCGGTTTAAGTAGCGGAAAATCCAGTATTTGAAAATTGTATCTAAAATCACGGGAAATGTAGCAATAAATAAGAAGATAAAACTGCGATTTGCGGGTAATCCCCAATGGCGCGATACCCCTTCTAAAATTACTTCCCAGCCATGCGGAGAGTGGAAGCCTACGAATATATCAGTAAACAAAATGATAATAAATGCTTTAGCACTATCACTTAATCCATAAACAATATTATCAAAGAAATCTTTGAGTATGATGATAGAAGGCTTGCTGATAAGCAAAAGCCAAATGAATGCACCTACAGAAAACATATCTGCAAAAACATTTTTAATAGCATTAGAACTTTCTTGACGAAATTCTTCAGCAACTTCTTGAGCTTTTTCTTTGATGTGAGATTCTATTTCTTCGGCGGAAAGTGGAGGTGCATTGCTAATTAAAGCTTCAAATTTTACTCTCTCTTCAAATCTTTGTATCTCTGTGAGTGCTTCTTCTTCCATTTCCTCATTCAGGAATATTTGCACTTCCTCGGAACTTCTAAAATGTTCCACTAAGGGTGTTACTATTAATGACTTGGCTAACTGATGAGTTAGAAGGGGCACAATAATTAACAGTAATACAAACCTGATAGAAATGATGGTTCTTTTTTGAGCCTGACGGAAATTCTTCACAACGTCTTGTTCAGAATTAGGATCTAATTCTACTTGGAGACGGGTGATGGTACTAAAAATTGACCTGGGTAATATCCCTGTTGTATTAGCTTTGCCCTTTCTTTTGGGATTAGAGTTATTATTGGGCAATTTTGGTGTTAATAGTTGAGGAATGATTGCCGAAACAGGTTGTACATTTCCAGGCTGATTAGCTAAATTTGGTGCAGATGTTTCCGCATCTACATGAATATATTTTGATATAACTTGATCAATAAATCTTAATTTTTCTAAGGTTGAGTCAGCACTGGCATATTCTATCCCCGCTTTATCGGCAGCTTTTTGATTAGATTCGTTGGAGAACCAACGGCTAGATTGAAACTCTGTCAGCCGCATCCGAGCAATTTTTAATTGTTTTTTAAGGTCTGTCTTAAAATAGTCAAGGACGTTACTAGTATACGTCACGGATTCAGGGTCTATTTTATTACCATTGAAATACTCATCTTCTATTTGCTTGATCTTGAATGCTGCCTTGTAAGCCTCATCCAAAGAACGTTCTGGTGTTCGTAAGTACCAACGGTAAGTAGCCAGTAAGAAAGGATAGATTTTTTGGCTATAAAAATTGTTCATTGTCGGCAATCATCCAGCATTTTTTGGTGATTCTTAACCTTAAGTTAACGCACGAGGTATACTAACAAATCTACAAGGAGATGGTTCGTGGTTGCTCATTCTGTTTGGATTGTTGGTACTAGTCGTAGTGGTAAGACTACTCGCTTAGTAGAGCAGTTTTGTCGTTGGTTGCCAGGTAAAAATCAGGTTGTTGAATCATTTTATACTAAAAAATCGGGGCGAGAGAAAAGTGAACGCACAGCAAAATTTTTGGATCTCAGACAGACAGAACCAGGCGTTTTACTCTTAGCTGCAAATGATGATAATCGGCGGGTTTTAGGTAACATAATTGTTACTAAGACTTTAGGTAAATTTCCGGTGCGTGCTAAAACACCACTAGGTTTTTTTCAGGATGAAGTTATCTTATTTTGGCCTTTATTGATCCAGTCTTTACAATTAAAAGCACAATTTCCGGTAAGATTACGTCCAGAAACTGAGCAGGAATTAGCCACAAAACTCTGGCGATCGCATCTGGATGAAGAAACTCTGCGTCGCGCTGGAGTCAATGAGTACCGTTTGGTGCGCCGCATCCTGGATTTATGGCAATTAGCGGCTTATGGTGGCGTACCTTGTGAACACATTGCCCAGATTTTAACAAAAGGTTTAGATGAAACTGCAATCAATCTAGAGCCAGAATTCCTCGCATCTTTGCTGTTAGATTGGCGCAACTGGTGTTTAGCCAGAGGATTGTTGACTTATGGGTTAATCACGGAACTTTATAGTCAGCATTTGTTGACAAATGAGAATTATCAGCAGCACCTAGCTAAAAGATATCAGGCGGTGCTGGCGGATGATGTGGATGATTACCCTGGTGTAGCGCGTCAACTGTTTGAGTTTCTCTTAGATCAAGGGGCAGTTGGGGCTTTTAGCTATAATCCCGATGGTGCAATTAGACTGGGATTAGGGGCAGATCCTCTGCATCTAGAAGGGTTAGCAGAGCGCTGTCAGGTGGAAATTTTGACCGAACCATCCCCAGATTCCCTGGGAAATAGTCTGGCAGAGCAAATAGTGGAATTAGTTACAGAGCCACTAGTGATATTAAGTTTACCAGAAGCGGTGCAATCGATTCAAACCACCTCCCGCGCCCAGATGTTGCGACAGACAGCAGAGGTGATTGTGGAGACGATCGCATCGGGGCAAGCGGAACCAGAAGAGATTGCAGTGATTGCTCCTGGTTTGGATGCGATCGCCCGTTATACACTCATAGAAATCCTCAATAAGCAAAACATCCAAGTAGAACCACTCAACGACCAACGCCCCCTCATTAGTTCACCCGTAATCCGTGCCTTACTCACCATACTCGCCTTAGTTTATCCGGGTTTGGGACGCTTGGTGGATCGGGATGCCGTGGCGGAGATGTTGGTTGTGTTGAGTAAGAAGCAAAAAGCACCAGAAAACCCCTCAGAACTCAGTACTCATAACCTAGCACTCAGCACTGAGATTGACCCTGTACGCGCTGGTTTAATTGCCGATTACTGCTTTGAGCCTCATCCTGAGCTACCGAATTTGCTACCAGTAACAGTATTCGAGCGGTGGGATAGAATTGGCTATGTTGCCAGCACAGCTTACAATAAGATTTTAGAGTGGATAGAGAAACAGCGATCGCAACAAACACAGCGTCTCATCCCCAGTCCAATTTCCCTGTTATACCTAGCAATTCAGAACTTTCTATGTAAGGATAGCAATCCGCCTTATGAAGAACTAGCAGCACTGCGAGAATTGTTAGAAACCGCTCAACACTACTGGGAAATTAACACCAGGCTGCAACAAACCGTCCCATCTCTCCAATCAGAACGCAGCAGTGCGGAAGCTACGCTGACTGAATTTATTCAACTGCTACGACGTGGTACGATTACTGCCAATCCTTATCCATTGCATCGCCTTGGCCCAGCTAGAAAAGCTGTCACCTTAGCCACCATCTTTCAATACCGTTCAAGTAGGAGATATCACCGCCAACATTTTTGGCTAGATGCTAGTTCACCGTTATGGGCAAAAGGTGGTGCGGCTACTTTATTTGGCGCGCCCTTGTTTTTGCAAGCCAGGTTAGGTATGCCTTGGACAGCAGAAGATGACAAATTAGCAGAAGAACAACGACTACAGAAGATTTTGACAGATTTACTCTCTCGTGTATCCGAGAAAGTTTATTTGTGTCATAGCGATTTAGCTGTCAATGGACAAGAGCAATTAGGGCCACTATTACCATTAGTTAATACTTCTACACCTTGTAATTAGTCATTCGTAAATACAAATGGCACTTTGGAGGAGAGCAAACGGTTGTTTGCCCCTACTCATAATCGATGATAATTTCCTGGAAATCTCCTCAAAACAATGTGATTTTTTGGAGTCAATCCAAAATCCAAAATCTAAAATCCAAAATTGTATGACAGCTGTACGGGAAGTTACGGCTTTCACCATCGAGAGCGATCGCCTGAGTAGTTAAAATATTAAGTAAGGTAAAAATAATTATCAAAAATCAGAGTCACAATCAATGGCACTATTTGGATTAGGTAAGAAAACAGCTATGCCCAACCCTGAGGAAGCTTTACCAGGGAGGGCTGAATCCATGCGAGTACCGGCTAATCACTATGTCAACAGCCATCCACTCAAACCGCCATTCCCAGATAACCTAGAAAAAGCCATCTTTGGCTTAGGCTGCTTTTGGGGTGCAGAACGCAAATTTTGGCAACTTGAGGGCGTTTACACTACTGCAGTTGGTTACGCGGCTGGTTTCACACCCAACCCCACATACGAAGAAGTGTGTTCTGGAAAAACTGGTCACAACGAAGTGGTATTAGTTGTATTTGATCCCAAGGTAATTAGTTATTTCCAACTCCTCAAAACCTTTTGGGAAAGCCACAACCCCACCCAAGGAATGCGCCAGGGTAATGACGCTGGGACTCAATATCGTTCGGGGATTTACGTTTATTCTGAAAGTCAAAGAAAGCTCGCTGAAGCATCACAGTCAGCCTATCAACAATCCCTCAACAGTGCAGGCTACGGCAAGATTACTACAGAAATCTTAGATGCCCCTGAATTTTACTACGCCGAAGGCTACCATCAACAATACCTAGCCAAGAACCCTAATGGGTATTGTGGTTTAGGTGGGACAAACGTTGCTTGTCCTGTAGGGATTATTGAATCACAGGTGAGTGGGTAGTGCTGTTCAGTACGTGGTGGCGTGAAAAGGCTGAATTTGTGCGTTAATCAAATATACATCGTAGTAGCACAGTACTAGTGGTCTGTCTCATTAATTTTGATGGGCTGCGAGATCCCCGACTTCTTTAAGAAGTCGGGGATCTAAACACAACGCCAAAAATTTGTACACTACCCGAATAAAGAGTGATGACACAGGAGCAATGGACTGCAGTTGATGAATATATCACTGATCTATTTGTACCGCCAGATCCGGTGCTAGATGCAACCCTGCAGTCTAGCGCTATAGCTGGGCTACCCCCACATAACGTTTCCCCGAACCAGGGAAAGTTGCTGCTGTTGTTAGCGCAGATTCATGGGGCGCGGACTATCCTGGAAATTGGCACGCTGGGCGGCTACAGCACGATTTGGCTGGGACGGGCGCTACCTGCGGATGGTTGTCTGATTACGTTAGAGGCGAACCCAAAACACGCCGAAGTCGCCCGCGCTAACATCGTACGCGCTGGGTTAGATAAGATTGTTGATATCCGCTGTGGGCGGGCGCTGGATACCCTACCCCAAATCGCCGCCGAGGGACGCAGCTTTGACTTGATATTTATTGATGCTGATAAGCCCAGCAATCCGGATTACTTGGCGTGGGCGCTGAAACTTTCCCGTCGTGGTAGCTTAATCATTGCCGATAATGTGGTGCGTAACGGCGCGGTGATTGACTCTACTAGTGACGATCCTAATGTGCAGGGGATACGCCGATTTAACGAGCGGCTGGCTGCAGAAAAGCGTGTCAGCACGACGGCGATTCAGACTGTGGGTAGCAAAGGGTATGATGGTTTTGCGATCGCGTTCATCACCGCTGACCAATAGCACATTTATGATAATTAGTCAAGAAAAAATTACAGAGGAGGCGAAGGACAAATCATCTCAACTGTTAACTGATAACTGTTCTGCCCTTCATCTCCTCTGTTGACACTCAAAAGTGCAGTCAAAATTAAGGCGCTAAAGCGTTACCGCGAATTAGACTACCTATCGTCTTGGCTGTAATTTTTAGTTGGGTGATGGGATTAGCGGGGACAACTGTCTTATACAGATAGCTATCGAATGTGAGCTTTTGCACATCCAAGTCGCCGCACATTTCCACAAACGCCTCGCGGGTAGCATCTGAACGATAGAATACAGATTGCAGGATGTCCAATACCTTGTAGGTCAGTCCGTATTTCTTATCCCAGCGCTTCAGGTAGACTTTCAGGTCATTCTCTGTAGGAATGCGGCTACCATTATTGGAAGCTTCGACAATAGTTTCGGCACACATCCGCCCAGATTTGGCAGCGAAGTAAATACCTTCACCAGAAGATTTGGTAACATAGCCAGCAGCATCACCCACCAAAGCGATACGCCCAACAACCCGACGGGGACGGGGATGTTCAGGGATGGGGTGGGCTTCGACTTTGATAATTTTACCGCCTGCTAGCTTTTCGGAAGCACGGGCGCGGATGCCAGCTTGCAACTGTTTAATGCTGGCTTTATGTACCTGCATTGTCCCAGTACCCACAGCTACGTGGTCATATTTGGGGAATACCCAAGCATAGAAGTCTGTAGAAACGTCATCGCCGACATACATTTCAGCAAGATCGTTATAGTATGCCATTTTGTCTTCGGGTAAGCGAATTCGCTCCTGGAAGGCGATCGCATAATTATAATCCCCAGCATCCATTTCTTTAGCAATGCGAGAATTCGCCCCATCCGCCCCAATCACTAAATCCACTTTCAGGGTTTTGGCAATCCCTTGTGCGCCACCTTCTGTGTGGTCAACATAATGGATAGTATAGGGGTCGGTATTGTTGCCGGGTATATCGAGTTTATGAACGGTAGCATTAATTAAAATTGCACCTAATTTAGCCGCCCGCTCCCGCAGAAAACCATCTAGGACTTCGCGGCGGCACATTCCTATATATTCATCTTCATTGATCAGATTGATATCAACCTCACGATTCGAGGGTGAAATCATTTTCATCTTCCGCACACGGCGATCGATAATCTCTGGTGGTAGGTCAAATTCACTCACCATACACAGGGGAATCGCCCCGCCACAAGGCTTGGCATTGTCTAGCTTCCGCTCAATCAGGTAAGTTTCAATTCCAGCTTTTGCCAGTGTCTCAGCGGCAGATGAACCAGCTGGGCCTGAGCCAACAACAGCAACCCGTAGTGTCAAAGGTTTTCTCCCGATCTTCACATTTACCGAGAGCATCGTACCACGGAGTTTTGCCTGATTTCGCGCTCCACCGTCAGGTTTTGCAGGAAACGCAATATTCCTTAATTTTTCGATACGAAATACTCACTACTGGGGAATCCAAACCGAACAAATGTGCGTATTGTCATCATGCTGCGATTCAATGTTTAATAAGCTACCATTTATAGTTAAGTGATGCTCATTTAGAAAGTTGAGTTATGGCTATGCGAGACGCAGACAAGGATCGTCGCAAAAATCCCCCTGTCAACAATCCTCATCCACCTGCGAAAGAACCACTTTCTTATCATGAGCTTAAACAGTTATTAATGAATGCTCGTGCTGATCGTGAGCAATACAAAAAAGAGTATCAAGAAGCTGCTACTCAACGTGATGAGTGGGAACAACGCGCCCAAGAAAATCAAGCAGCTGCTTCTCAACTTGTTCTTGTTGAGCAAAAGATTCAAACTTACCAAATCGAGGCTTATGAGCTAAAAGAACGCGCTGATAAAAATTATCAGCTATATCTTGATGGGCAACAAAGTTATCAACATACTCTTACCCTCTACAACGAAGAAAAAGCGAGAGCATCCGAATTACTTGCTCAATATGAAATAGCAAACTCTGAGCGAGATAGGTATTTAACTTTATATAATGAGACGAAAGCAGAACTCAAGTATGAGCGACGGTCAAAAGCAAGTATTAAGGGATGGGAAACTCGCCGTAAAGCCGAGAACGCTAAACTAAAGCAAGAAATCAGTCAGATGGTTGTGTTATTGCGTGAGTCCATTGCCGGTAAGGATGAAGCTGTAAATAACCTCTACTTGGTAGCAGAGCGTATGGATCGGATTCAATCTTTAGTTGATTCGGCGGTGGAAGAAACAACAAACAATCCTGTAAATTTGGTACAGAAGTTTAGACGTATTTGGCTTGCTGTTAAAGATATCCTTTCCGAATAAAGAAGCCTCTTCATGAGCAAAGAATCAGTACCAACCCAACGAACTCAACGCAAACCAAAGTTGGGCGATCAAATTCGTAGTATTGCTGATCGGCTCAAGCAAGAAACTGATGTGCAAATAAAAGCCACCTCCCGGATTTTGGGAGCCGCTGCTCAGATTTCTGAAAATTATGACAAACTTGTTGATGAAGTAGTCGATATGGTTGAGGAAGACCTTAACCAACAACTCCAGATAAGTCAGAAGTATCTTTATACTGCCGATATTCTCAAGCAGAAGTTTAAGACTTTACGTGAGGCAAAGGCACACTTTCAACTGAAAGTTAATAGTTGGGAGTCTCTGGCTAAGAAACTAAATGAACCTCAGCTAGAATCTGATTTTAGAAACAATCGTCAGGGAAAAGTTAAACAGGGACAAAAGAATATTGAAAAGGTGAATGTTATTTTAGATCCTGATGTTGCAGAAGTTTTCCCTAATTCTGAAGTAGTCAACGCTGCTCTACGTTCTTTAATTATAAAGAAAAATAATTTTTAGCTAGAGCAAAATTAACCTTGGATGGATGAGATGCCAGATTATGGCAAAGTAGTGAATAGCACACAAAATGCAAATTCCCCTATTCGATTCTCTTTCCAGACAAGTTGGTGTGGCTGCAATTACTGGATATCAAAAACACATTTCCCCGCATAAAGGCTTTGTTTGCGCTCACCGAGTGTTATATGGTGGTGAGTCTTGCTCCCAGTATATTAAGCGAGTCGTTGCCGAAGATGGGCTTAAGGCTGCATTTGTCAAGTCCCGGGAACGATTTCCAGCTTGCAAGCAAGCCAATCAAATTCTGCGCTGGGAAAAGATCCACAGTAGGCGATCGCAAGGTGATGACCTAGAATCAATTGAGGAAGAGGAAGAATCAGATACTCTCCCACGCCAACCGAAAAAATCCTCATTCATTAGTGGTGATAACACTTCCTGCGCTGACTGTGCTGATGTCAGTTGCAATTGCACTGAAGTTCTCAGCATAATTCCTGATTGCGGTTCCCTTGATTGTGGTGCGGCTGATTGTGGTTCCCTTGATTGTAGTGGGGCGGATTGTAGCAGTTTCGATTGTGGCAGTTGCGGGAGCTGAATGTAGTGGCTTGCTTTCGGTCAACATCCCCTTGATCAAGAATTACACAAAAAAATACCCTAGTATTTATACTAGGGCAGAAATCATATTTGCGAGTAGTTATTCTCTCCTACATTCCTACATGAGACGGGAAATGCCTCGAATTTCAGATAATACAGCAAAGTTGCTTGGTATAAATATTAGCCAACATTCGCCAAAAGTAACTCGCGCCTTTCTGACTTTTCTACTCTCACCTGACCGTCATCATCCACATCCACAATAGCTGTGTCACCATTTGTAATTTGACCAGCTAGCAAGGCTTCGGCGAGGGAATCTTCTAAGAGGCGCATAATGGCTCGGCGTAAAGGTCTAGCGCCGTAGCTGGGGTTATAGCCCTCTTGAACTACACGTTCTTTGAAGCGTTCTGTAACTTCTAAGGTAATTCCCCTTTCTGTCAAGCGGCTAGAAACTTCACGTAACAAGATTTCCGAAATCTGCTTGACTTCATCCTTAGAAAGTTGGGTGAAGACTATGATGTCATCCAGACGGTTGAGGAACTCAGGACGGAAGTAAGCTTTGAGTTCTTCATTTACCAAGGTGCGGATGCGGTTGTAACTAGCATCGGCTTGATTATCGAAGTCAAAACCTAAGCCGCCGCCGCCTTTTTCAATCACCTTAGAACCAATGTTGGAAGTCAAAATTATCAGGGTGTTCTTGAAGTCTACCTTGCGACCTTTAGCATCCGTGAGATGACCGTCATCTAACAGTTGCAGCAGCATATTAAATACATCGGGGTGCGCTTTTTCGATTTCGTCGAATAGCAACACTGAGTAAGGTTTGCGCCGCACAGCTTCCGTTAGTTGTCCACCGTCATCGTATCCGACATAACCTGGAGGTGAACCAATTAGCTTGGAGACGGTGTGACCTTCCATGTATTCGGACATATCCAGGCGAATCATCGAATCTTCAGCGCCGAAGAAGTAAGCGGCTAAGGCTTTGGCTAATTCGGTTTTACCAACTCCGGTGGGACCAGAGAAGATAAAGCTGGCGATGGGACGGTTGGGGTTCTTTAACCCAACTCTAGCGCGGCGGATGGCACGGGAGACGGCGGTAACTGCTTGCTCTTGACCAATGAGTCGTTTGTGCAGGGTGTCTTCCAAGTGCAACAGCAACTCTGACTCTGATTCAGTTAGCTTGTTAACTGGGACACCAGTCCAAGAGGCGACGATTTGGGCGATGTCTTCCTCATCGACGATGGGGATGTTGACATTTTGGTCGTTTTGTAGTTCGGGATGGAGTTGAGAAGTGAGTTGTAATTCCTGGTTGCGTAACTTACCAGCTTTGCCGAAATCCTGGAGTCTGACTGCTTCGTCTTTGGATTTGCTGACACCAGTCAGTTCGCGCTTTAGTTCTTTATTGCTAGAAATTTGAGAGTTGCGTAAATGGACGCGGGAACCAGCTTCATCAATTAAGTCTATGGCTTTATCTGGCAAAAAGCGATCGCTGATATAGCGGTCTGACAATTCAGCGGCGGCTAAAACGGCTGCATCAGAAATATGTACTTTATGGTGCTGCTCATAGGCGCTCCGCAAGCCGTAGAGAATTTGCACTGTTTCTGCTACCGAGGGTTCCCCCACCAAAATTGGCTGGAAACGACGCTCTAAGGCTGCATCACGTTCAATGTGTTGACGGTACTCATTGAGGGTGGTTGCACCAATACACTGGAGTTCACCCCGTGCTAAGGCTGGTTTGAGGATATTCGCTGCATCTAAACCGCCTTCTGTCCCACCAGCACCCACGAGGGTGTGGACTTCATCAATTACCAAGATGATATTTCCGACAGAGCGGATTTCTTCCATGACTTTCTTCAGGCGTTCTTCAAAATCGCCACGGAAGCGAGTTCCTGCGACTAAAGAACCCATATCCAGACTGATGACCTGCTTGTTTAGCAAAACTTCGGGTACATCTTGGTTGATAATACGTTGAGCTAGACCTTCTGCGATCGCAGTTTTACCAACGCCTGGCTCCCCAATCAACACGGGGTTATTCTTCGTCCGGCGGCCGAGAATTTGGATAGTACGTTCAATTTCCTTCTCGCGACCAACTACGGGGTCGAGTCTACCCTCTTGGGCTAATTTGGTCAAATTCCTGCCAAACTCTTCTAAACTCAGTGTTTGGGTGCGTCTTTGACCACCGCCAGCCGCGACATTTGGGTTGTCACCCAAACGACGAATCACCGCACTGCGGACACTTTTGAGGTCAACTCCCAGATTTTGTAGTACTTTAGCGGCGACACCTTCACCAGCCTCGGTCAATCCCAGGAGTACGTGTTCAGTATTAATGTAGTTGTGTCCCAGGCTGTGAGCTTCCTTAAAGGATTGCTCAAAGAGGCTTTTCACTTTGGGGGTAAAGGGAATTTCCGGTGGTACAAAACCAGAACCTCTACCAATAATTTTTTCGACTTCCCGACGCGCATCTTTAAGAGTGACGCCCAATTCGGACAGCACCTTAGCAGCAACCCCAGTTCCTTCTCCCATCAAACCCAGGAGAATTTGCTCAGTTCCTACAAAATTGTGTCCCAGACGACGAGCTTCCTCCTGAGCGAGCATAATGACTTTAATTGCTTCGGAAGTGAAGTGTTCAAACATAGCGGGTTCTTGCTCCCTTGCTGCTTGGAATTGGGGTGATATACAATTTCACCCTTATCTAAAGTTTTTTGTATTTTCTATAAGGACAATGTATCTTTATTTAAAGTTGAATGGCAGTAGTGAGAGCCGTAAGAGGTAAGGTGTGGTTGCCGTCATGAGCCAATAATGGGGAAATGGGGAGATTTTTACCTCGTAACTCTTAACTAATCCCAACTCTGATAAAAGGTATTAAAAATGACAGAAGTATCCGGAAGTAAAGACCAACAACATCCCCTCTACAACCGCGATCGCCCCTTTATTGATATTCTACTAGCTCAAGAGGCGACAGACTATAATTTAGCAGAATTAGCTCGACTAAAAATTCGCTATCAAGGCTTCCCAGGCGCGAGAGACATCCAGAAAGATTTAGATAAAGTCTTGCAGCAATGGGATTTGAGCGAAGCTGAATTATTTGCGAAGACTCGTCAACTACACGACATTGGGGGAATTTATCAAAGTCGCGGCAAAAAAGAAGAGCAAGATTGGAATTAGTAGGGGCGGGGAGACCCCGCCCTGCATTTGTCAAGGGTCAAAAGTCAAGAGTCTCCCTCATCTCCCTATTCCCCTTGCTTCTGCTCCTTCTCATACTTCCGCAGTTGTTTTAATAAATGTTCTTGGGATGAAATGGGGGTAATTGCTTGAGCATCTATCTCAGCACTCTTGAAAGCTGCAGATGCAGGATTAATGGACGCGGTGGGTACGTCTGGTTTGTCAATGGATGCTTTGAGTGAATCTAGGGTAGCTGCAACCTGCACTTTTTGCTGCATCTGGTCTGTAGACGATACCAAATTACTCAGACCATTTACCAATTGGCGCAGATTTTTGCGAAAAGATGGGTCGCCTGTCAATTCATCTAAATCAGAGGTGATTTTTTGGGTGTTTTCAAATGTCACCCGTGCTGAATCTAAAGTTTGTTGCAGTAGCACGAGGTTTTTGGGATCATTTAAGCTTTGAGAAGCATCGCGTAAATTAGCTGATGCTTGTGCAGCATTGGCGGAGAGAGTTTCTAAGTTTTGCAGTAATTCTCCCTGGGTTAAGCGATTAACTGTAGGTGATAAGCCGTTGACTGTCACCAGCAATTTGTCGCTAACTTTAGTGATATTATTTAGGGCACTCACCAGCGAAGAACGATTTGTTGTGACCAAATTATCTAAATTGGTCAACAGACGACTAGCTTGATTAGCAGTGACACTAAATTGTTTTGCTGTTGAGCCTAGTTCATTTGCTGTTTGGGTGCTGGTAATGGTCAGTTTATTTGTCGCCTGTTGGACTGTATTCGCAGTATTGGCAAATGTGCCTAGTTGTTTTTGGGCACTTTTAGATAAACCCCGTAAATCCTGACTCAGGTCAGCTATATTAGCGGCTGCTAATGAAGAGTTTTCTAAGAGCCGATTAACGTTTTGATAAAATTTTGGGTTATTATAAGCAGCTGCTAATTCCGTTGAACTGCGAATGAGTTGATCGACACTAATGCCAATCTGTCCTTTTAACCGCGAACCATTACAAACAATATATTGGCGATCGCACTTTTTATCTAGTGGTTTAGCTGCAATCGCCTGACTTGGTAAAGATGTCTTGGGTGTGATATCAATAATACTTTCACTAATCAGTCCACTCTGATTTGCTTCCACCACCACATCTTTAGGAATCAGGAGGTCAGATTGGGAAATTTCAATCTCCACATCTATAGCATTTGGCCCTGGTCGAATCGCAGAAATATTTCCTACTTTCACCCCACGATAGCGGACTGGCGACCCTTTTTGCATCCCGCCAGCGTTGTCAAATTCTACAACTAATTTATAAGAACCACGACTAACACTAAATCTATTTAACCACAAGAATATAGCGCCAAATGCCCCCATGCCCAGCAGGATCAACAACCCTACTGAACCCTCTCTAAATATTCGCGTAGATATGAAGCGGTTTGTTAAACCTCGCATGTTTTCCCTCCACCCAACAAAGTTATCAAGTTCACTGTTAACTGTTAACTGTTAACTGTTAACTGTTAACTGTTAACTGTTTCAGCCGACTACCTGAATCGGGCCTTGTACACTCCCACTCATAAATTGTCTAATCAATGGATGGTCTGTGCTATCAATTTCATTAACTGTACCTTGCCACTGCGCCTTACCCTGATAAAGAAACACGAGCCGATCGCTCGTCCGATGAATAGTACTATCTTGATGAGTCACAATAGCATATGTACTACAGACTCCATGTGCTTGTTGCAAGTTGCGGATTAAATCTTCTATGACTGTTGAGGCAATTGGATCAAGTCCGGCTGTGGGTTCATCGTATAGTAAAATTTCTGGGCCGTCATTAGGGCTATCAGGGTTAGACATAATCGCCCGAGCAAAACTTACCCGTTTTCGCATCCCCCCAGAAAGTTCAGCTGGGTATAAATCTTCTATTCCCGATAAACCCACCATCTCCAATTTTTCTTTGACCAATTCTCGAATACGCGATCGCAATATCGTTGAATTTTGATAGAGTAGAAAGCCGACATTCTCCTCTACTGTCAAAGAATCAAATAACGCTGCCTGCTGAAATACCATACCAATACCAATAGGATCAGCGCCATCCTCAATCAAACTGTCTCGTTTTACCCCTTGGACATAAATTTCACCAGCATCGGGAGACATTAATCCAGCAATAATCCGTAAAATTGTCGATTTCCCAGTTCCTGAAGGCCCAATAATTCCTAGTGCATCTCCCCGATAAATTGTTAAATCTACATTATCTAAAACCTGGTTGCTACCAAAGGACTTAGAAACGCCTTTTAATTCAATTAATGGTTCTGTCATTGGTCAAGAGTCAAGAGTCAAGAGTCAAGGGTAGTCAAACCGTCAAGAGTCAAGAGTCAAAATAAGTTACGCTGGACTTTGGACTTTTGACCCTGGACTTTGCAGACAAAAATGCAAGATAGTGATGTCATAATAATTGGTAGCGGTATTGGTGGGTTATGTGCTGCTGGGTTACTTGCTCGTTATGGCAAGCAGGTAATAGTTTGTGAAAGTCACACAATTCCTGGAGGTGCTGCTCATAGCTTTAAACGAAAAGGATTTGAATTTGATTCTGGACCCTCTTTCTATTGTGGTTTAACTGGCAACCAAAGCTTGAATCCTCTAAAACAAGTTGTGGATATTCTCGGTGAATCCATTCAAGTTATACCTTATGATCCTCTAGGACACTACCACTTGGACGAAACTACTTTTGCAGTTTATCGCCATATTGAGCGTTATCGGCAGGAGTTGCACCAAATTACGCCCCAAGGCGCAAAAGAACTCCAACTGTTTGCAGAACGCTTGTTAGGACTTTATCAGGCGATGAAGGGCATTCCCACCTTGGCATTGAGAGCAGATTGGCAGATAATTCCTGTGTTATTGAGACATTATCTCCCATCTTTGGTAAAAATGTTGCCCCACTTGCCCATTGTCCAAGCTTCTGTAGGTAGTGTCATGGATGCAACAGTCAAAGACCCGTGGGTGCGACGACTCATCGATTTAGAATGCTTCCTACTCTCAGGTTTAAAGGCACACGGAACAATAGCACCGGAAGTAGCTTTTATGTTGGGTGAACGTTCCCGTGCTGGGGTTGAATATCCTCTGGGTGGTAGTGGTGCAATAGTCAAGGCTTTGGTACGGGGTTTAAAACGCTGGGGTGGTCAGTTACGGACGGGATGCCACGTTGAGCAGATTCTAGTAGAATCTGGGAAAGTTGCTGGTGTGCGGACTGCCAAAGGTGAAATCATGAAAGCACCCATCGTCATTTCTAACGCTTCAATTTGGGATACCTACAATCACCTGCTACGTCCTGAAGATTTACCTGCATCTTACCGCCAAGCTGCTTTAGATACACCAGCAGTAGGAAGTTTTATGCATTTACACTTAGGCATTCGGGCGACGGGTTTAGAGAATTTGACCGGACATCATGTAGTAGTTCACGATTCTCGCCTCGATATCACTACACCGGGGAATACATGTATGATTTCGATTCCTAGTGTGTGGGATGCAACTCTTGCGCCAGCGGGACATCATGTGGTTCATGCTTACACCCTAGAACCCTATGCTGGTTGGGAACGGAATGATGGTTATGAAAAGAAGAAGTATGAAAAAGCACAGTCTTTACATCGTGCCCTAGAACGGATTATCCCCGACATTGGCGATCGCATAATAGTTGAACTTATCGGCACACCACTCACCCATGCTGATTATTTACGCAGATATCACGGCACTTATGGCCCAGCGATCGCTGCAGGTAAAGGCATGTTTCCTGGACACAATACCCCAATCCAGGGTTTGTATCGCGTGGGTGATAGCACCATGCCGGGAATTGGAGTACCTGCTGTAGCCGCTTCTGGGATTTTGTGTGCGAATACGTTAGTCAGTCCACAGCAGACAGCAGAGTTATTGAAAGGCCATCTTGCTATAGGCAAAATCAGATAAGGGACGAGACTTGTGCATCTGAGCAATTTTACACTCGTCCCTGTCATCAATTAATCAACTGAGGCGGCAACTAGAGCGATCGCTTTACTCATCACAGTGCTATAATCGGCAAGGGGATGCACTAGCGTTCTCCTAAATTCACGCGATTTCAACTCAATAGCTGGAGAGGTGTCCGAGTGGTTGATGGTGACGCACTCGAAATGCGTTTTGGGGAAACTCAACGGGGGTTCGAATCCCCCCCTCTCCGTTCAATGTATATAAAGTAAGGGTTTTGACTCTTATCTTAATGTTAGGAGATAAAGTCAAATATTACTGATTCAGCAATCCAATAACTTCCTACAGAAACCCAAGCCGTGAGTATTGGGAATATCTCGCTACACCCAAAGGGTCAGTAGTTACTCAATAGTTTGGATTTCGAGTTCTCACCTTGTGAACATAAATATAGAGTTACCTTTTGATCAAAGATGAAAATATCGGAATGTTCCTGAGAGTAGTGTGAGTCTCATGGCAAGAGTAAAGAATCGTTACATTTAGCAGACTCAGATTTCGTTTTAAACTGTGCTCAGAAAAATTAATAGGGGAACACTGAAAGCAGGTATTTTATTTTTCCTATGCTTTATGACTATGAACGATGATGAAACGTCAACCCGTTTAGAACTGCAACAATGTCACAAGCAGTTACAGCTTTCAGGTCAGTACCAAAAAATCTTGGCGAGGACTATAGCGAAGATTCGCGCATCTGTAAATCTAGAATCCCTGTGTTCAACTACTTGTCAAGATATTTGTCGCCAATTAAAGATTGAGCGAGTGGCAATCTACTGCTTTAACGCTGACTGGAGCGGTAGTTTCATCAATAGTTTTGGCTTTGCACAATCTCCCTGGGATACACTGACAGCCTTTGGGCAAGACTTGGTGTGGGAAGATTCCCATTTGCGAGAAACCCAGGGAGGGAGATATCGCAAAAATGAGGCATTTTCCGTGGCTGACATTTACGAAGCGGGACATGCTCGTTGTCATATTGAGGTATTAGAACAGTTTCAGATTCGTGCATATGCAATTGCCCCTATTTTTGTAGGCACACGATTATGGGGACTGCTGGCAGCCTATCAACACTCCGCTCCGCAAAATTGGTATTCTGACGAAGTCGAATTCTTAGCACAAGCTGCAAGTTATCTCGGTGTAGCAATGCAGCAAGCAGAAATCCTCGGGACTTCCAAACAACGCACAGCAGAACTGCAAGATGCAATTGCACGGCAACGTGCCTTAACGGAAGTGGTGGGGAACATTCGCTCGTCTTTGAACACCGAAATTATTCTGGACACCGCCTGTCAAGAACTCTGCAAACTCCTGAAGCTAGAACGGGCAGCGGTTTACCGCTTTAATGAAGACTGGAGCGGCGAATTTATTAGCCAGTTCGGCATGGTAGAGGCCCAGTGGTATGGGGTCAATCCGTTTGGCAAAAATTTGGTTTGGGAGGATACCTACCTCCAAGAAACCAAAGGTGGGCGCTACCGCAATAACGAAAGTTTTACCATCAACGACATCTACCAAGCTGGACACACCCGTTGTCATATCGACATTCTCGAGCAATTCAAGATTAGAGCCTATACCTTAGTGCCCATCTTCATTGGCAAAAAACTATGGGGACTGCTAGCAGCATATCAACACTCAGGACCCCGCCAATGGGTAAATTACGAAGTTGAGTTTCTCGGACAAATAGGGGCACAATTGGGAGTTGCAATTCAGCAAGCCGAGAATTTGACTCAGTCGAAACAACAGGCTTCTGCCCTACAAGATGCGATCGCCCGACAACGGGCACTGACGGAAGTGGTTGGTAAAATTCGCTCCTCCTTAGATATTGATTTGATCGTGAAAACAACTTGTCAAGAAGTTTGTAAACTGCTAAAAGTTGAGCGAGTCGGTGTTTATCGCTTTAATGAAGATTGGAGTGGTGAATTTGTCAGTAATTTCGGCATGGTAGAGGCACAGTGGGACAGCATCAATCCATTTGGCAAAAATTTAGTCTGGGAAGATACCCACCTGCAAGAAACTAAAGGCGGACGCTACCGCAACAACGAAAATTTTGCTGTAAATGATATTTATCAAGCCGGACACTCGCGCTGCCACTTAGATATTTTGCAGCAATTCAAAATTCGCGCCTATGTTTTGACCCCAATCTTTGTAGGACGGAAGTTATGGGGATTGTTAGCTGCTTATCAACATTCTGCACCGTGCCAGTGGGAGAGTGTGGAAGTGGAATTTTTGGGACAAGTTGCTAGCCAACTCGGAGTAGCGCTACAAAGTTCGCAAATGGTGACCCAAATTCAAACTCGTGCTGATGAACTGCACCAATCTGCAGAACAGCGCCGGGTTTTATTTGACCTGGTCGTCAAAATTCGGGAATCCTTGGATTTGGAAACGATATTTCAGAGTACAGTACACGAAGTGCGGCGATCGCTGAAGACAGATCGAGTCGGCATCTTCCGTTTTGATACTAATGTCGGTTTTTGCAGTGGGGAATTTATTGCTGAAGATGTGCTACCCCAGTTTGATTCTACTCTAACCGTGAAGGTGCAAGACTATTGCTTCGGCGACCAATATGCACCGCAGTATCGCCAAGTGCAAGTAATCTCTGATGTCAACAGTATTGGCTCCAAGGTACCTCACCTAGATGTAATTGAGCGATTCCAAGTCAAAGCACAGATTATTGTGCCACTGATGGAAGGTGACGAGCTATGGGGTTTGTTGTGCATTCACCAATGCACTCATGCACGTAATTGGGAAGAGGTGGAATTGGATTTTGTGACTCAAGTCGCAGCCCAAATCAGTGTAGCCCTGCGTCAAGCCAACTTGTTCCAACAATCCAGTTTGCTGGGTCAAACTCGTGAAGAAGCAAATCAACTTGCCCAGGCGTTGAAAGAACTCCGCACTGCCCAAATGCAAATAATCCATGCTGAAAAAATGGCCAGCTTGGGGCAATTGGTGGCAGGGATTGCTCACGAAATTAATAACCCCATTAATTTTATCCACGGCAACTTAGAATACGCCCACCAATACACCAAAGAGTTGCTTCGCTGTGTTGAGCTGTATTTGCATCATTATCCCGATGCTGCACCAGAAATAAAAGAGTTTTGGCAGAAAGCCGAAATTGAATTTATCTTTAACGACTTACCTAAATTATTCCAGTCTATGCAGGTCGGCACTGACCGCGTTCGTGACATTGTCACCTCTTTACGGAATTTCTCGCGCCTAGATGAAGCGGACTTCAAGACAGCAGATATTCACGAAGGCATCGACAGTACGTTGATGATTTTGCAACACCGCCTGAAACCCTCAGCCCATAGCCCCGCAATTAATATCAGTAAAGATTATGATGCGTTACCCCTAGTGGAATGCTATCCTGGTCAGCTGAATCAGGTATTGATGAACTTGCTGTCCAATGCTCTTGATGCGTTAGAAGAGCGAAACGCCCAAGCTACTCCCGAAGCAATTACAGCAAACCCCAGCGAAATCAGAATTTCTACCTCTCTGCTGAATCAGGACTGGATTCTCATTCGGATTGCCGACAACGGACTTGGTATAGATGAAAAAATACTGTCTCGGCTGTTCGATCCATTTTTTACGACCAAGGTTGTGGGTAAAGGCACAGGGCTAGGGCTTTCTATTAGCTATCAGATTGTGACAGATAAACATCATGGCAAAATCTACTGCCAATCTGAACCCGGCAAAGGTACAGAGTTTGTGGTTGAACTGCCGATTCGTCAGGCGATAGCTAAAAACCAGTAGTGAAAATCAAAGCACTAAACCAGAAATAAACAAGCAAAATGATGATTTTTACAGGCTTATCTTGGGGATCATCACTTTGCCCCAACACATAACCTTGAGACAGACCTGTTGTGCTATTGAGGTGAAATGAGGAGTTTCCCCATCTGATTTTTCCTAAATTTATTCTCAAAGTACTTGACATTATCCCTGTATTAGCTGCTATATTATCTAAGTGCGACCGTTGGGGCGTAGCCAAGTGGTAAGGCAGCGGGTTTTGGTCCCGCCATCCCTAGGTTCGAATCCTAGCGCCCCAGTTTTACATAAAAAAATTGTTTATAGTAGTGGTTCCCAGTTGAATACAATACACAGTAGACAACGTTAAAAATACTTTAAGTAGAAAAGTATGATTAGCGTTGATGTGTATCAGTTTAAACTGAAAGCCAGGATGTAGAAAGTTTTGAGGTAATGATATCGCTCTCAGTTGCCGATTAGCGGGGAAAACTGAGGGCGATCGCATCAAGCGGGAAAACTCAGCCCAACTAATATCTTGCAGCAGTGACAACAGCGCATTTTTTGTATTCTGGGAAGTGCCCACCTGATCGTCATACCCAGGAGCATAGAAGCAGTAGTATTAAATTGATGCCAATCTAAAACCACTAGTGACACAGTTGATCACCCCTTAACTGAGGCTGATGAATAACAATGTAAAAACTTGTGTTTCTTTAATCCTTGAGGATCTTTGTAGTTCAAAATTTTGAATAAACCACGAAGACTTAAAGTAATTTCACAAGCGATTTTTGCAACCAAACTGTATTTGATGGCTAAACCAATTATTTCCCCAAAAAATCTCAGTAATCAGTTTATCCACTGGTTGCTCGAAGAAGACAGACGCGAAAAAGAGGGGCCCTACCGGAAAGAAGAAGCACACCGCAAGCATCCCTGGTGGCAAGTGATGTGTTTAACTGGTGTAGATTATTTCTCAACCCTTGGTTATCAACCGGGGATTGCCGCACTAGCAGCAGGCGCTCTTTCTCCTATAGCTACCCTGATTTTGGTTCTATTAACACTCTTTGGCGCATTGCCAATCTATCGGCGGATTGCAGCCAAGAGCTTTCAGGGCGAAGGGTCTATAGCCATGCTAGAACACTTGCTCCCTTGGTGGCAAGGTAAACTTCTGGTGTTGTGCCTACTCGGTTTTGTGGCAACTGACTTCATTATTACTATTACTCTCTCAGCTGCCGATGCCACAGCCCATATTATCGAAAATCCGCTCACCCCGATGCTACTTCACAATCAGGGCATTGCTATCACCCTGATATTAGTGGCGCTACTAGGTGCAGTTTTCTTAAGAGGGTTCAAAGAAGCTATTGGGATTGCAGTGTTTTTGGTGGGAGTTTATCTGCTGTTAAATATGATTGTAGTGGGCGTTGGTGTGTATCAGATCGTCATTCGCCCATCAGCGATCGCTAATTGGTACACTGCACTTTTTGCACAACACTCTAACTTTTTAGTACTCATTGGTGCCGCTCTGCTATTATTCCCCAAGCTAGCACTGGGATTATCAGGCTTTGAGACTGGAGTAACTGTGATGCCTCTTGTCCAGGGTAGCAGTAGTGATACCCCCGATTATCCCAGAGGACGTATTCGCAACACGCGCAAGCTATTAACCACTGCTGCGGTGATTATGAGCTTCTTTTTAATCACTACCAGCTTTATCACTACTCTACTAATTCCCGCCGCCGAATTTGCCACAGGAGGCAAAGCCAACGGACGTGCTTTAGCTTATTTAGCACATCTGTATTTAGGAAATGGCTTTGGCACCATTTACGATCTGAGTACTATTTCCATTCTGTGGTTTGCAGGTGCATCAGCAATGGCAGGACTGCTCAACATCGTACCTCGCTATTTACCACGCTATGGCATGGCTCCGAATTGGGCACGAGCAGCACGACCTTTAGTGTTGGTCTATACAGCGATCGCCTTTGTCGTCACAATTATCTTTCGGGCAAATGTGGAAGCCCAAGGTGGGGCTTATGCAACTGGTGTGCTGGTGTTGATTAGTTCAGCGGCTTTTGCTGTCACCTTATCAGCCCATCGTCATCGCTCAAAGCGGGGAACAATCGTATTTAGCATTATCACCCTAGTATTTATATATACTACTATTGTCAATATTATCGAAAGACCAGAAGGGATTAAAATCGCTGCGTTCTTCATCGGTACGATCATCATCACCTCCCTAGTTTCCCGCGTTTGGCGATCAACCGAGCTGCGGGTAGAGCAGATCGAAATTGATGAAACAGCCCGCCAATTCCTTAGCCAAGAGAGTCAGGGAGTAATCCGACTGATTGCTAATCGCTTGAATGCGGGTGATGTGGAAGAGTATTTTTTAAAAGAGAAAGAGGTACGCGAGGATAACCATATTCCACCCAATGATCCCATTCTCTTTTTAGAGATTCAGGTATCTGATGCGTCAGAATTTGCGGATGTGATTAGAGTGAAAGGGGTACAAGTTGGGGATTACCGCATCCTCCGCGCTGAGAGTGCAGCAGTTCCTAATGCGATCGCCGCTTTACTGTTCTACATTCGCGATCAAACTGGTAAGATTCCTCATGCCTACTTTGGTTGGGTAGAGGGAAACCCCATTCAGTACTTGTTGCGGTTCATCTTGTTTGGCGAGGGCGATATTGCTGTAGTCACCCGTGAAGTACTCCGTCGAGCCGAAAAGAATCCGCAAAAGCGCCCTGCGGTTCATGTCGGGGGTTAATTAGGAATTGAAATAGAAATTACCATGCGATCGCGAGTAGTATTACTACAATGTTCATTGGTATGAACATTGTAGTAATACTGCCTGTGTACTTTTTTTACCTGAAAAACGCTGTAATATTTAGAAATACGATTAACTTCTAACTACTCATTAGTATTAATTTGTAAGTCAGAAATCTAAAATTGGCACGGTCAAGTGCTTGAGAAGTCCAATTTATTTGTGCCATTCCTTCATTCGTACTTTAGCTTCTGCATGTGAAATAATATCACCATCTGCAACTTGCTTTAGCTCTTGTTCTATCTTGTACAAAAAGTAAAGATGTTCCATAATCTCCGGGAACGAAACATCTTGTGGCATTTCCTCTAAGGCCTTATAGCGCTTCCCATTCAAATGAAGTACAAAAATATATCACGCTGTGTAGGGGCATGGCAGTGCCATGCCCTTACCGATGTACCTCACGCTTGTCGAGAAATGCTATAAGTATTTTTTGCTTTGCTGTAGTACCTATCATGATTGTTCGCCGCCTTTTGCAACTAGCACTCTTAATGTTAACCTTTTTCTGAAATCTGTTAATTCTGACTTCTATCGATACAGCAGATTGCAACTTCTCTAAAAACAAAAAACCAGGGAACTTAAGCGTCACCCGGTTTATACATCTCAATATGAAAGTTTTATCTCAACTAGGGGCGTAGTAGTACTCATCGGTGTCAACTGAAGTTAACAGCGGTGAGTAGTGCTGTGTCCCTATTGATTTTTTGACAAAACTAAACTTTAGCAGCAGCCTTGGTGACAACGTTAAGTTCACCCTTAGCATACTTAGCAGCAAAATCTTCCAGAGAAATCTGCTTAATTTTGCTAGCATTACCAGCGGTACCAAATTGGTTATAGCGATCGGCACAAACCTTCTGCATGTATGTAATAGAGGGCTTGAGGAAGTGACGGGGGTCAAATTCCTTGGGATTTTTTGCCAAAGCTTCACGGACTGCAGCCGTAATTGCCAGACGGTTGTCGGTGTCAATGTTGACCTTACGTACACCGCTCTTGATACCTTTTTGGATTTCCTCTACAGGTACACCATAGGTTTCAGGAATTGCACCACCATATTGGTTAATCAGTGCAATTAAATCTTCAGGTACGGAGGAGGAACCATGCATTACCAAGTGAGTGTTAGGCAAACGACGGTGAATTTCTTCAATGCGGCTGATGGCCAAAATTTCGCCAGTCGGCTTGCGGGTAAACTTGTAAGCACCGTGACTGGTGCCAATAGCAACCGCTAAAGCATCTACTTGGGTTGCTTCTACGAAGTTAACAGCTTCATCGGGGTCGGTTAGCAATTGGGAGTGGTCGAGTGTACCCTCAAAACCATGTCCATCTTCAGCTTCACCGGCACCAGTTTCTAGAGAACCCAAACAACCGAGTTCACCTTCAACGCTGACACCCAAAGCATGAGCGACATTCACCACTTCGCGGGTGACACTGACGTTATACTCGAAGCTTGCGGGGGTCTTAGCATCAGCTTCTAAAGAACCATCCATCATGACGCTGGTGAAGTTGTTCTTAATTGCTGAGTAGCAGGTAGCAGGAGCATTACCATGATCTTGGTGCATGACAATGGGAATCTGAGGATAGGTTTCTACCGCTGCCAAAATTAGGTGGCGGAGGAAGTTTTCTCCTGCATAATTACGAGCGCCACGAGAAGCTTGCAAAATTACGGGGCTATCTGTCTCGACAGCAGCCTTCAGGATTGCCTGAATCTGCTCTAAATTGTTAACGTTGAAAGCTGGGATGCCGTAACCGTTTTCAGCTGCGTGATCCAACAACAGCCGCAGTGGTACAAGCGCCATAGATAGTCCTCCTAATGTGGTTGTCAGCTAATCGGTGTGAGAGCAGCGTAATTTTTACCTTAATGTAATTCTTACGCTAAATCTTAAGAGTTTTTTCAACATATAGGAAATTATAACTAGTGATGTGTGCTTATGTTGAAAAAGTTTGCGGCATCATTCATCAATATGTCTCACTCAGACTCTATGGCACTGTGCGATCGGCCACTCTCCGTTGATTGTCTTTGGTAGCTTGGTATCCCAAAAAATTTAGGATGATGATTTGTTGGTAATATCCTGAACAAATGCTGCGTGTTCAGGAGACTGTAAACCTGCTTGTAAAATAGCCAACACGCCCTGCATATTCCCTGCTAATAACTCTGCAACCCCTAACCACAAACCTGGAAATACCTGACTCCGGCAAATCCCCTCAGTATCAGTCCCTAATTCTACATACTCGCCTTGTTCTAAATAGAACCAACTCAATTTTTGATCGAGTACTTGCCAAACTATATATTCTTTAACTCCATTCCGGCGATAAGCTTGTTTTTTGCCATGAAGGTCAATGGAGACGCTGCTAGCGGCAATTTCAATAACTAACTCTGGTGAACCTTCGATGTAATCATCGTCACTTATCCGGGTTTGTCCACCTGCTTCTTGATCAATGAGAAGAACTACATCCGGTTGAGGTGCGTTATCCAAGTCTAGACGTACTGTAGGTTCTACTCCCAAGGCTACACCAGGAGTAGAGGCTTCGTAAGTACCGAGCCATGTCAGAATCCAACCATGAGGTTGACCGTGACTTCTGAAGCGTAGAGCCGCAGGCATAAGATAGACGATTCCTTCGATCAATTCGGCTTTTTTGAGATTGGACATGGCGTTATAGCGCCGCTCAAATTCGTAACGGGTGAGCTTGTCGCCATTTTCCAAACGGGGAATTGTTAAAGAATACTGGGGGGGTGTTTTTACCATGACGATCGCCTGACGAGATGAGTTTATGATGAGTCCCTTAGATTACCTCATGAAAAATTACGCGATCGCGTCCTTGTCTTTTGGCCAGATAGAGTGCTTGCTCGGCAGCATTTACTAAGTTAGCTGGCTGAGTTTCAGCATTGGGAATGAAGCTAGCCACACCTAAACTGACAGTTAAAACAGATGCAGGTAGTCCACCAATCCCAGGATACTCACACTTAATTGCCAAAGCTTTGACTTGTTCGCGAATTTGTTCGGCTATGTTTATGGCTGTAGTAGCATGAGCATGGGTAAGAATGGCAAATTCTTCACCACCATAACGAGCGACTAATACGGAACTGTATTCATCACCAGCATGTGCAGTCAGGGAAGTTTGCCAAGCCCTATGAGATGAATCAGTCGTCGTCATCTTGGCATATGAAAGGCTGGCATTTCCCAGGGGAAGTTTCACACAGTTTTGAATAGTTTGGGCGATTTGTTGCAAACATTGGTCGCCTATGCTGTTACCATAGGTTTTATTGTAAATTTTGAAATAGTCAATATCGCATAAAATTAAAGACACAGGGGTAATTTCATGGCGTGGATGAGCGGAACTCTCGTGAACAACTCTTTGCAACTCTATTTGCAGATAGGTTTGAAAGTAGCGACGATTGGCTAACTGAGTTAATTCATCTAGGCTAGAGAGAGCTCGTAACTGTTGGTTTTCTTTTTCCAACTGTTCCATCCGGGGATTGCTCGCATCCTCACTCATGTTGAGTTGCTCACGAAAATATAGACGATACAACTCACACATGGGAGTAAAGCGATCGCCTTCTAAGTTAACCAACCCCATATTCTTTAACTGATATCCCAGAACTGGCTCTAATTTCACCGGCTCTGTAGCCTTAACCACTTCATAGAAAGCAGAACCCAGTTCTGGTTCCTGTTGCAGCGTTAATACATACTGCCTTAAATACTCATGATAAATTCCCGATGTTGTAGGCGCTTGTTGCAACAATTGTCCTAAATTCCGTTCTAACCCCCCCTTACCCACAAGGTGATACAAAGCTAATCTCACTAAATAAGGATGTCCCCCCACCATCTTCATTAAATTCTCAGTATCCTTACCATCTGTCCAATCTAGTCCGTGACGTTCTGCTAAATCCTGTACCTGCTTTTTGGTAAAGTTTGGTAGCTTGATTGTCAATCCAACATTAAATGGAGATTGAGTCAGTTTTAAGGGGACAATAATTTCTGTTGAATAAACTAGAATAAGGCGGAGTTTTTGCCAAATTTCCACACTTTTAGCTTGTTCATACCAGGAACGCACTAGTGGTAAAAATTCTCCAGCAATTTCTGGATATTCAAACACCCAATCCACTTCGTTTAATACCAATACCAGAGGACTATCCACAGTCGAGAGTAAATACTTCTGGAAATAGATAGAGCAACTGACTTTGCTACCCATCTCCTCATCCCAATAATCATTGAGTTTGGGTTCTAGCTGCAACTCTCGACTGATGTTGGCACATAACCAGCGTAAAAATTTATCTAAGCTGGCAAATACTGCTTTATCGGCTTGTTGAAAGTCTATACTTACGGTGTGAAAGCCTTGATGATCTGCGTGTGACAGCATACGTAAGATGAGAGAGCTTTTTCCCATCTTTTTGCTACCTCTAATACAGACGACACTCCCTGGTTCTGCCATTTCCGCGTAGGCATGTTCCTCGATTGGCTGGCGAGGAATGTAGAATCTAGAGTTAAGTGATACGGGACCACTAGGAAATTCTAGGGAAATGGCGGTGGCTGTACGGTTAAATTCCTTGATTAACTGTTGTTGTGCTTTAGTCAAACGCCGAGATTCTAGAATTTGGCGGAAGTTAAATTTATTGATAGGTTCTTGCCAAAAATCACTCAGAACTTGCCATAAATTAGAAGCGACTTTCCTCACACGCTCTTCTCCGTAGTGCGCTTCTAAAGCTATATTAGTGTAAGTTTTACCTGCCCACGACGAGCGCAACACCATCTCTTGGAGTGTCGTCAAACCGTTACTTTGACTGGCTTTTAGTAGCAGTACAACTTCATCTATAGTCATTCGTCATCAGCTCTTTTGTGTGACATTTCCCCAAATTGTTTTTCTTTGTCAAAGTTTAGATTGAGAAGATAAATCTCTATGTAGTCTCTCTAATTGCAGTTCAAGTCAGTTTTGATGAAATAAAGCTACAAATAAGACTTGACAATTTTTTTCCCTTCTGAAACATTCGACTTGACTTGATTTTATATTTTATCTACCTACTGCTTTAAGTGTATTTATCTGCTTGTTACGTAGTACTTCATACTCTTTTTTAGAAAATTTGGGGTAGTAAATGGACATAATGTAGCTAGTTTTTCTAGAAAATGGCATGACTGATCACAACAGCGGTTACATTGTTCCGTTTACCTTTTTCTAGTTTCCATCCAACATTAATAACAGTGGTTAATGTGTGTCCGGTTTAGTTACAGTCTTGTTAACGAAGTTAAAATTTGTTAACATAACCCGCACTTTCTATACCTTGATTTTCAGTGTGCTAAGACAGCTTAGAGAGAGAGCTATCGAATATCTTCCTCATCCTAACAGCAGCTATGCATATCGAAGAACCCGCTACCCAGCAGATGAAAGCTCATTTCTCAGCACAAAGCTTTCAAACTGTCGCCGACCAAATGTGGAACCAAGAAGCCTGTCAACAGTATCAAAAGCGAGAACGCCTGCTTCAATCCGTGCGATCGCTCGTGTATTCTTGTTCTCAGCTAGAGCCAATGCTGCAAACTATCTTGGAGGAAATGCAGCAGGTTTTGTCAACTGACAAAATAATAATTTATCGTTTTCATCCAGACGGAAGCGGTGAGATAGCTTTTGAGTCGGTGGCGTTACCGTTGATATCCTCAAAGGATTTGGATATTCCAGATATTATGGCTGTTTTGGGAAAAATTCCCTTGATGCGTGCGCTTGAGGTTAAAGCTAATTTAGTGATGCCGATTATTTTACCAGCGTCAGAGAATAACCAAAATTCTTTGTGGGGATTATTAATTGCTCATAACTCCGAGCCATCTCCTACGTGGCAGCAGTGGGAGATAGAGTCTTTAAAAGAACTAAGTAGGGAAATGGCGATCGCTATCCAGCAATTTCAACTCTGGGAACGAGTCCAATTAGCTGAAACACAAGCTAGGGAAAAATCACAACAGCTGAAAATCACCCTAGAAGAACTCCAATATACCCAAAGCCAGCTATTACAAAATGAGAAAATGGCTAATATCGGCCGACTGGTGGCGGATATGGCTAACGAAATTTATCACCCTGTTAACTTCATCGACAGCAATCTCCAACCTGTCAGTCAATATACAGAAGACTTAATTAAACTGATTGAACTTTATCAACGCCATTACCCACATCCTACCCCAATACTAGCCTCATATCTGCAAGACCTTAATTTTGATTTTATCAAGGCAGATTTATTGAAATTACTGTGGTCAACACGATCAGGATCTGAGCGCATTAAAGAAATTGTCTTCGCCTTGCAAAGTTTTTCGGGCTTTGATCAAGCACAAATGACAAAAATTAATGTACATACAGGACTTGAGAGTGTTCTCAGAATTTTGCAACATCGCCTCAAAGAAAAGCCTAATCGACCAGGAATTGAGGTAATTAAAGACTTTGGAGAATTACCCTTAGTCAAGTGTTATCCAGGGGAGTTAAACCAGGTGTTTATGAATATATTAACTAATGCCATTGATGCTGTGGAAGAAAAGATCAGACAGGATGATTCATTCCTGCCTAAAATTTGGATTCGTACAGAAATTGTCAGTAGACATTTATCATTAGTTAATAGTCATAAGCCTGGAATCGTTGATAAAAAACACAATATCATAATACATATATCTGATAATGGTAAAGGTATATTGCCTCATATTCAAAGGCGAATATTTGAACCATTTTTTACTACCAAACCAGTAGGAAAGGGATTGGGTCTTTCAATTAGCCAGCAGATTATTGTGGAAAAACATCAGGGTAAACTCAAATGCAATTCTCAATTAGGGCAAGGTACAGAGTTTGTCATTGAGATGAATTTAACAGCAAAATATTATAGCAATATGAAAAAACATGCCAGTACAAGAAGTTTGAAGTATGTACCCCGTGAGTGGAATCAAAGTAGCAAATTAACTGGCGTGTTCCCAGTCACTGAGTAACTCATGCTGTTGCTTTTGAAGTCGGCTTTTACGAAGTGGTACTTGAGGCGCACCAATATCCATCCGAGGAAAAGACTGCTGTTTCTTCTTGGCGGATTTCTTCTCTTGGGTATTTACACTAGTCTGTGTAGTTGTCATGGGTGAATTCTTCACTAAAACTTCAGCACCAATTTATATCATCAATCTCCAAACGGCAAATTTCTGAAGATAGAAGAAATTTATTGCAGAGAATGCTGTGACAGTTTGGGATTAACAATGCTAAAACCCCGGCTTCTGGGTTTGATTCTCGCTAACTGCACTTGAAAATTGACTTTGTCGCTGATAGCACCACTTCTAGCTTCTAAAGTCCAATTACCAGGGCGCAGTTGCCAAAATAAAGAATTAGCTGACTGTGGAGGTAATTTTTCACCATTTAGCCACCACTCTACAGCGTCTGATGCTTTATTTATCAGCTTAAACTCTAACTTTTGCGGTGTCTGTTCTCCGGGATACAGCAAAAATAAATCGCCTTGTTGGGGAGATAAAATTCTGAGATTGCTAGCACCAAAACTCGATTGTTGCTGTTTTGCTAACCAGTGATTATACTCTGACGGCAAATTAAAATTATTTTGTTGTTCGTAGGCGATTTTATCTTCTGGGTAAAAATATTCTTGAACAACGGAAGTGCAATCTGGTGTCGGTTTTAATCCTGATATTGCACAAATAGGAAGTTTAATTAAACCTTCGGGAGGAGGAAAATCTGCTGGTTCTTGATTTTCATGCAGATGTAACATAATCCGATTCCACAAGGGTGCTGCGCCTGTAACTCCTGATACTTGGCGCATGGGTTCGCCGTTGAAATTACCTACCCAGGTGGCGACTGTGTAATCGGTGGTAAAGCCAACTGTCCAAGTATCACGGAAATTCGAGGAAGTGCCTGTTTTAACAGCGGACGGGAAAGGGAGATTTAATACAGAGTTTACACCAAAAGCTGTAGCGCGGGCATGGCGATCGCTCAAAATATCGGTGATTATTTGCCAAGTTTTGGGGGAAGAGGCAGGGGGCAGCCCTTCTCTGCGAGACGCTACGCGAACGACTACGCTCAGGGCAAGGGGGCGGGGGGCAGGGGGCAGGGTAGTAATTAAATCTGTGGGTTCTCCCATTCTGGCGATGGTGAGGTAGGCGCGGGTGAGTTCCCACAGGTTGACTTCGCCACTACCGAGAGTCAAACCTAAGCCGTAATATTCTGGGGTTTGGGTGAGGTGTGCAAAACCTAGTTGATGCAGACGTGATAAAAAAGTCTCTACACCAACTTTTTCTAATACTCTAACGGCGGGTACATTTAAGGAGTTTGCTAAAGCGATGCGTACCCGTACTGGGCCGAGGAAGCTTTGGGTATAATCTGTAGGGCTGTAAAGTTTTGCACCGGGAATGGCGTAGTGGGCAGGGACATCTGCTAAGATTGTATTGGGACGTATAAGACTTTTTTCTAAAGCTAATTCATAGACGAACGGTTTGAGGGTAGATCCTGGTTGACGTAGGGCTTGTACACCGTCATTGCTTCCCAATTTGACATCATTAAAATAATCAGGCGAACCGACATAAGCCAAAACTTCCCCAGTGTGGTTGTCAACCACTAAAGCTGCAGCATCGTGGACGTTGTTGGTAGCGAGGGAGGAAATTATTTGCTTTACCTGTGCTTCGACAAATTGTTGCAGAGGTCTATCTATTGTAGTGTAGATGGGAGAGGATGAATTATTTTCCTTACCTTCTTGTCTTGCTAGCCAAAACAAAAAGTGTGGGGCGGCGATGATTCCCTGTTGGCGGGGCTGAAAGACCACTTTTTCTGTATATACTTGTTGTGCGATCGCACTCGTAATATATCCTTCCTTCACCATCCGATTCAAGACATATTTTTGGCGTTGCTTGAGGCGTTCCCAATGTGCGTAAGGATTAAAGTAAGTTGGATTATTGGGGATAGCAGCCAACAAACTAGCTTGGGCAATGTTCAAATCACTGGCTGGTGTGGAAAAATAAGTCCTGGCGGCGGCTTCTACACCATAGATATTACCTCCCATTGGCAGACGGTTGATATATGCAGAGAGAATTTCATCCTTATTCATCCCGGCTGTTAACCGCCAAGCTAGCCAAACCTCACGCAATTTAGCTGAGAAAGTCCGGGGGACAGGATCTAGCATTCGTGCCAATTGCATGGTAACAGTAGAAGCACCAGAAACAATCTTGCGGGCGTGGATGGCTTCTTTGATGGCGCGGATAATGGCTTTGATATCCAACGCCCCATGATGATAGAAGCTGCTATCTTCTGCGGCGAGGATGGCGTGGATAAATTGGGGAGAAACCTGATTTAGTGGCACTACTGCGGTATGCTCTTGATCGCGGGTGAGTAGAGTGCCTAGTGGTAGATTATGGCGATCGCTAAACTGCAAAGCTAATTGATTTTGAATGATATCTGTAGCCCGAATCGGGGCAAAATAAGGCAGTAAACGCACCACAAAGCACATCAGCAGCAAAACTAAGATAACTTTGCTAGTTTTACGATGCAGCTGATGTCCCAGTTTATGCGTAATCTGGATCAGCCAACGTGAAGTTAGTTTCATCAGCAAATCCCCTGCCTAATTAAATTTACTTTAATTTTGACTTAGTGATTATAGCTGGATCAGGAAACATATCAAATATTTAACAATGCATCTATAAGGATAACTTTATAGATGTAAATTAGTGTGTTGATAAAAAATCAACTTGTTAATAATTAAGAATTTTAGTCATTTTTTGGAACAACTAAACTATATTAGTTATTTTAGATTCTTAGGTGAATGAACCACATTTTCTTTATCTCACGCAGAGGCGCAAAGGCGCAAAGAAGAACGCAAAAATTACGAGGTTTGCAAAAAGCCTACTTTCTATAATTACAGAATGTTTCATGTAGTTAGTCCACAATCTTGTTTCTTCCTCTGCGCCTCTGCGCCTCTGCGTGAGACAAAAAAAATATTTATGCAAGAAGCCCGGTATTTAATAATCACGCTCCTTTAATTATATAAATTATGATTAATAAAATTTTAAAATATTTCCTACTCTCCCTCACAATCTTCCTGGTGATTACAGGATGTAATTTAATTGGTGTCAAATCAGGTAAAGAACAACTAGCTGCAGTTTCTCCACTCCCACCGCCAAATTTACCAGAATGGATTGCCCAAATTAGTCCGATTGGTGATGCGAAACCTCTAAATCAAATCCGCATCCGGTTTAAAGAAGCTTTAATTCCCGTTGAAAGTTTAGACAGTCCGGAACAGCAAAAAATCTTACAAAGTTTTAAACTTGATCCACCTTTACCTGGACAATTCCGGTTTTTGACACCGCGCATGGTAGGTTTTCAAGGTGATAAAGCTTTACCACAAGCAACGCGCTTTCAGGTGACTTTAAAAGCTGGGTTGGCAGATTTAAAAAATCATCGCCTAGATAAAGATTTAGCTTGGACTTTTAACACAGAATCTATCAAGTTGACTAACTTACCGGGTGTGAATCCTGTTGAAAAAGCAGAGATTCAACCAATAGATTTACAAGAAAAATTACAGTTCACATCGAACGTAGAACTAGATATACCTTCTGTGCAGGAACATTTACAATTAGTTCCTGAAGGTAAAAACCAGGGTGTACAGTTCAAAGTCGCTTTAGCCAAGGAAGAAAAACCAGAAGAAAATGCAGATCCTCTGGAAAAATTTGACCACTCAGGGCGTAATTGGATTTATAACCTTACACCCCAACAAAATCTAGAAAAAGCGACTAGTTATCGCTTAAAATTTGCTCCCGGAATACGTCCAGCCTATGGTAATCTGCCTAGTGAGAAGGAATTTGTTAGTAAGTTGGCAACTTATTCACCTTTGGCATTTCAAAAGATTAACTTATATGGACAACCCGATGCTAACGGTACCTATGGTAGATTTGTTAAAGGTAGCCCCCAATTAGAATTTAATAATATCTTAGTTGCCGATTCAGTTGTAAAAAATATTCAAATTAATCCCGCACCCAAAGATATTTCTCGGCTTATCCAAGTCAATGAAGAAGATAAGGTAGTCAGCATCAATCCTTATGCTTTAGCGCCAGCGACTAGTTATACAATTACTCTGGGTGAAAATCTTAAAGATAAATTTGGGCAAACTTTGGGTAAGCCTGTGACAGTACAATATGAAACAGGTGATTTAGCTGGCGATATTTGGGCACCTTCAGACTTGAACATTTTCCCAACAGGTAAAGATTTACAGTTAAATATCAATACTATAAATTTACCAGAAGGAAAATATAAAGCAGCTTATCGAGTCTTGCAACCAACAGATTTAGTTTATTTCAATTCTGCTTTTCCCAAGGGGAATGAGAACGATTTATTACCGAAACCTGCTAAATGGCAAAGTTTCCCCGTTTCGACTCAAAAAAATCAGCCCCTTGATAGTTCTGCGTTGGTGGGTAATCAGATAATTTCAATTGCAATTGTTAGCGACGTTTCGACTAAAAAAAATCAGCCCCTTGATATTACCGTACCGCTAAAAGAAAAGCTATCTTCCCCTACAGGGATGTTAGCTTATGGAGTTCAGGCGCGCACAAATCAATATCAAGAAAATGGTAAGGAATTGTGGCGGGAACCCACTATATATGGTTTGGTTCAATTAACGAATTTGGGTGTATTTTCCCAGTGGTTTCCGGAGTCTGGTTTAATTCGTGTTCATCATCTGAGTGATGGTTCACCAGTCAACGCGGCTACTGTGGAAATTTATGAATCAACCCCTCGGCTCCGCTCGGGGTTAAAATTAGAAGCGAAGTCTCTGACTCAACCTACACCTTGTGCATCTGGTAAAACTGATGCAAATGGAAATTTAAGTATTAAGCGGGAAGATTTACAGACATGTTTTGCTGGTAAGCAAAGATTTGTGAAATCGCCACAATTATTAGTCATTGCCCGCGAAAATCAAGATTGGGCATTCACGCGCACTGAAGAATATAGTGGTGTTTATGGTTATGGGATTGATGCAGGTTGGCAAGAAGAGAAGCCAGAATCACGAGGGGTAATTTTCTCTGATAGACAGTTATATCAACCAGGAGAAAAAGCTTGGTTGACTGGTTTTGCTGATTACTTGCAAAATGGTAGTATCCAACAAGATAAAAATGCGGCTTACCAATTAACTCTGGTAAATCCCGATGGACAGAAGACAGATTTAGGTACACAAACCACTAATGAATTTGGGACGTTTTCTTTAGAGTTACCAATTCAGAAGAGTCAGAAGTTAGGTTACTATAATATCCAAGCTAAGGGGAAGCAGGGACAAGAAATATCTGGAGAATTCCGAGTCGCAGAGTTCAAGCCACCAAATTTTAAAGTCGAACTCAAATTAGATAAAGAATTTGCTTTGATTGACGAGAAAGTTGAGGCTAAAGCTGCAAGTAATTATCTATTTGGTGCGCCTGTGGAAGGTGGAGAAGCAAAATATTTTGTCACCCGCAAGCAGGCGAACTTTGTCCCCAAAAATTGGGAGGAATTCTCTTTTGGTAGACAATGGTTTTGGCCAGAAGAAAGTCCTAATTTACCTAGCGATGTGCTGGAAACTAATACTAAGCTAGATGCTGCTGGTAAAAGTGACCAAATAATCACAGTGGCTAAGGATTTACCTTATGCGATGACTTATCAAGTGGATGTGCAAGTTGCAGATGTTTCTAATTTATCTGTGGCGAATTCCCAAACTTTTACAGCTTTACCAAGTAATCGGCTGATTGGGTTGAAAAGTAACTTCGTTGCTGATGCGGGTAAAGCTTTTCCTGTGGAAGTGATTGTCACTGAACCTCAAGGTAAAGCCATCACAGGGGAAAGGGTGAAGCTGGAATTACAACAGATAAAATATAGTAATGTTACCCAATTGCTAGAAGGTAGTCGGACACCAAAAAATCAAGTGGAATATAAAACTGTTGCAGAAGCGGAAGTTACATCTGCAGAGAGTCCACAAATCATAAATCTCAAACCAACAGAATCAGGTTCTTACCGCATCAGAGCTAATTTTACCAATACCAAGGATGAAATCAGCGCTACAGATTTACAAATTTGGGCGACTGGAGAAAATCCTGTGTATTGGGGTGATAAAGAACAGGATTTTTTGGAAGTTAAACTGAATAAAAAGGAATATAAATCTGGAGAAACGGCTACTGTTCTAATTCAATCTCCCTATCCAGATGCAGAATTGTATTTTGCGGTAGTCAAAGATAAGCCTCTCTATCAACAAGTTACCAAAGTTAAGGGAGGCGCACCACAAATTCAGTTTCAAGTCACACCAGAAATGTTACCAAATGCAGCAGTACAAGCTGTGTTAGTTCGTCAAGGTGTGAGTTTAAATCAGCTGGAACCGGGAAGTTTAGATAAACTCGTGAAAATTGGCTTTGCACCTTTTAACGTTAACTTGCAAGATAAGTATTTAAAAGTGCAAGTCACGCCAACGCAACCATCACTAGCCCCTGGTACGGAAACAACTGTCAAACTGGAATTAAAAGATAATCAGGGAAATCCCGCTTCCGGACAATTCACAGTCATGGTGGTGAATGAGGCGATACTGCAACTTTCTGGATATCGTCCGCCAGATTTGGTGAATAAGGTTTATGCTGAACAGCAGATATCTACCCGCTTCAGCGATAATCGCCCGGATGTGGTGATACAACCGCAAGATGTGGCTAAACCCAAAGGTTGGGGTTATGGCGGTGGGTTGTCTGGTGGCGTGGCGAATACTCGCACCCGCACTGACTTTCAAGCTTTAGCTTACTATAATGGTTCGGTGATTGCCGATGCTAGTGGTCAAGCACAGATAACATTTAAATTACCAGATGATTTGACGACATGGCGGGTGATGGCTGTGGCGACTGATGGAAATCTGCGTTTTGGCAATGCTGATGCGACGTTTATCAGCACCAAACCACTACTAACTAATGCCATTTTGCCACAGTTTGCCCGTCCAGGCGATCGCCTACTCGCCGGTTTATCAGTCACCAACAACACCGGAAGCACAGGAAATCTCACTATCAATGGTAACTTGAGCGGTACGGTGAAGTTTGCCGAGAAAAACCCCACAGCTACCACTTTACAAACCAACGCGGAAACTGCTACTCGCGCTTATCGCTTCCCCATGCTGGCTGATAGTGTGGGAGTCGGGAAAGTTCAATTTAACACTCAGCTAAATAATGCAACTGATGCTTTTGAAGTTCCGTTAGAAATTAAGCCAATAGAAATTACAGAACAAGTTGTTGAAACTGGTGTCACTGAAAAGCAAGTAAAAATTCCTTTAAATGTCGATAAAAATACCATCCCCACAGCGGGAGGTTTAGATATTCAATTGGCGAGTAGCTTAATTCCCGAAATCAAAGCACCAGCAAAACAAGTTTTAGCCGATGATGCATTACCATTCACAGAACCAGCCGCAAGTCAACTCATAATTGCAGCCAATCTGCAAACTCTCACCCAAAAATATGGACAGACATTTGCAGAATTTAATCCCCAAAAACAAGCGAATCAAGCCATTGAAAAATTGCAAAAGCTGCAAATCGCTGATGGTGGTTTCGCCGCTTTCCCTGGACAAGAAAAATCTGACCCTTGGGTATCTGGTTACGCAGCCGAATCTTTAGCCAAAGCCAATCAAGTATTCCCCGGTTTGGTAGATGCGGGGATAACATCTCGCCTCAAAGGTTATTTACAAAAAGTGCTGGCGAATCCTGGACAATACGAGTTTTGTAAACAGCAACTCTGTAAAAATCAACTCCAATTTAATGCTTTAATTGCTTTAGCCGAACTGGGAGACAAGCGTAATAGCTTCCTCGCCGATATTAATCAACAGCGTGAAAAGTTTGATGTCGTCACCCAAATTAAACTGGCGCGATATCTATCTCAGTTCCCCGAATGGAAAAATGAGTCACAAAAAATGTTGACTCAGTTGCAAAAAAATGTCTACGAAACTGGACGCACAGCCGTTGTGAGTTTACCACCAAGTTGGGAATGGATGAGTTCACCAACTACGACGCAAGCGCAAGCAATACGTTTATTTATTGCTAACAAAACTCAGCCAGAAATTGTAGATAAATTATTCCAAAGTCTGTTGGCGTTGCGGCGGGATGGAACATGGCAAACTAGTTATAACAATGCCCAAGCCCTCACAGCTTTAGTAGAATATAGTCAACTGCAACCTACACCGCCGAACTTTGTGGCGACAGTGCAATTAGCTGGGGAGAAATTAGGAGAAAATCGCTTTGAAGATTACCGTAATTCTAGTGTAAATTTAAAAGTGCCGATGGCTAAATTACCCCGTGGACGCAATGATTTAACCCTAGAAAAATCAGGCGAAGGGAAGTTACATTATCTGGTTGCTTATAATTATCGCTTGCAAGGAAATCAACCAGGAAGATTTAACGGTTTGCGCGTCACGCGGGAAATTCAAAAAGTCGGTGAAGCAAAAGTTCTACAAAAACTAGGTCTTTACGCGATAGATAAACCCTTGACTTTATCACCCGGAAAGGTGTATGATATAGAGTTAGAGCTTGTTGCTGACCATCCCGTGGATCATGTGGTAATTAATGATCCTCTACCAGCCGGATTTGAAGCTGTAGACGCAAGTTTCCAAACTGCGACAGCGGCAATACAAGCAAAAGCCGATAGTTGGCAACTTGGATTTAAAAATATCTATAGCGATCGCATTATCGCCTACGCTGATCACTTAGAGCCAGGAGTTTATAGCCTCCACTACTTAGTGCGTTCTGTCACGCCCGGTACATTCCTCTGGCCTGGTGCCCAAGTTCACCTACAATATGCACCAGAAGAATTTGGGCGTGTGGCTGATTCAACGTTGATTCTGGAGGAAGGTAAGTAATTTATCTCACGCAGAGGCGCAGAGTCGCAGAGAGTAAGAGTTGAGAAGAATCAAAAAGAGCGATCGCCATCATCAGAATAGGATGAAAGATAAACAACAAAATTGCTCATCCTTCATCCTATAGCAGAGACTCAATAAATGATTACAACTCTACCCAAATACTTCCTTCCTCTACACGGGTGGGAAAAACGGGTAGAGCTTTTTCTTTGGAAATCAAACCCAGCACCTTATTCACACCAGGGGGAAAGGTAATCCATTCTGTAGGATTACCAGTAGCTAAGTCAAAAGCACTACGGTGAAATGGACAAACAATTTCTCCCTTATCGGTGATTTTACCCTTGTTCAAGGGCAGTTTCATGTGAGGACAGGAATTTTCCAAAGCATAAATTTGACTGTTATGGCGAACTAGCAGGATGTTACGTTGTTCAACTTTTACCACTTTGCGTTCATTAGGTGGTAACTCATCTTGGGAAAGCACCTTAACCCAGCTCATAAATACCTCTCTTAATCTCTATAAGGCGGCTACTCAATGGCAGACTTTGGAATTTTAGGCTGTTTTAGCGATCGCCTTGCTGATTCACTACATAATTTCACAAGTTTGTAGAATAAGGGATTAGGACAATAATGACCAATGACAAATGACCAATGACAATCCATAATTGCTACATCACTTGTCCTGACCCCTTCGTACTATCTACAGTGACTAATGCTACTAAGAATTGGCTGGATAGTGGATAATAGCAGTTGACCGTACCAATTTTAGATTTTAGATTTTAGATTATTTTGGTACTCCTGCGGAGAAGCTACATGCCCCGCCCCGGACTTCATCCCGCTGCGAAGGCAGTGGGCGGAACAAATCCAAAATCCCAAATTTAAAATCATCATACCCCTTACCCTTGTGGTAGGGGTCAATCCAAAATCCTAAATTTAAAATCCAAAATCGATTGACCGTTGCTTGCAGCCACATGTAAATAACATTACTAAAATCTAATCCTCATATATCAAAAACTAATTATGTCATTGCATCAACGTAGTTTTGGTGAAACTGCTGATTTAATTATTGGTGTTCACAACCAAGAAAACCAATATTGGCAACAAAATTCTCCGCCTGTGGGTGCGCTTGCTAGCAGAAAAGGAACTATCTCTTCTTTTTTGGCTCCCCTAACTCAAGATACTTTTAAACAAGTTGTTCAGGAAGTCGAACAAAAATTACATATTGTTCACCAAACGCTGTCAATGTTGGATTCGCAGGGTTTTGAAACAATCCTGGAAGAAATGTTGCATTCGATTACCCTGAAAACTGGTGAATTACTAGGCGCAGACCGCACAACAATATTTTTATTAGACGAAGACAAACAAGAACTCTGGTCAATTTTAGCCGAAGGAGAAGGCGATCGCTCTCTCGAAATTCGCATCCCAGCAGATAAGGGGATTGCGGGAGAAGTCGCCACCTTCAAGCAAGTCATCAATATTCCCTATGATTTTTATCAAGATGAGCGGTCAATATTTGCTCAAGCACAGGAAAAAATCACTGGCTACCGTACCTACACCATGCTGGCTCTGCCATTGTTGAATGAACAAGGGGAATTAGTCGCAGTCGTACAATTACTGAATAAATTAAAAACCTCACATCATCCAGATGATCCCATAGGCGATCGCATAGATACTAGAGGGTTTACCAACGCAGACGAACAATTATTTCAAGAATTTGCTCCTTCCATTCGCCTGATTTTAGAATCATCGCGCTCCTTTTATGTCGCCACCCAAAAACAAAGAGCTGTGGCTGCACTCATGAAGGCGATCAAATCTCTCTCGCAAAGCAGTCTCGATTTAGAAGATACCCTGAAACGGGTGATGGATGAAGCCAAAGAACTCATGAGCGCCGATCGCAGTACACTATGGTTGATAGATCGCGATCGTCATGAATTGTGGACAAAAATCACCCAAGACAATGGTTCTACTAAAGAATTACGCGTACCCATCGGTAAAGGCTTTGCGGGAATAGTCGCTGCATCCGGTAAAAAATTAAATATTCCCTTTGATTTATATGACCACCCAGATTCAGATACAGCCAAACAAATTGACCAACAAAATGGCTATCGTACCTGTAGTTTACTTTGTATGCCAGTGTTTAACGCCGACCAACAATTAATCGGCGTCACCCAGTTAGTTAATAAAAAGAAATCAGGAGACTTTCCCGCTTATAATCCTGCTGCTTGGCCCAAAGCTCCCGAATGCTTCCAAGCTAGTTTTGATCATAACGATGAAGAGTTCATGGAAGCTTTTAACATTCAAGCAGGAGTAGCATTACAAAACGCTCAATTGTTTGCCACAGTCAAGCAACAAGAACAAATGCAGCGGGACATTTTGCGTAGTCTTTCTAATGGAGTAATTTCTACTGATAAATCTGGGTTAGTGATTGCGGCTAATGAAAGCGCCAAGCGCTTGCTAAATTTAGATGAAGATGACCGTTTGGAAGGTAAATTAATTAATGATGTCATCGGTATTAAAGAAGGTGATTTTAGTAAGTGGTATCAGGATGCTTTACATGCCAATGACATAAAACGCCGCCAGCAATACTACCCCGATCGCACACTCATCACCACAGGTAAAGAGCAGCACAGTATCAACTTATCAATTAATACTATCGCTGACGCTAGCGATCAACAACAAGTTCGTGGGGCGCTAGTTGTCATGGAAGATATTAGCGATGAAAAACGCCTCAAAAGCACCATGTACCGCTACATGACCCAAGAATTAGCAGAAGAATTACTCAAATTAGACGATGCGAAACTAGGAGGCGATCGCAAAGAAGTTTCCATCTTATTTTCTGATATTCGTGGCTACACCACCTTGACCGAAAATCTCGAAGCCGAAGAAGTGGTGAGTATGCTGAATGAATATTTTGAGTCAATGGTAGAGGCAGTTTTTAAACATAAAGGCACTCTGGATAAATATATTGGTGATGCCATCATGGCCGTGTTTGGTTCTCCCCTCCCCTTAGAAGAACATGCTTGGATGGCAGTCCAAACATCCCTAGAAATGCGCCATCGCTTACACGAATTTAATCATCGTCGCTATGCAGCGAATAAACCCAAAATTAACATTGGTATTGGCATTAATTCTGACACCGTAATTAGTGGTAATATTGGTTCTAGTAAACGGATGGAATTTACTGCCATTGGTGATGGTGTTAATCTGGGATCTCGACTAGAAAGTGTTAGCAAACAATATGGCTGCGACATCATTATTAGCGACAACACTTATAAACCCTGCCGAGAAAATATTTGGGCTAGAGAACTAGATTACATTCGCGTCAAAGGCAGAAATGAGCCAGTAGCTATCTATGAATTACTCGGTGTGCGTTCTGACCCTATTAGTAGCCAAAAACTAGAACTAATTGAGCATTATCACAAAGGACGCAAATACTACCTCAATCGTGAGTTTTCTTTAGCGGAAACTGAATTTGCCAAAGTTTTAACTGTTGACAATAGCGACAAAGCCGCTATTTTGCATTTGCGGCGCTGTCAACATTGGATGCAATCACCCCCATCAGATATCGATTGGGATGAAGGTGTTTGGACTTTTAAAGAGAAGTAAACCCTATTTCAATATTGGTGATTGCTCAAGAGCGGAGCAAAGAACGCTCCGCCTCCAGTCAAGGTGATGAAAAGTAAACAGTTATCAATAGGACTTACGCAACTGGCACAGAATTTAATCATGTAGGGGAGCCACTGCTCGACTAGGGTTTCCCGGCTTAAAGGAGCCAGCGCCGTGGGCGGGTTTCCCGACTTGTACCCCGTAAGGGGATCTTGCTACGCGCAGCGTCTCCCCTTGGGAGAGGCGACTGGCGTCAAGTGGCGTTGGGCATTGCCCACCATACAAATGGTCATTTAATTGTGACACCTGCGTAAGTCCTGATCAACTCAAAACACTGATAACTGATAACTGATTACCTATATACAGCATGGGAATAGTTAATCTCATTCAATTTGCTTTTATCTCCATTAGCAACGATACCTAAGATATTTGCCGGAGACAATTTGAGGCTATCTTGAGCTGCTGTCAACCCAGATTTATCTGTTTTGTCAAGCCTCACCACCAGCACCATACCATCCGTATACGGTGCCAGCAGCCTTGCATCGACCATTCCCACTAAGCAGGGAACATCATAAATCACTAAATCAAAGCTTTGATGGAAATATGCCATCAGTTGCTTCATTTTTTCCGATGAAAGTAATTTTGTGGGATCAGGTAGTATGGGACCAGCAGTCATCACAGATAAATTGTTCATCCCAGGCATTTGCTGGATGACTTGGTCTACAGGCAAGTTTGTTGAAATTACACTACTTAACCCCTGTACATTGTTTAAATCTGAGAGGTTATGCAACTGGGGTCGGCGTAAATCGGCATCTACGAGTAGTACTCGTTTCCCCATTGCGGCAGATGTCTGAGCTAGTTGGAATGCCACAGTAGATTTACCATCTCCTGGCAATGCTGAACTAATAACTAAAGAGCGAATAGGCCGCTCAAGAGTGAGCAGTTGAATATTCGCAAAAAGCACCTGTAAAGCTTCTCCAAATTTGCCTCGGCCGTTGTTGCTACTACTGCCAAACTGACGACCAAAAATGCTAGATAACCCAGATATTCCTTCTTGACCCTCATTTACTACTGTTGTTTTTCCACCTGGAACTGCTGGTGTGAGAGCGTGGTATTGACTATTTTGCAGTTTTCTATCGAAAGGCAGAATTCCTAACACAGGCAGTTTAATATCCTCCTTTAAACTCCCGACGGCATGGTAGGTATTGTCTGCTTTTTCTAGGAGAAACCCAATGCCAAGTCCTAAGACTAAACTGCTGACCAATCCTAGTGAGAGATTACGTGAAATATCAGGAGATATTGGTGCTTGAGGTTGAACTGCTGCTTTAATTAACTCCCAAGGAAGTTCTGTTTGAGCTACCTGGATTTGGAGAGTTTCACGGGTAGTTAGAAAGCGATTTAGACTCTCAGTTGCAATCTGTAAATCTCGCTGGAGTTCGGTATATCTTCTGGAAAGAATTGGTAATAGCTTGGCTTGTTGCTCGGCTAGCCGCTCAGACTGAGCTAGCACTTGGCTTTGTACCTCCAGACTTTGAAGTTGAGTTGCGACCTCAGCATATTTGACTCCCATAATTCGCTGAGATTCCTGTTGCATCAAGGATAATATATTTTGCCTTTTTTCTTCTAATGTTTGTATAGTTGGATTATCTGCTTGAAACCGAGCTGATTCCCCAGAAAGCTGAACATCTAATTGGCGCAGTTGTCCAACTAATTGCTGATATACAACTGCATTATTTAACGCCGCTAGTTCTCCCTGTTCTTTACCTAAGCTAGCAAAGTTGGCACGAGATATAGCTAACTGCTGATTGAGAGCAGTTCTTTGAGTAGATAAATTGCTGAATCTGCCTGTAATTTCCCCTGCTTCAGTTTCTGGGCTAATAAAGTCATATTTTTGCCGGAAGATTTGCAGTTCTCTTTGTAGCCTATCTACCCTATTTTTGATAGATGGTAGCTGTTGGTCAACAAACTTAACTCCCTGACGCAGTTTAGTTTTCCGTTTTTCTAGACTGTAGTCTAAGTAAGACTTGGCAATTTTATCTAGTACTACTTTAATTCTACTAGGGTCATAACTTACATAACTGACTTCTATAATCTTGGTATCACCCAAGCGATTAATAGTTAAAGATTGCAAGAGAGAATCATAAGTAATATCTGGATATAAAGTTTTTAAGTCCTTGACTATGGTATTCATCAGTTCAGGACTTTTAAGAATCTGAATCTGGCTTGCATAATCTAGAATTGGTTTACTTGCGGCTGCATTATCTACTGTAACTTTTCCCAAAGTACTGTCTTCATTGACAGGTTCTACTAAAAGTTGAATATTGCCTTGATATATTGGTTTTTCCTTCAGCGTTGAGTAAGCCGCAATACCCATCACAATGGTGGCTACCCCCGCGATAACTAGCGCTCGTCGCTGTAAAATACCTAGAAATTGACGTGCATCAAAACTTTTACCTTCTTCTTCAAACCCAGGAAAAGTTTGCATTGGCGGTGATTGAGGCATAGCCATTCCATTTTGGTTGGAACTTAAGGGTCTAATAGAATAATTCTCCATCATTTATTTTTTTGGGGGTAAGTAAGTCAGATGCAATTGATATAAGACCTTGCAGCAAGCTGAAGATTATTATTGCCATCCGAATTGAGTTTTGGGAAGTAGACAATCAAGTACTCAAATTGGGCAAATTCAAAATTTGTTGATTTTGAATCTATAATGCCTCTCTGCACCCCTGCAAAAACATTTTAGAGTTTGGATAGCTTTTCTGGACTACCCCAAAAATAGCTAAATAACTCTTCTATTTGGTAGAACTAATTTCAGTAGTTGCGTTCTGGTTTGGGTCAACCTGGATTACCTAGCTACATTAAAATTTGGTTACGGGTTGATCAAGATGACTCCTACGGAGGTTTGTTTTGGCTCTATAAACTTCTCTATAGAAAGGTGTACATTTTGCGTAGGTGGAAGCTCAAAACTTTAGTCGTATAAATACTACATACTTACGTCAGTGTATATTTATAGGTTTTCCTGAGTAAATATTATAACGGTAAATAAATCATAATACATGTTTTGTTACCAATGATTAAAGCTCATTTAACGAAATATTAACATCGAACTGTAAAAATTTTGTTAATGCCGATATTAACTATGCAAGTGAAATTACCGTTACTGAAAGCGCCTCATTGCCCCTGAGAAAGAAAGCTCTTAGGTTTCTGGAGTAAGGGTTTACGACTATTTTTGCTTTTCCAACAGGCTCGATCAAACCGCTACACATATCAGATTTTTTTATAAAGTTTATGTAAAGTTAATGATTTGTATCATAACAAGCCAAAATTTATATGCTTAAGTGGTGTAAATTAGAACATGTGAGGGGAAATGAAAATTTTATCTACTCACTCAGACTGTTACGCCGACATCCGGTTCTAGTTGTCTTCTACCAGGGAATTTAGCATCGTTGTTTTCGTCTAGCTTGAGAATGTTTTAGTTGTTAAAAGTTTGGTGCATTGCCTGCTGCGTTTTTCTACCAAGAACTTATTCGCAAGTCTACAAAAAGTTAAGAGACGAATTAAAATAACGGTGTTGTAAAAGACTAAATATACAACCAGTGCTGTAACTACCATTAATTTCAGTAACAGAGACTATATATACTGACGGTGCTGTAACTACCATTGCTACCATCAATTCCGGTGACAGAGATAAATCCTCTGGGCGGGGTTAATATCTGATGACAATACTGATTAGCTCTCCTGTTTGCTTGTGCTGGCGTCACTACTTAGCAAATTAGGAGTATTCAGTTCGGCTCTGACTCAATCTTATCCCAATAGGTCTGAGAAGCCATAGAGTCCGGCTGATAATTTATCAACATACATGAGTCTTTTTCCTTAACGTTGATATCAACGAAATTGAAAAAGTCTTAGTTATACAAAGATGGCTAAATAGACAAAGTCAAGCTAGGCTACTGCATTTTAAATTGGGTATGCAGGTGAACACACTAGTGTGAAAGTTCTTGATAACTGGGCTTGTCTATGATGAGCAGTCACCATAAACAGGTGTCAGGCTGTTAAAAGCTAATAATGAGTTTCTTCTTGTTAGAGGAGGCTAGAAAAGGTGATATTTGGGAAATACTCTCGAATTTAATATCACCTAATTAATAGAATCAAACACAGACTAAAGGGTATGAATTTAATTCATTGAGCGCCTAAGGCAAATTTTTTGCCCAGATGAGGGCTGCCCAATTCACCTGTATGTCTGAAAATATTTCTACAGGATTATACAAGCTATGGCATTCAGTGAATGGCTGAACAAATTTTTGCCAACGACATCTACACCCAGAGAAACTGAAAATCAGTGGCTGATCAAAACTGATACAAAGTTACTAAACAATAGTAAAGCAGGTATCAAGATTGATAAACGCCGCAAAGTAGGTCATATTTCTACGTTTGCATCTTCATCTGCTTCTGGGCGGCAGTCACGAGCAGCGAATAAAAATTGGTATGAACAGTTACTGAAATTATCTGTGATTACTGAGTTTTTTCCTCCGGATTACGCTGCTACAGGACAGTTAATTGAAGAGTTGGTGAGACATTTAGAACAACAAGGTGCAAGTATTGAGGTATTTACAGGACAACCTGGTTATGCGTTCGGTATTTCTAGTGCTCCAGCAGTGGAACAACTAGGTAGAATCCGCATTAGGCGATCGCGCAGTGCTAGACTTTGGTCTGGGCAAATTCGCGGCAAAGCTATCAACGGCGTCTTGTTTACCCTGCGTGCTATTCTCCATCTAGTGAGAAATAGCCGCAAACACAATGTCTTTTTACTGACTTCAGCGCCGCCATTTCTGCCAATTGTCGGATATTTAGTTCACCTTTGTTTCAAGGTGTCTTATGTCTGCTTAATCTATGACATATACCCAGATATTGCGATCGCTCTGGGGGTAATTCCCCACAAGCACTGGTTAGCCAGGGTTTGGCGGGGACTCAACAAAAAGATTTGGCAAAATTCTCAAGGAATTATCGTTCTGAGTCCTGCCATGAAGCAACGGGTAATTGCCAGTTGTCCAGAGGTAGCTGATAAGGTTTCTGTAATTCACAGTTGGGGAGATCCTGATTTAATCCAACCCATCGCCAAAAAAGATAACTGGTTTGCTAAACAGCATAACTTAGTTAACAAATTCACCGTACTCTATTCTGGCAACATGGGGCGGTGTCATGATATGGACACCATTCTCGAAGCAGCCAAACAACTGCAAGACGAGCCAATTCAGTTTGTCTGCATCGGCGGTGGGCCAAAACAACAAAGCTTTATCCGAGAGGTAAATCAACTAAGACTCAGCAATTTCCTATTTTTACCATATCAAGATAAAGAAATACTGCCCTATTCCCTCACAGCTTGCGATCTATCTTTAGTGAGCGTAGAAGCTGGTATGGATAGTTTAGTTGCTCCCAGCAAGCTTTACCCAGCCTTAGCAACTGGCAGACCAGTAGCAGCAATTTGTTCCGAGTATTCATACTTGAATCAGCTAATTGCAGACGCAAAATGCGGCGCTACTTTTGAAAATGGAGATAGTCATGGTTTAGCTGAATTTATTCGGCTCTTGAATAGCGATCGCCAACTAGCGGAACTTATGGGTAGAGCATCTCGTCAGTATTTGCAGTCAAACTTTACGCCTGAAATCATAGCCAAAGAATATTTAAAGGTGCTAAATCAGGCTATTTTATAGTCGTCTACCCAGACTCTTAGAGTATTTACCTACTTAATTATACGCAGCCGCAAAAGCTGTACGTCGTACCATTACCAGGGATGGCAAATTTTTGGGAAATTGAATAATTTACTGTTGATAAAGGAGTTGGGCTTCGATGGTCTATTTGATCTCAGTCTCTCCAACGCAACCTTCTTGTGATCTGTTTTTATTCACTGATACAGGAGGCCGAAGTGCCCAGAAGGTGTGACCGAAATCGGAAACGTTCTAAGCGACGGACTATTTATTGTCCCATACATGGCTGCTACATCGAGAGTATGAGCCAAAAATATCGGTTGTTTGCTGACCAAGCCGGACAGCTACAGCAACGAGGAGTCAACCGCCGGGATGCTCTGATGTTAGTAGCAGCAAAAACCACAGTTTCTTTAGAAGGCGAATGGTTAGAAGCTTTTTGGTGTCAGGAGTGCCAACAAACAAAGTGGTATCATGTGCGTAAGCGTGATTCACACTATGAATTGTCAGCAGCACCAGCAGAATTGTGGCAGCAAGCAACGGGAGTAATTCAAGCAAATGGGAATCCTTCTGTAGGAGAGTTCACCCGCAGACAAGCGCGAATGCTGAATTATGCAGGTGTTAAAGATTTTGGGTTTATGAATTAAAGCTGATCGGTTAACCTATAGCTAAAGGGCTAGATACCAAAGCCATGTACCAAACCGATCCGCCACTTCCTCCAAAAGAATGTCTGCCGACAATGTACGATCTCAAGAGTGAAGATCCTGAGGAACCTGGCTTGCCTGATGAATTTCACATTCTACAACCGCAACTTCTACGGGAAACTTTTTTTCCACCAACGTACCCGGCAGAACAACTATTTACGGCGACTGACCTGAACCTTTATTATGACTCTCGTCATCCACTTTGGTATAAACGTCCAGATTGGTTTGCTGTTTTAGGTGTCTCCAGATTATACGAACAACAGGATTTACGCTTGAGCTATGTAGTTTGGCAAGAAGGGGTAGATCCATTTGTCGTAGTGGAGTTGCTTTCTCCGGAAACTGAAAAGGAGGATTTAGGCGATACTCTCAGGGATGTCAATCAACCGCCCACAAAATGGCAAGTTTATGAGCAAATTTTACGCATTCCCTACTATATTGTTTTCGACCGTTATACTGACCAATTGCGAGCATTTCAATTAGTTGCCGATCGCTATAGTGAAATTAACTTAGATACTCCCAAAATTTGGATGCCTAGTCTAGAATTAGGTTTGGGACTATGGTCAGGCAGTTATCAAGGTATTGAGCGGTTATGGTTGCGTTGGTATAATACCACTGGTCAGTGGATACCAACCCTGCAAGAGTTGCAGCAACAAGAACGCGCTAGGGTAGAACAAACGCAGTTGCAAATGGAACAAGTACAGTTACAACTGGAACAAACACAGTCACAACTAGAACAAGAACGCACTAAAGCCGAACGCTTGGCTGAACAATTGAGAGCATTGGGTATTGATCCAGAAAAGATGGAGTGAAAATTGGGGCGATCGCTTTTTGCTAAATTGAGTATAGCTTTTTCCCAAAGTATATTTAATTACGCAAAGAAACCTCATGAAAACAGCTCTTATTTGTGGAATATCAGGTCAAGATGGAGCCTACCTAGCACAGTTGCTACTCAATCAAGGCTACACTGTCTGTGGCACTTCACGAGATGCTCAAATCTCCTCCTTCCGTAACTTGCTTCACTTAGGTATCCGCGAGCAGGTGAAGCTAGAGTCAATGGCTCTAACTGACTTTCGTAGCGTCTTGCAAGTGCTGACGAAAATTCAGCCAGATGAAATTTACAACCTAGCCGGACAAACTTCTGTTGGACTATCTTTTGAACAGCCAGTAGAAACTCTAGAAAGCATCACCACGGGTACTCTCAATGTACTGGAAGCAATTCGTTTTCTAGGTGTTCCCATCAAACTCTACAATGCCGGTTCTAGTGAATGCTTTGGTGACACTGGTGGGACAGCCGCTGAAGAAACAACGCCATTCCGTCCCAGAAGCCCTTATGCAGTGGCTAAAGCCGCCGCTTTTTGGGAAGTTGCTAACTACAGAGAAGCTTATAATTTATTTGCCTGTTCTGGCATCCTGTTTAATCATGAATCTCCTTTGCGGCCAGAACGGTTTGTCACTCAAAAAATTGTTGCTGGTGCGTGTCGCATTAGTCAAGGTAGTAAAGAAAAACTTTATCTAGGAAATATGCAGATTCAACGTGACTGGGGTTGGGCACCGGAATACGTTGAGGCTATGTATTTAATGCTGCAACAAGACCAACCTGATGATTATGTGATTGCTACAGGAAAAAGTAGTCTATTAGAAGAATTTGTTGCCACAGCATTTGCATTTGTAAATTTAGATTGGCGCGAACATGTAGTTATAGATAATAGCCTCCTCAGACCCACAGATTTAGCGATTGGTAAAGGTAATCCAGCTAAAGTAAAGCACAAACTGGGGTGGCAGGCGAAATTCAAAATGCAAGATGTCGTGCAAATGATGGTAGAAACAAAATTAGCCAACTTAGTAAAGAACCAATAATATGAAAAACACCATTTCCCAGCCAGAACTGGTGATTGAAGCCGGACGGACAGAGAAACAATATTGGAAAGATTTATGGCGCTATCGGGAGTTATTTTACTTCCTAGCTTGGCGAGATATATTAGTCCGGTATAAGCAAACAGCAATTGGTATTGCTTGGGCACTAATTCGGCCATTTTTGACGATGGTAGTGTTTACAGTTGTATTTGGACAGTTAGCCAAATTACCTTCTCAAGGTGCGCCCTATCCAATTCTAGTGTTTTCAGCGATGCTGCCCTGGCAGTTTTTCTCTAATTCCCTCTCAGAGTGTAGTAACAGTTTAATTTCTAATTCCAACTTAATCTCAAAAGTCTATTTTCCTCGGTTGATTGTACCTACCAGTGCAGTAGTAGTTAGCTTTGTAGACTTTATGATTTCCGGAATAATTTTATTAGGCTTAATGGCATGGTATAATTTTGTTCCGAGTTGGCGGATTTTAACACTGCCTTTATTTATTGCTATTGCCTTTGCAGCTTCAATGGGCGCAGGATTATGGCTAGCTTCTTTAAATGTGAAGTATAGAGATTTCCGTTATATTGTGCCATTTATTGTGCAATTTGGTTTGTATGTTTCACCAGTAGGATTTAGCAGCAGCATTGTTCCAGAAAAGTGGCGGTTGCTTTACTCCTTAAATCCAATAGTTGGGGTAATCGATGGTTTCCGTTGGGCAATTTTAGGTGGTGATTCCAAATTATATTTACCAGGCTTTGTCTTATCTTTGGGATTAGTAGCTTTGTTATTTGCGAGTGGGATTTGGTATTTCCGCAAGATGGAAAGGACATTTGCCGATGTGATTTAATATGGACTTGTAGTCAGTAATCGCCCCTATATAGTGCTAAGGATTTCCAGTGCGATCGCATTAGTCTTAGGGGTTTGTCCGCCTGCGTTGGTATGATGTTAGCGGTGAAAGTGCGATCGCCTCATCGCTCTCTAGTAGGGAGTGAATTTGATAACTGATAACTGATACTTCGACTTCGCTCAGTACAAGTAACTGATAACTGAAAAGCCAATGCCTGATAATGTTATTCGAGTTGAAAATCTAGGTAAAAAATATATTCTTGGACACCAGCAAGGTGAAGGCTATACAGCATTGCGGGATGTAATTACTAATAAAGTCAAATCCCTGGGTAGTTTAATTCAAAACCCCAAATCCAAAATTCAAAATTCTCAAGAAGAGTTCTGGGCACTTAAGGATGTCTCTTTTGAGATTAAACAAGGCGACAGAGTGGGGATTATTGGACGTAATGGTGCGGGTAAATCTACACTCTTAAAGATTTTAAGTCGAATTACAGAACCGACAAGAGGACAAATTCAAATCAAGGGTCGGGTTGCAAGTTTGTTGGAAGTAGGAACGGGATTTCACCAAGAGTTAACCGGACGGGAAAATGTTTTTCTGAATGGTGCAATTCTAGGCATGAGTAAGGTGGAAATAAAACGAAAATTTGATGAAATCATTGCTTTTGCAGAAATTGAAAAGTTTTTAGATACACCAGTCAAACGCTACTCGTCAGGAATGTATGTGCGGCTTGCATTTGCAGTTGCAGCCCACCTAGAACCAGAAATTTTAATTGTGGATGAGGTGCTAGCAGTTGGGGATTTAAAATTTCAGAAGAAATGTTTGGGTAAGATGGAAAATGTAGCTAATGAAGGGCGGACAGTATTATTTGTAAGCCACAATGCAGCCGCAATTCGTAGATTATGCAGTCATGGAATTCTTTTAGAGAAAGGAATTGTTAAGAGCCAGGGCGATATTACATCCGTCTTACAGACCTATATTGAAGACAATGATGGTGTTAAATCTACTTATGAGCTACCTTTTAGCATAGATAAAAATATGCCCGGATATGCTTATAAGCTAACAATTGAAGATGAACATGGCAATCCAATTGCATCTGTTCCCCCAGGTAAAATTTGGCAAGTTCGCATAAATTTTATTATCGAAAAAGCAGTTGAGCATTTTGTCATTGATTTCGGATTTATGACTAGTGATGAGGTGCTACTGAAAAAATCTTGGAGTCAGCCTTACTCTTTGCAAGCAGGGGAATATCAGGCTGTTTTTCGTGAAGAAACTTTGATGTTGAACATGGGTCGATACTCTTTGGTTGTGGGACTTACTGAAAAACTAAAATTATTTCAATATGTTGCATCTGCTGGCACATTAGAAATAGCAGAGTACAACGAGGAGATTGATTTGGTCGCCTTTCCAGAGGCTGGCAGTCTTCTTAATCCCACGAATATTCAGATTGAAAATTCCAGCGGTAGAATTATGTCCTCCAGAGAAATCATAGAAATTAGCTAATTATGAGTTCATGTTGTTATTCTTCCAGGTGTAACAATCGGTAAAGGCGCAATTATTGCAGCTGGTAGTATTGTTAACAAAAGCATACCACCCTATGAGATTTGGGGTGGAACACCTGCAAAGTTCTTAAAGACAAGACCTTAAAAAAAATAGCAATTATTTTTTGAGTGTTATGAAATTCTTAATTTTATTACCTTCAGAGTCGCGTGGGGGAGCAGAAGAATATGCTTTGACTATTGCTCAAGCAGCAGTTAAAAAAGGTTGGGAAGTATACACAGCATTTTCACAGGTTGATGAAAATAGCTCTCTAGTAAGAGATTTAATTGCCAACAAAGTTAATGTCTGTTCGTTAAAAATAGGCGAATCGGGACATGCAAATTCTAATTTACAAGATATCTTACGAGCAATTTGGACAATAATTTTCTTACTCAAGTTAAAGCCCGATGTTGTGCAGATTGTTTTACCTGCTCCTGAACATGCTTTTGGGAGTATTCTTGCTTGTGGACTACTTAAAGTTCCAACTACTGTAGTCTTTCAACTGCCTCTTCCTAGAAATTTTACCAACAAATCTCTACGAGCCTATACTTGGGCAAGAAATCGTCACCAAAAGTGGATTGTCATTTCTGAAAATGCTCGCAAGGTGATTGCCAACTCATTTCAAATTCCTGGTGATGAACTACTTTGTATCTATAATGGTGCGAGCTTAATATCTCATGATTATAACAAAAATGATGTTTTTGTTAAAGACATAAAAAAACAGCTATGTGCAGAATTAAAAATACCAGATAATAGCCGACTAGCGCTAACAATTGGGCGGTTAGATTTTCAGAAAGGACATGAATATTTAATAAATGCCATCCCCCATTTAATTCAAGATTTTCCTGATTTGAGGTTTATTTGGGCAGGTGATGGTTCTCAGCGTCAGTATTTAGAAAATCTCCTGTATGAGTATAAAGTTCAAGATAGAGTATTCCTCTTAGGATATAGATCAGATGTCGCTGCTTTACTGAAAGCATCTGATATTTTTATTTTTCCAACTCGTTTTGAAGGATTACCTTTTGCATTGCTGGAAGCAATGGCCAACGGACTTCCTATAGTCACCTCAGATGCAAGTGGTATTCCAGAAGTGATTGAACATCATGTTCATGGTCTTTTATTTCGGACAGGAGATAGCTGTGACTTACTAGAATCAGTTCGTTGGGCACTTAGACATCCAACAGAGATGGATGAAATGGGTCGTAATGCTCAAATTCGTGTCAAAGATTTTTCTGAGGATAGAATGATAGTTCAGACTTTAGATGTATTAGAAAAACTAGCAAGGCGTTTGTAATAAATACAATCAATATTTATAATTTAAAATCTGAAAAACTCATGGATTCACAGATTCTTTGGTTACGAGAAACCTTCTCACATATGGGTCAACATAGTGGTTATGACCAATTATGTACAACCCTTGAGCAAGAACATCCTAATGATTATTCTAGTGTCTGGTGCGATCGCGCCAAAACTCCCAAAGGTACTGGAAGGTTGCTAGCCAAACTCATGGCTAGTCCTAGTTCTAATCCTCTTTATAATAGCGCTAGTGCTTTAGCTGAATTAAAAGCAATTTGGCAGATTCGCTTTCACCGTATTCAGCAGCTTCATGTTCTCTATGTTGAAGATGGTTTCCGAATTATTGCCAAACAAAAATCTAAGATAAGAACTCGAATTATCGGGACAGTACATCAGCCACCTGGGTGGTGGCGCTCAATCCACGGCTATCCTCAAGAACTGAGTACACTTGATGAATTAATTGTCTTATCTAGTAATAGTGTTGAGTATTTTGATAAATATTTGCCCGGAAGAGTTCATTTCATTCCGCATGGAGTTGATACTTCTTTCTTCTCACCTATTTCATCTGATTTTCCCAGCAGACAATCAAACAATCTTAACTGCATTTTTGTTGGACAATGGCTGCGGGATTTTGATACCTTAATCAAAGTGATTGAACGAGTTATTGAAAAAAATCCGACAATTCATTTTAATCTTGTTATCCCAATATACAGACGTCATCTGCCTGAATTTCAGCTAATTTCACGTCACTCTCAGGTGAGATGGTACACTAATCTCTCAGATCAAGACCTTCGTGATTTGTATCGCCAATCTGATTTGTTATTTCTGCCGCTAATTGACTGCACTGCAAACAATGCCATATTGGAAGCAATGGCTTGTGGTTTACCAATCGTTAGCAATGCAGTAGGTGGTGCTGTTGATTATACTCAACCAACCTTTGCTAATTTGCTTCCTAGTGGAGATATTGTTGGTATGTCAGAAGCTATTCTCTCACTTGCAGATGACTTAGAGGAGTGTCGCCGAAGAGGAACTAAGTCCAGAATTTTTGTGGAAGAAAATTTTAGTTGGCAAAAAGTTGCAGAACAGGTCTCGAAGCTTTATGACAGTAAATCTTGAAACCCTGTAGAATAATTATTTTTATTTATTATAAATTATGCCTAAAATAAGTGTCATTATTTGTACATATAATCCCAGGTTAGATTATCTAGAAAAAGTCTTACAAACACTTAAACAACAAACTCTATCATTGGATTTATGGGAACTTTTATTAATTGATAATGCTAGTGATAGTGTTTTGGCTACAGTGATTGATTTAAGTTGGCATCCTGATGCTCGACACATTCGTGAAAATCAGCTTGGTTTAACTCCTGCAAGATTAAGAGGTATTAAAGAAGCTAAAGCTGAGGTTTTAGTTTTTGTAGATGATGATAATCTCCTAGAATTAAACTACTTGGAAACTACTTGGCAAATTAGTAAAGACTATCCATTTATTGGAGTTTGGGGAGGACAGGTAATTCCTCAGTTTGAAGAAACACCACCAGAGTGGACAAAACCCTACTGGATTGCTTTAGCAATTAAAGAATTTGATCAAGATCAATGGTCAAATTTGGTTAACCAGTATGAAACTACACCATGTGGTGCTGGTATGTGTATTCGGAAGTTCGTGGCCGAGAAATATAGTGAACTAGTTAAACAAGACTCTCAAAGACAAAGTATGGGTCGCAAAGGTCAAAAACTTACCTCCTATGAGGATTCAGATATGGCATTTACAGCTTGTGATCTTGGTTACGGTACAGGTCGCTTTGCTAAATTAAAATTAATGCATTTGATGCCTGCTACACGACTAACAGAAGAGTACCTGTTACGATTAATAGAATCGTCTACATATTCAGGAATTATTGTCGAATCATATCGAGGCAAATTACCTCAATTAAAAAAATCTTGGCAGAGTAAATTGGCAGACTGGTATCGCTTTTGTAGGATGTCTCCAAGAGAACGCCGCTTTTACAAAGCACAACAAAGAGGGATAAAAATTGCGTTACAAGAACTTTAGAAATCTCAACTGCTAATTTAGCAAATAAGGCTTTATTTTTCAGTGTAGAACTCTAGTCAAATTCCCATAATATTTTCTACCTTAGTAATTCCAAAAAACAGAGATTAAGAGAATGAATAAACTGCTTGTTACAGGTTCCTCAGGACTGATAGGCTCTGAGGTATGCCTTTATTTTGCTACTCTTGGCTGGCAAATTCATGGTGTTGACAATAACCAAAGAGCGGTTTTCTTTGGTACTCAAGGAGATACTCGCTGGAACCAACAAAGGTTGCAGTCCTTAATTAAAGGTTTTGTACATCATGAAGTGGATATACGCGATCGCCAAGGTGTGTTAGACCTAATTGATAGTTTAAGACCAGATGCGATCGTCCATACCGCCGCCCAGCCTAGCCACGATCTCGCAGCCAAAATCCCCTTTGATGACTTTGACACTAATGCTGTCGGGACTTTGAACCTCTTAGAAGCAATTCGCCAGTTTGCTCCTGAAGCCCCCTTTGTCCATCTCTCCACTAATAAAGTCTACGGTGATGCTCCTAACGAAATCCCCATGTTGGAGTTAGATACCCGTTGGGACTATGCTGACTCAAATTATGAATATGGCATTCCTGAGACTTTCCGGATTGACCAATCTAAACACTCAATTTTTGGCGCTTCTAAAGTAGCTGCCGATGTCATGGTACAGGAATATGGACGCTACTTTGGATTGAAAACCTGTTGCTTGCGGGGTGGTTGTTTAACGGGTCCAAATCATTCAGGAGTTGAGCTACATGGGTTTCTTAGCTATCTAGTGAAGTCAAATTTAGAAGGGCGTACTTACAAGATTTTTGGCTATAAAGGTAAGCAAGTTCGTGATAACATTCACTCCTATGATGTGGCTCGTTTCATAGAAGTATTTATCAACAATCCTCGTTCTGGAGAAGTTTATAATCTGGGAGGTGGTAAAAATAATACCTGTTCTATCCTGGAAGCCTTCGACATTGTTTCTTCTCTTTCAGGTAAACCAATGCAATATGAATATATAGATAAAAACCGTGAGGGTGATCACATTTGCTATTACAGCGATTTGCGTAAAATGCAACAGCATTATCCCCAGTGGTCAATTACTAAGTCATTAACTGATATTTTTACAGAGATTACTAAATCATGGCAAGTGCGGTTGAAATAGTTCATTAACAAAACATTAAGGATATACAAATTAGATATGAACAGAATTGCTACTCGCTGTTTACATAAGCTCAGATATATCTATTTAAACAAGTATCCTAACCTGATGCCTGAAGATATTCCTGATAACTACATTTCTCATTATCACTATCAAGATCAACAAGCTGGTGATTATATTAAAGAGCTTCTAATTCGCAATCAACCGTGTATGATCTCCCGTTTAGGTGCTACGGAAATGTCAGCAATAATAACATATTTAAATATTGTTAATTCTAAAAACCTATTAAAAGATTCTCTTCTTTATATAAGAGGGAAAATCGGATATTTTTGGTGGGAGGATGATGTTGTTAATAACATGTGTAATGCTTCAGGTTTTTTCCCCGCCGATAAGCATCTTTTGTATAAATTTTGTGAGCGGACAATCCAAGATATTCAAAATATTGATGTCCTTGGTTCATGGCTTAATGGTGAGCAATTTGTGAGCAGTTTTTTGCATAATGCAGTTCGAGTACCTCTTATAGATTTAGAACCTTACTGCCACGAGCATCCTTGGTCTGAGGTTTTGAATGGTAAAACTGTGTTAGTGATACATCCTTTTGAACACAGCATTCAAAGTCAATATCTAAAAAGAAAACTTTTGTTTAAGCAGCCAAATATTTTACCTGATTTTGAACTAAAAACTATCAAAGCAATTCAATCAATCGCTGGAAACAATGCAAATTTCAACAATTGGTTTGATGCCCTTAACCACATGTGTGATCAGATAGTGAATACACAATTTGATATTGCAATTATTGGCGCAGGTGCCTATGGACTGCCTCTAGCAGCTTTTGTTAAAAAGCTAGGTAAAAAAGCTATTCACTTAGGAGGTGCAACTCAAATTCTCTTTGGTATTAGAGGTGCTAGATGGGATGAACGTCTCTTCTATCAACAGCTATTCAATGAACACTGGGTACGTCCTCTTACTTCAGAAACACCACAGAATTTTACAAGGGTTGAAGAAGGATGCTATTGGTAATCATAAAGTAAAAATCAATGCTAAAACTTAGCTATATAGAAAATAATTTACCCAGGCTTTTGTTGGTGAGCGAAGTTTCTCTAAGTCAGGAAGGAACTGGGATTAATCGTACTCTCTTTAATCTTTTAGAGGGCTATCCTGCCGATCGCTTTATGCTTTATGCTCCAGACCAAAGTCTAAAAAGTAATCCGACTGATGCCATATTTCAGAAAAACGTTGCAGCATTTCCAGAAAGATTTTTTCCATACCTGAAAAATCGCGTTGGTTTATCGTTAAATTCCTGGATTGAAAGTTTTAACTATCAACTGATTGACTGGTTACCCTTAGCTAGCTATCAAAAGATTGCTAATTTTTCCCCAGAAGTTATACTAATATGTCCTAACAGTCCTTTAGGTCTGGTGATGGGATATAAAGTGATTCAGTACTTTAATACTCCCTATCTGATCTACTTTATGGATGATTGGGTTGCTTTACATCATAGCCGCTGGTTGACTGGAAATATACAGTCAGTTTGTCGCTTTTTGCTAAAGCAAGCAGCAGGTTGGTTGATGATTAGCCCTCAGTTGGAAAAAGAATTGGTAGAGCGATATGAAATCACACCTAAGCGATCGCTTATCGTCCATAATCCAGTAGACTTATCTAACAAAAAATTTCCTGATTTGACACCTGATTCCAGAGATAAATTTCGGGTGGTTTACGCTGGTGCTATCTGGCCTATGCACTATGATGCTGTAGCAGTGGTAGCAGAAGCAATTTATGAGTTGAGACGCGATGGTGTAGATATTGAGCTAGTGCTTCACACAGCCCCCAATTTCTGGGACATTTACCGAAATAATTGGGAAAAATGGCAAGTTACTTATGGTTCTCTAGTACCATATAAGCAGCTAAATCAACATTTGCAGAAAGCTAATTTGTTGCTTGCCGCATCTTCATTTTTACCCGAAAATTCTCATCTTACTCGTAGTTCTGTTCAAACTAAATTAACAGATTATATGGTATCAGGGCGACCAATTTTGTCTTGTGGTCCTAGCTATGCAGCTTGTAATCTGTTCCTTAAGTATTGGAACTGTGGTTTAGTCTTTGAGACTAATAATGTAACGGAAATTAAGAAAAGTTTGCTGAAGCAAATTCAAAATTATTCAGAACTATATATACTTACTAAAAATGCATTTGAGGTTGTTCAAAATCATTTTGAGACTAATATAGTTAAATCTAAATTATACGATTTTATTAAGTTGCAAGCATAGTAAGTAGTGCTATTCAAGCGATGAAAAAATATATAAAATATCCAAAATTAAATGAGCTATTTTAATAATAAAACAATTAAAGTTTTTATTGTTTGTTCTGGACTTGGCCATGTTAAACGAGGCTTCGAGTCCTTTACTCAAGAGTGCTTTGACGCTTTGTCCTCATCTCCAGAATTAGATGTCACACTGTTTAAAGGAGGAGGGAAATCCACTCCTAACCAAATTTCATTAGGTAACTTTCCTCGCGAGAGTCCGTTAGGAATTCATTTGGGCAAATTAACAGGCAGAGGTTCCTATTTTATTGAGCAAACATCGTTTAGTTGTAGCCTAATACCTCATATTTATCAACAGCAACCTGATGTAATTTACTTCAGTGATGGTGCAATAGGAAATTTTCTCTGGCACTGGCGAAAATTAACAGGACAACCCTATAAACTTCTCTTTTCTAACGGTGGTCCTTTATCACCTCCTTTTCACCGTTGGGATCATGTGCAGCAAGTAGTACCTATCCATCTGCAAGCTGCTGTAGAAGTAGGTGAACCTTTAGAAAAGCAAAGCTTAGTATCTTATGGTATAAATATATATTCTCAATTTAAAATATTAACTGTTGCTGAAAAAGCCAGTTTGAAACGGAAGTTAGAATTACCAAATGATTTACCAATTATCTTATCAGTAGGAGCGATTAATAAATCTCACAAGCGGATGGATTACTTAATCCGTGAAGTTGCTCAGTTACCAAAGCCGCATCCCTATTTGTTAATCTTGGGTCAGATGGAAGCTGAATCTCCAGAAGTTTTAGAATTAGGTAATAAATTACTAGAGCCAGACAAATTTCAAATAAGAACAGTTGCTGCTCATGAAGTTGCTGATTACTATCAAGTGTCAGACGCTTTTGTGCTGGCTTCTTTAGGTGAAGGCTTCGGGCGTGTATTCCTGGAAGCAATGTCTTATGGCTTGCCTTGTTTAGCTCATGATTATGAGGTAACGCGCTTTGTCCTCAAGGAAGAAGGATATTTAGCCAACTTTCAATTACCTGGCAGCTTGACGAGTCTTATTTCCCAGGCTTTAAGTCAAAATGATGATATTTCTAAGTATCGACGACATCAATTGGTCTATGAATATTTTAGCTGGGATAGTCTGCGTTCTTCCTACGTAAGCATGATACATCGTTGTGCTGTCAACAATTTAGCCACTGCTGATCAAGAAAAACTTAATTCAAGTTTATAAACAACATGAGTCAAATTAAGTTCAGTGTCATAGTCCCAACCTATCATCGCAATGATTTATTAGCAAAATGCCTAGATTGCCTCGCTCCAGATGTGCAAACATTTTCCGCAGACCAATATGAAGTAATTGTAACTGATGATGGTTATCAGACCACTGCTCAGGAAATAATTCAGCAGCAATACCCTTGGGCAAAATGGGTTGCTGGTCCTCGCAAAGGCCCAGCAGCAAACCGCAATAATGGAGCCAAGTATGCTCAAGGAGATTGGTTGGCTTTTACAGATGATGATTGTTTACCTGAGCCTCATTGGCTAGAAGCATATGCGGAAGCCACGAAAGGATCGTCACTTGCTTTAGAAGGTGCGATTTATCCATTGGGAAATCTCAATCAGGACTTAGCTGAGTGTCCAGTCAACACCGAAGGAGGACTTTTTTGGTCTGCCAATATTGCGTTACAGCAACAACTGTTTGAGAGCATCAGCGGTTTTGATTCTAACTATTTACTTGCTGCTCATGAAGACCAAGACTTAAAAATTCGGGTCGAAAAAATTACTAAGATTAATTTTGTTCCAGGAGCTAAATTATACCATCCAGTGAGAGTAATGTCTCTCAAAAATCTCATCGCCCGTATTCCTAAACAATCTGCCAATTGGGCTTATCATGTCAATAAACATCAGATTGTTAGTGAAAATGGGGGGCAATTCCTCTTTACACTAAAAGCTTATAGATTTTACTTGGTTTTAACATTGAGAAATATGTATGGATTGCATTTTAAAAAGGCTATATTTGCTTTATGCTATTTAATTTTTGGGTTGCCTATCAATTGGTTTTACATCTTGCAGAATCAGAAAAATTCCAGTCAGATAGCTAGATAAAATATTAAAATTAAAAAGTATTTTTAAAATTCAGATTAATGAAAGTTTTAGTTGCTTTACCTATAACCCACCCAAAAGTTAACTCTGTTGATCATGTTCTTCATGGCATTGAAGCAGTGTCAGGTACGGTAGGGTCAATTATGCGTGTGGCAAGTTTCCTCGCGAATGCTGGATTAGATGTTTATTTGAGCTTATCTTCTGAAGGTCAAAGTTCAAAATTTTTATGTATTCAGCATGAGAAAGCCAAATTAGAGCAATTTGATTGGTTGATTGTACATCAATCTCATTGGAATAGCCTTGAACTGACTTTCGGTAATCATGTTTTATCAAAAACTTTCCTCTGGTTACATAATCAGACTTCTTGGAAGTTTATTCATGATTTTATAAATAGCGGTGGTTATCGTGTTATTGCTCCTTCAGGCTATCAAGCAAATATTTATAGAGCTATAAATGGATGGCAGGAAAAAATAAAATTTATTTATAATCCTTATTGTGCAGTATTTGTGCCGAAGAAAGCACAAGTTCAGCATCAACTTTTGTTTGTAGGTGCTATTACACCTAGCAAAGGCTTTGTAGAATTGATGCAAATATGGTCATACATAGTGCAGAAGCAGGTCAATTTACAGCTAGCGATCGCAGGCGGCATTAATATACACAAAGGAGCTGATATAAAACTTGGTGCTATGGGAATTGCAGAGTCTGACTTTGAGACAAAGCAGATTCAGCCTTGGCTCAAAACTCTACCAGAAAAATATCAACCTCAATTTCTAGGAGCTTTACCGCCACAAGAACTACACAAAACAATTTGTGAGTCTTGGGCTGTAATCGTCAATCCATCATGGAGTTCCCCTGAGACTTTTTGCTGCTCTGCAGTTGAAGCACAAGCGTGCGATCGCACTGTATTTGGTATAGCCGCAGGTGGCCTTAAAGAAACAGTTTACCAAGGTCAATTAAAAACTCTCACAAATGGAAAATCACCTGAAGCATTAGGAGATTTGATTTTGCATGGTCTTTCTCATATGGAAGCAGTAGCTGAGAATGGAAAACTTGCCGGTGAATTTGCAAGAAGTAAGTTTAATCAGCAGAGTATTTCTGATGCCTGGATTCAATCACTATCTGGTAAACCAATTGATTCTAGTATCCTATCTACTTGGGATACTCCTAAAGATTTGGCATTTGATTTTCTGCGCTGGACAGGCACAGGTATGGCTATAAAATCTGCTTATGGAAAGTTACTTAATCGACCCTAATGAATTTATTATAAAAATATTTGACATTTATGACCAAAAATATTCCTAAAATTGTTGTAATTACACCAATTAAGAATGAGGAGTGGATATTAGACCGTTTTTTATCTGTTACTAGCCAGTTTGCAGATCATATTATTATCGCTGATCAAAATTCTACAGATAACAGTATTGATATCTGTAAGCGTTATCCAAAAGTAACTCTAATTGCAAATAAGTCAGATAAATTTAACGAAGCAGAACGCCAATTACTGCTGATCAATACAGCTAGAGAACTTGTTCCCGAACATAAAATACTCTTGGCTTTAGATGCAGATGAAATTCTTGCAGCTAATGCTACTCAAACCTCTGGATGGCAGGCAATGCTCAGGGCAAAACCTGGGACGGTTTTATGCTTTGAAAAGCCAGAACTTTACCTGACACCAGATCAGTGTCTTCGATATGATTATCCCTGGCCGTTGGGATACGTAGATGATGGTGCAGAACATCAACCCAAAAAAATTCACAGTATCCGAATTCCTCAACCAGAATATAGTTCTATTTTACATATCCATGATGTCAAAATACTCCATTATGCTTTAAGTCGCATCAGCGGGCAACAAGCTAAGATGAGATATTACTCTGTTTTAGAGAATATCTTCAGTACTCACTCACTAATAACTCGGCGTCGAGCATATGTGTTCAATAGAGATGTCATATCAAAAGACAGGTTAAGTCAATCCCCAAAAGAATGGTTTTGCAAGTGGGAAGAACTTGGGATTGATATGCATACTGTTGAAAACAAAAAATATTACTGGCAAGATTTTGAAGTTCTTAAATATTTTAGCCAATATGGATACTTACGATTTTGGTTTGATGATATTTGGAAATTTGATTGGGAATCTTGTCGTTTATATGCGAAATCATTAGGTATAGAAAATATCCCTGATAATCGGATTTTTACACCTCCAAAATATCTGGATAAGCTGAGTGATTTAATAACTAAATGTTTAGTGACGATTAAAAGTTTGTTAACTAATTAATAAAGCCTTTTATATAAATTAAATAAACTATGAGAATATTAAGCTTAAATTGTTATATCTTAGGTCATATTACATATCAGAACATTCTGGAAAAAACTTTTCGAGAAAGTATACCAGAAGTAGAACTTTATTCACTACATCTAACAGACTACTATAAGGAAGATTTTTTAGGAAGGCTTGTACATTTGCTTTTGAGGCAAAGATTTCCAGGTTCTAGTAAAACAGATTATGACTTTCATCGGTTGCGGACAGAAGTAGCTAACTCGTTTTTTGCTCATCGTTGTTTGGCACAAGCTATTAAAAAGTATCAACCCGATTTACTGCATATACATACACAAGGTATTGCTTTACTCTCAGCCTCTCTATTCCGAAAAATTCCATCTGTAATTTCTATTGATTGCACCACTGCTCCCATTGCTGCTAGTCATTCATCACCTGCTAATATTACTTATCAACCAATCTTAGCTCTAGAAAAACAATGCTTTGAAAATGCTGCTCATATTGTTGCTTGTTCTGATTGGGCGAGACAGTCTGTAATTGAGGATTATGCTATCTCGCCAAAAAAGGTGACAACTATTCCATACGGAATGCCTCTAGAGCAGTTTGAAATTATTCAACGACCCAGAAATTTAACCAGCAATAAAACTCGCTTGCTATTTGTTGGCAATGACTTTACTCGTAAAGGTGGATATGATCTACTAAATATTTTCTTAGAACACTTTATTGATACCTGTGAATTAAACATAGTTACCAATGCATCTATAGATATTCCTGAAATACCCAGTATTCAACTCCATAAAGGCATTCGTCCCATGTCTCCTGAGTTGTTTCAACTTTATCAAGATGCAGATATATTTGTTTTACCAACTCACGAAGATGTTTATGGAGTAGTTTTTATTGAAGCAATGGCATCTGGATTGCCTTGCATAGGTACTAAAGTCATGGCTGTTCCAGAACTAGTTAAAAATGGAGTCAATGGTTTTACAATTCCCCCTAAAGATAAAAATTCTTTGTATGGTGTTCTCCGTAAATTAGTGGATTCTCCTGAGCTAAGGCTGTCTATGGGACTTGCCGGTCGAAAAATTGCCAAGGAAACATTTGATGCCAAGATTAATTGCCGTAAGCTTGTCAGTGTCTTTGACGAATGTTTGTAAAATTCTACGCTATTACTTAAATATAGAAAAATCAACCAGAACAATCTTAAATAATAGACAATAATTTCACTTAGTCTAACTCTTAAAACTGTGAAAAAACTAATTGTTCATATTGCCGAGACAGATGTTTCTGAGCAATCTGGAATGGGGCGAGTTTCATGGCATTGGAAGAATGAATTTGAAAGACGGGGTTACGAATTTCTCCACATTGGGCCTAAACAAGTGGGTCCACTTCCTCATGCAGCACTTTTCCCTCGTGCATCTCGTCGATTTTATCGCCAGTTAGGTCGCACTGCATCCGCCTTTATAGTCCATGAACCTGCTTCAGGAGTTTTTCTGGATTTTAATATCCCGACTGTGCTAGTCAGTCATGGTGTAGAACGCAGAGGCTGGAACCTAAATTTGCAAGGAAAATATGGAACAACTCAAAAGTTAAAATTGCGGACAAAACTTCTTTTTCCTTTATGGAGGTTACGTCATTGTGACTCAGGCTTAAGAAAAGCAAATCTTCTACTACTCTTGAACCAGGAAGATTGTGATTTTGTACAAAAGTATTATCATCGAGATATAAGAAATATTTTTCTATTTGAAAATGGAGTTTATCCCTATGAATTTGATGGGGAGAAAACATCTGAGATTAAACATACACCTACTATCCTTTTTACTGGTTCTTGGATAGAACGTAAAGGAATTAAAACACTAATTGATGCTGCTCAAATTTTACAGAAACGGGGCTTATATCCACATTGGTTAATAGCGGGTACAGTTTTTGATAGTGAAACTGTTTTAGCTTCTTGGCCAAAGGAAATACACCCCTATCTAGAAATAATTCCTAAATTTCTAGCATCAGATGAAATTAATCTGCTTGCTCGTTCTCAAATCTTTATTTTACCCAGTTTTTTTGAAGGTCAATCTTTAGCACTGCTTCAAGCAATGGCGGCAGGAAAATGTTGTATTACTACCAATTGCTGTGGTCAAAAAGATATAATCCGTCATGGCTATAACGGATTACTATATGAACCAGGTGATGCTGAAAAGTTAGCTGCTCTAATAGAAGACTGTGTTATTGATAGTAATTTGAGAATAAGTTTGGGAAGGAATGCTAAAGCTTCAATGCAAAACCACTCATGGAAAGAGGTGTCTGTAGAAGTGGTAGATCGCATAGAAGCCTTATTAAAGCAGAACTAATAAAACTCATGCAAGTTATTTCTATTATTCCCAAGCTTCCTCCCGCAATTGATGGTGTAGGAGACTATGCACTAAATTTAGCTCGTCAGCTTCACCAGGAATTTAATATTCAAACTCATTTTATTGTGGGTGATCCTGACTGGAATGGTGCAGATAAGATTGCAGGGTTTCCTGTTAGTCAAGTTAGCGATCGCTCTGCTGATGCACTGCTAACTTTATTATCAGGCGATCGCTCCTCTACCATTCTGCTACATTACGTAGGCTACGGCTACGCAAAGCGGGGCTGTCCAGTTTGGTTAGTTGACGGGTTACAGCGTGGGCAAAGTTTATTTCCTCAGCGATCGCTCGTGACGATGTTCCATGAAGTCTCTGCTTCTGGCCCACCTTGGACAAGTACTTTTTGGTTATCATCCTTGCAGAGAAATTTAGCAGCCAGGTTGTCAAGGTTGAGCGATCGCTGTATTACCAGTAAACAACTCTATGCTGAAATCATTGCTAATATTAGCCGAGGTAAGCATCAAGAAGTTCCCTTCCTACCAGTTTTTTCAAACATTGGTGAACCAGATAAAGTACTTCCTTTATTAGAGCGCCAGCAGCGGTTAGTTGTCTTTGGAGGAGTTGCCAACCGTACAAGAGTTTACCAAGAATCTCAAGCAGTTTTGGAATATATTTGCCAGAAATTAAATATTCAAGAAATTTGGGATGTAGGAACTCCAACAGAAGTAAAAGTATCCGCAATTAATAAAATACCTATCTTGAAAATAGGACAGCAACCTGCCGAAAAAGTCAGTGATATTCTGGCAAATTCTGTTGCTGCTTTCTCGAACTATGACCCCGATTTTTTAGCTAAATCAACTATTTTTGCTGCTTACTGTGCCCATCGATTATTGCCTATAAATGCTACAGGCAGCACCTCAATAGTTGATGGTATAGAACCAGGTAAACATTATTGGGTTCCTAATCCTCAAGAAAATGACGTGGATATGCAGGCGATCGCAGATAATGCTTATTCCTGGTATCAAACTCACAACTTGTCAGTACATATCCAGACATTTGATAAATACTTATTCAGTAATTCAGTAATGATAATTTAATACAAATTTATGATCATCAGTTTTTCTGCCCTGATAACTAATTACAACACTTGGGAACTGACAACTTTCTGTACTCAAGAGCTTGATCATTGGTCTAAGGATAGTCTTACAGAGATTTTAGTTGTTGATGATGCCTCGGAACAAAAAGCACCCGATAAGAATCTACCTGATAAAGTACGAGTAATTTACAATTCTGAAAATCGTGGATATGTGACTAGTGTAAACATTGGTTTTAGCCATTTGCAAGAAGATGTAATTCTTCTCTTGGACAGTGATGCTTATCCCTTAATGGATTTGACTCAACCACTTGCCAAATTATTTGCCAGCAACCCACAATTAGGGGTTGTGGGTTTTAAACTCGTAGATGAGCAAGGTCAACCTACAGGTGCTTATAGTAGAGAACCGAATGCACTCGAATTATTGCTTGGACAAAGGTTATCAGCAGTATATAATACTAAGTTTAAGCACAGAATAGAAGCCCCTCCATGTCTCCATTCCTGTGGCATAGCTGTGCGAAGAATCGCCTTTGAAGAAATTGGTGGTTTTGATGAAGGATTTGATTTCTTGGATGCTGATCTAGATTTTTCCATGAGACTTCGTGCCGCTGGATGGCATGTACAAGTTGATCCCAATTTAGTTGCATATCACAAAGGTGGAGGTAGTTATCAAACTACAGCTAAACGGGTTTTGCGTCATCAGAGAAATCGATGGCGTTTGTTAGCAAAACATGGACATTTACCACAACCTTGGCTATTAAAAGCTGGACTACTAACTCGTTATGTACTTGAGTACGGTTTTTTGAGAATAGCAGGCAAATTGGTAATCAAAGATCCTGAAACTCTTGAAGATAAGCTATATGGCAGACAACAACTACTTAAGGAAGTTATCATGCTATGACTATGTTTCATCTATGAGAACACCCATTTCATCCTAGAAACACTATTAAAAAGTAAGAGGTTATCTGCCTTGCTATCAAAAATTGATGTTCCCATACCTGTATTCATTCTACACTGGAATCGTCCTGAAGAATGCCTAAAAACATTGCAGCATTTTCTGAACCAAGATTTACCACTCGAAATTTCAGTCTTAGACAACTCATCTTCTCCTAAGAATATTGAGAAAATCAAAACAAGCTTACCTGGTGAAGTTAACTGGATTCAATTACTAGAAAATAAAGGTTGGGGAGGGGCTTTTAATATTGTGCTTCAACAGTGGTTGGATGATGGTATATCTGATTACTGTATTATTAGTGCCCATGACACATTACTGGAAAATCAATGTCTAAGTATGTTAATTGATGCTATGGAAAGCGATAAAAGTATTGGCATTATTTGCCCTGAATATGGCGGCAAAAGCTCTAACTTACCAAGGTTTTCGCCAATACGTGGGCCTAGACTAATTAATAATATTGCTCCTCGCCAATATGGAGAAGTAGAATATGTTGACTTTGCTCATGCAACACTACTTGTATTTAGGAAGGATTGTTTAAAGAAAATAGGAGTGTTCGATAAACGTTATTTTGCTTATGGAGATGAATACGATATTAGTATCAGGGCAAAAAAGATGGGTTGGAAAGTAGCAATCTTGTGGGGAGCTATTATTACAAATCCTATAACTGCTTCCTCTAAACCCGTTATTAATTATCTTCTGGCACGGAATACTTTACTATTGGCAAAAGTGCATGGTGGATTTATATCTTCATGGTGTAGAGCTATTTTAATGCTTTGCCGATTTCCTCTAACGCTATGTCAGCAACCTAGTGAAAAACCGGTAGTTATTGCTAAATTTTTAGGGCTAAAAGATTTTTTATTAGGTCGATATGGCAAACCACCAATCGATTCCTTGAGTTAATATTTTTGAACTTAATTGCGTGGTGTGTGATCAGCAGGCAATAGGCAAGAAGGCTTTTTGGGTTGTATGGAGTTTTTTCAAAAATCAAATATGAGTCCTATAGTCAATCATGAAAATACTTATATATTCACCATTTTTTTATCCAAAAATAGGTGGATTAGAAACAATAATTTCCACTTTAGCCCATGAATTCATGTATCAAGGACATGAAGTTAAATTAATATCACAAACACCAGACACAGACTCAAAAAAATTTCCATTTGAAGTCATCAGACTGCCTAGTTTCCAACAAGTACTAAAGCTAACTAATTGGTGTGATGTTTATTTTCAAGGCTGTGTAAGTTTAAAAGGTTTTTTTCCTCTGCTATTTGTCCCTCGTCCTTTGGTTGTAACTCATCAAACTTGGTATCGGCGTATACATGGCAGTCTGGGTTGGCAAGATTATCTCAAGAAGTTTGTTACTCATTTTGCGACTAACATTTCAGTTAGTCATGCTTTAGCTAAAACAATACCAACATCATCTACTGTTATTCCTAATTCCTATCAGGAGGATATTTTCTATGAAGTCCCAGGGATTTACCGCAACCAAGAACTTGTTTTTTTAGGAAGATTGGTTTCTGATAAGGGAGCCAATTTACTACTGGATGCATTAGCTGAACTCAAATCTTTGGGAATGACTCCTAAACTGACAATTATTGGTAGTGGACCAGAAGAAGATAGCTTACGTCAACAAGCCAAGAACTTAAAAATTATTGAGCAAGTTGATTTTGCTGGAGTGAAAATTGAGCATGAGTTAGCCAAAATATTAAATGCTCATCAAATTATGGTAGTGCCTTCCCTGTGGGATGAACCATTTGGTATTGTCGCTTTAGAAGGGATTGCTTGTGGTTGTGTTGTTGTTGGTTCAGAGGGTGGAGGCTTAAAAGATGCGATCGGCCCATGTGGTGTAATATTTCCTAATGGGAATTTGCAAGCACTAACTCACACCCTATTTAATTTGTTACAAAATCCGCAGCAGCTAGCAGCTTATAGATCCAATGCAGATTCTCACCTATTACGTCATCGTAAATCAGCGGTAGCTAAGGCTTATTTAGAAGTGATTGAGGCAGCAATGAAGTGAAAGATTTAGTTCCCATTGCCATTATAGTTATCCTCTATCTCTCAGGGCGAAACTGGCGGACTTCTATCAAAAGTGTCCTGGTGTTGGCAGTAGTTGAGGGTGCTTTACGGAAATGGTTCCTACCTGGAGCAAGTCAGTTTATCTACTTTCTCAAAGATATCGTGTTAGTAGGTGCTTATCTGCGATATTATTTTCTCTCATCTCCTGAAGGTGCATTTCGAGTTAAAGGTAATCCAGCAGCCGAAGCAATAGTTGCAGTAGTAATATTGCTGACTGGTTGGTCGCTGTTTCAAACTTTTAATCCTAGTTTGGGTTCTCCCATTATTGGAATTTTTGGTCTTAGAGGATATATATTATACATTCCACTACTATGGATGTTACCTACTCTCTTTCGCTCAGAAGACGAACTTTATAAATTCCTGCGCTTTTACCTGCTGTTAGTGATTCCAGTCGGTATTTTGGCTGTATTACAGTACTTTAGTCCTCCCTCAAGTCCTCTCAATGTTTATGCCCAAGATATCAAGCTAGATGTTGCCACTTTTGGGGATGCACGTTCTGTAAATGTTCGTGTGACTGGCACTTTTTCTTACATTGCTGGTTATTCAGTTTATGCGCTGGTTTCCTTTGGTTTAGCAGTTCCGCTGTTAGGAGTTAAACAATCCCGATGGTGGCATTGGGCAACGATCGCAGAATTATTATTGATAGTGGGCACCTCTTTCATGAATGGCTCACGGGGTCTGATTTATAGTGAAGTTATATTTCTCGCAGGTTTTTTTGGACTACAAATACTGACAAATCCTGCCAGGATTATCCCACTCCTAAAGCGGTTTACCTTGCCGATAATTGCTGTAACAGCGGGTATTCTCGTTTGGTTTCAGTCCGCCATTAATGCCTTGGGAAAACGCATTGATTCTAATAATGATACATCTAGTCGCATTTCCCTACTGTATACAGAGCCATTAGATTTTGCACGACTCAAAGGAATGGATAGCTACGGTGTGGGTGCAACTCACCAAGCAACACCTGGATTGCGTAGTATTTTGCATTTACCTCCACAAGAGATTCCTGTGTATTTCGAGTCAGAACCTGGGCGAATCATGTTGGAGCTTGGCCCTGTAGGTTTTTTGATGTGGTATTTGCTAAGATTTATGATTTTAGGTTTACTATGGACCACTTTTTACAAGCTCAAGCGTCCTCTACTGCGACAGCTAGCACTGTCAGCTTTTCTCATCCATTTGCTGCAAATTCCTGGTCAGCTGGTATTTAACCACACACTTTTAGTCTACTACTGGTTTCTGGCAGGATTTGTCTTTGTCCTACCAAGAATTGAGCAAATAGAGAACTGGAAACAACAACAACAATTCTTACAGCAACAGAATGTCCCAGCTACCTATTTCCCTAATACACCCTACAGGTAATCCCTTTGCTCGCAATGCTGCAATTGCTCTGGGAGATGCAGGTTTGCTCAAGGAGGTGATTACGACTGTTGCTCACAACCCCGCAGGCAGTCTCAGCCACTACTTAAAGTTGCTCCCTACTCCTATAAGTAAATCTATTGCCCATGAGTTAGGGCGACGTAGCTGGGTTTCTCCAAATCACATACCAATACAAACCCATCCTTGGCAAGAAGCAACGCGAATCGCCCTAGTTAAGACTGGACTGAGTCGGCAGCTGGGTTTAAATTCTCAAAGTCTTGTTGACTGGGTTTATGCTGCTCTCGATCGCCATGTTGCCCACTATCATCTCCAGGGTCTGGCTGCAGTTTATGCTTATGAAGATGGGGCTGCTACTACTTTTGAGGTTGCCAAGCAGCAGGGAATTTTATGTTTATATGACTTACCTATCCTGTTCTACCGCATGGCGCGAGAGATTCAGCAAGCAGAAGCAGAACTGTTTCCAGAATTGTCTGCATCATTGCAAGCAGTGCGAGAACCTGAGTGGAAATTGAAACGCAAGCAGCAAGAAGTGGCACTTGCAGACCATATTTTTGTAGCTTCTTCCATCACCCAGCAATCCCTACTCCAAGAAGGAGTCAGTCCGGATAAAATTACGGTCATTCCCTATGGCGCACCAATTGATTATTTCCAACCCCAACCTAAACTAGATCAAACTTTTAGGGCTTTGTTTGTTGGTCGTGTGGGCCCTCGCAAAGGAGTTCATTATCTAATCAAGGCATGGCAAGAACTCCAAATTCCCCAAGCAGAGTTAATGTTGGTAGGACTTAACGAATTCCCAGAAAGTTGGCTGGCAAAACTTCCAGACACAGTTCGCTATATTCCTTCAGTGCCTCATGCGACTCTCAATCAGTATTACAGTAACGCTAATGTATTTGTATTTCCTTCTTTAGTGGAAGGCTTTGGGCTAGTGTTGTTGGAAGCTATGGCCTGCGGTATTCCTGTGATTACAACTCCCAACACTGCAGGGCCAGATATTATCACCGATGGGGTAGAAGGTTTTATTGTTCCCATTCGTGACTCGGAAGCACTCAAAGAAAAACTTGAGTGGTGCGATCGCCATCCCGGAGAATTGGCCCAAATGGGGCGTGCTGCTCGTCACAAAGCTGAACAGTTAACTTGGGAAGTGTATCAACAAAATTTGGCAACTCAAGTGCGTAGATGCCTAGCAGCTAGTCGTTAGACATCGCTACTAAAAATTGCTCTGTAATTAGCTGAAAATGGCAAAAAGTGATTGCAGAGTGTGAGAATCTGCAAAAATTTGAGTCTTATTATTTTCCACCTCTATCTGCTACACAATATCTCACACCAGATACTCCCATGAGACATACATTTAATTTCTATATTAAGAAAGCTAAGATCAGCTCATTTAATTTGGTATAAAAGGTTTTCATAACTTATGGCTAATACCACTTTTCACTTGTGGTTCCCGAATATCTTTGAATTTAAAGGCGGGATTCAAACATACTCGGCTTTTTTACTGGAAGCCATACAAAATATTTATCCGAGCGATCGCTATGAGGTTTTTCTCAAGCATGATAAATCCCCGTCCGCAGATTTCGCTAGTTTAGCGCCAACCCAGTTCCACTGTACTGGGGTTGTGCCATCAGGGCTGAGAACACCGACGTTTGCCGCTCAGTTGCTCGGTTGGGGATTTTGGCAACGTCCTAATTTAGTGATTTCTACTCACCTGAATTTCTCAATTGTGGGTCAACAATTACAGCGCTGGGCAGGTATTCCATACTGGGCTGTAGCTCATGGTGTGGACGCCTGGGACATTCAACGCCCAGATTTGCAGCAGGCTTTACATCATGCCGATCGCATCCTAGCAGTCAGTGGCTATACACGCGATCGCCTACTCCAAGAACAAAACCTCGATCCTGCCAAAGTTTCCGTATTGCCAAATACTTTTGATACTGAACGTTTTCAAATTGCTCCTAAGCCACAATATCTGCTAGAAAGGCATAAATTAACCATTGAACAGCCAATTATCCTGACGGTAGCTCGATTAGATAGTAGCGAAAAATACAAAGGACATGACCAAATTCTCCAAGCAATGCCAGCCATTCGTCGAGAAATTCCCCATGTTCACTACATCTTAGTGGGCAAGGGTAACGATCGCCCCCGCATTGAAAAACTAATTAATGAATTAAACCTCAATGACTGTGTCACCTTGGCAGGATTCATCCCTGATGCAGAGCTTTGTGACTACTACAATCTCTGTGATGTATTTGCTATGCCCAGTAAAGGTGAGGGATTTGGCATTGTCTATCTCGAAGCTTTAGCTTGCGGTAAACCCACTTTAGGTGGTAATCAAGACGGTGCGGTTGATGCCCTTTGTCATGGGGAATTGGGTGTATTAGTGAATCCTGATGATGTGGATGCGATCGCCCAAGCATTAATGCAAATTTTAACAGGTATTTATCCTCACCCCATCCTCTATCAACCGCAAACTTTACGCGAGGAAGTGATTGCTAGATTTGGCTTTGAACAGTTCCAAAAAACTCTAGCTGAGTTAATGCAAACTAAATAAACCCCGTCCATTTTGAAACCAGGAGTAGTGCGGGCATCTTGCCCGCTAGTACCAACAGGGAGCAAGATGCTCCCACTACTTTAAATCAATACCAAAAATCCTTAACTGAACCGTATTGAACCATAAAGCATAAATTTTAATTTTTGAAAATCCACAAACTCAGATCCCCGACTTCTCTAGGAAGTCGGGGATCTTTTTGGTCACGAATAATTAAATCTGAAGAATATAGATGAAAGTATTACAAGTCATACCCTCGATTAGCCTAGAAATGGGCGGTCCCACGGAAGTGGTTTTAAACTTAGTCAGAGCTACGCGCCAGCTTGGGGTTGATGTGGAAATTGTCACCACTAACGATGATGGCAATGCCCTATTAGATGTACCTCTGCATCAACGTGTTTTGTATAAAGAAGTACCTATCTGGTTTTTTCCCCGTGCGGCTGCGCGGATGAAAGACTATATTTTCTCTGCTGATTTAGCACCGTGGCTATGGCATCATATCCGGGATTATGACTTGCTAGAAACCCATTATCTGTTTTCTTATGCTCCTACCTGTGCTGGTGCGATCGCCCGTCGTCAAAAAATTCCCTATTTAGTCAATACAATGGGTCAATTGTCGCCTTGGGCACTGGCTCAGAGTCGGCGGAAAAAACAAGTCTACTCTTGGCTGATTGAGCGTCATCATCTCAATCGGGCGGCTGTCATTCACTGCACAGCGGCGGGTGAAGTAGAAGATGTGCGTAACTTCAAAGTTAAGACACCTATTGTCACTCTACCTCTGGGAGTAAATCAACCCCATCTCTTACCTGATGCCAAACAAAAGCTGCGACATGTTTACGGTATTTCTCCAGAAACGCCTGTAGTGTTATTTCTTTCTCGCCTACACTACAAAAAACGCCCAGAATTGTTGCTACAGGCACTTAGCACCCTTGCAGAACAAAACCAGGATTTTCACTTGATATTGGCGGGTTCTGGGGAAACAGGGTATGAGAATGAATTGAAGAATCTCGCATCATCTCTGGGCATTACAAATCGAGTTTCCTTTGCTGGTTTTGTGATGGGTGAAGATAAAGACCTACTGCTGCAAGGGTCAGACTTTTTTGTGCTACCTTCTTTTTCTGAGAACTTTGGTATCGCCGTTGCTGAGGCTATGGCAGTAGGACTACCCGTGGTGATTACGCCTGGGGTGCAGATTGCGCCAGAGGTGGCTACTGCTGAAGCGGGGTTAGTGGTGGAGGGGATGCTGGAACCACTCGTAGAAGCGATCGCCCAGTTGCTGAAATCTCCCAGTCTGAGGCAGCGATTAGGCGACAATGGCCAGCAGCTTGTCAAGCAACGCTATTCCTGGGAAGCGATCGCCCAAAATCTTTCCTCTGTTTACTCAGCAGTCATTCACAAAAAAAAGCTGCCTGAACACCTAGTCAGTCAGTCTTCCTTAAACAAAGTTTTCAGCGTTTACTAGTCATAAATTTTGCCATGAAACGGTTGCATAACCAATTCAAAAAATATGGTTTTTTTGCCATAGTAGGTTTTATCTTCGTCTTATTCAGTATTATTCCTATACGAATTGCGATCGCCTCTCTGCAAGCACCTTTTCCCCAAGCCTTTCTGGTTCTCGGTGGCGATCCTAAACGAGAAGAATACGCTGCTGAACTTGCCAACTATTATCCCACCCTAGACATCTGGGTTTCCAGTGGCTTTCCTCCAGAGAAAGCTCATGCTATCTTCAAATCCGCAAATATCCCCAGTAGCCGCGTGCATCTTGATTATCGTGCTACTGACACTGTCACTAACTTTACTACCCTCGTTGGCGATTTGCAACAGCGGGGAATTCAACACGTTTACCTGATTACTTCCGATATTCATATGCCCAGAGCCAAAGCTATAGCGACTCTAATTTTAGGTAGTCGAGGTATCACCTTCACCCCGGTGAGGGTACCTTCTTCCGAACCTGAAGAATCTCTGTTGCGGATTGTACGTGACAGTGGTCGCTCTCTCCTCTGGATTGTTTCAGGTCGTACTGGTGTCAGTTTTAATCCTCGTGTTCATAACCCATCTTATGCATCTAGATAAATATACTCTTGGCAGTTACACCCCTGGCGCACCCTACTGGAAGCAACTTTTATGGTATTTCCTGGGGTCGCCTTTGGTTGAGAGTAATTGGCTACCAATTTCCATATTAAAAGTTTGGATACTACGGTGTTTTGGTGCCAAAATTGGCCAAAAAGTCCGTATTAAACCAGGCGTTCGAGTTAAGTTTCCTTGGCGATTGACTGTTGGTGATTGTGTTTGGATTGGAGAAGATACTTGGATTGATAATCTGGCGACCGTAGAAATTGAAAGTCATGTTTGCATATCACAAGGTGTTTATCTTTGCACTGGTAATCATGACTGGAGTCTTCCTAACTTTAAGCTGATTCCATCTCCAATTTATATTGAAGAGAGTAGTTGGATCGCCGCCAAGTCGGTGATTGGCCCTGGTGTCACTGTTGGTAGGGGTGCTGTGCTGACATTGGGTGGTGTGACTGGTCGTTCTTTGGAACCAATGGTAATCTATGCAGGTAATCCCGCTCAACCGATCAAAAAGCGAAAATACAAACAAGCTGAGGATATGCTTCGTATTTCTGCAAAAGATTAATATAGCTTTGGCACTGTTGTAAATAGTGAATTCACGACTAATAGAACCAATACGTGAAGTCCTTAAAAGTAACCAAATAACCGATTTTTTAAAAATCAATTCCGATTCCTATAGTATTTGTAGAGTGAGCATTGCCTAGGCTGTTGACTCTGTGCCTTTTTAGGTGATAAAAATTCATGCAAAATTTGTGTAGTCATTGCGAGCAGAGCGAAGCAATGACAATCAGGAGACTTTACACGGACACAGAAATAACATGAACCAAAAATGGGAAAATTCCATCGATTACAACAACAAGGAATCGACCCAAATACACTTTGAAGTTACACCTGAGTTACTCAGCCAATACAAGCTACAGTTGGCAGGGAGAATAAAATCTTATAGCTTAGAAAAATATCAAAATACTTCGTTACATAACTTATAAATTCTCTCCACGGATTAATGTAACCGATTTGTAAATGTTAATTGATATCTGTTGTCAAAGTAGCTCTTAAGGATACAAACTAAGAGTACAACACAAGCAATTATTCCTATGAATGCTATTTCTAAGATTGAATTCAAACACCCAAATTGGCAAACTGCTATTTTATTGACTTTGGGCTTCTGGCTCAGTGCTAGCTTAATTTTAGACTGGGTAATTATGCCTAGCCTTTACATTTCTGGCATGATGACCCAAGCTAGTTTTACTACAGCAGGCTATGTGATTTTTTGGAATTTTAATCGCATGGAATTATTATCTGCTGCTGTAGTCTTAACTGGCGTACTGGCTATGAATAAGACTCAATCCCAATGGCGTTTCAACAGTATTGTTTTATCTGTACTGCTCTTAGCTGTGGCTTTGCTTGACACTTATTTTTTAACTCCGCAAATGTGCGCTACAGGAGTTAATCTCAACTTATTTGCAGCAGAAACTACAATTCCAGCCACAATGAATTTGCTTCACGGTGGTTATTGGTTGCTGGAAGCACTCAAATGGGTAGTAGGTGTAGTGCTTTTAAACTGGTGCTGGCGACAAGAAGCTTAAATCAGTGAACAGTTATCAGTGAACAGTTATCAGGTGTATAAGTAGCTGGACATGAATATTTATCGTTCAGACAAGGCAGGAGGGAAGAGGCTTTGAGTCAACTTTACATTTCGTTACATAATTCTGTTTTTTTACACCTTTCTACTTAAGTGTAGTGATAACTGTTAACTGATTTAAGGTGTGGGTTCAGAATCGTTAAAGAACAGCAGACGTACGGCGAGAATCGCAAATCCCACAGCAGCGATCGCTTTTAATAAGCGTGTGGGTAAAAATTCTGCAACCGCTCCCCCTGCTAACGCTCCCAACAAGCTAGTTAATAGCAGCGCCGCCGCCGTCCCAAAAAACACCGCCTTCGGAGATTGACTGCGCCCTGAAAGCGCGATCGCCGCTAATTGGCTCTTGTCTCCTAATTCTGATAAAAAAACTGTAATAAAGCTTAGTCCTAAAAGATTCCAGTCCATGTGATTATACGGGGAACTTGTACTGAGCGACTTGTGCCGAGCGAAGTCGAGGTAAGTCGAAGTATAGAGAAGAATGACTGATAACTGTTAACTGTTCACAATATCCCAAAACAGCATCAGGGAAATTAATAACAACATCACGCCTGCCGATTTTTCTACGGTTTTTGGGCTGAGTTTACTAGATATCCAACTTCCTAACAATACGCCTAATAGGCTAGTGGTGATTAGTGCAGCCGCAGAGCCGATAAAAACTACCCACGGTGCTTGGGATTCTGCACTCATCAATAGGGTGGATAGCTGAGTCTTATCGCCAATTTCAGCGAGAAAAATGGTAATGAAGGTAGTACCGAAAATAGCCGCTAGTGACTCTTGCTTTTTGGGGCTATCGACAACTACAGGCTGGAGTGGCTTGGCGATCGCATTATTTAAAATAATATCAACGTTGTCTTTTTGTTCTGGCTGGCTTTCAGTCTGAACGATATCAGAAAGGCTCAAAGGTACAGAGTCAAGTTTCACAGGCTATAATTTTCTAGATTGTTTTCATATTCTTCTCATTTTCTCAGATTGTTGTAATAAATTGCAACCCTTTTGAGCCGAAAAAGCGAAAAAATTATTCTGTAGTCCATTAGAGTCCTACAGCTTTGTTGAAGCGGATGATTTCCAAAGAGCGATCGCCATAAACTCCTTCTATTTGCTGGCGACAGCAGTCAATGGCAAAATCGTTTACCTCTTCTGGTTCAACTCCATACATATCTTGAAATATCTCCGTTTCGACACGACAGAAACGAGGGCGATTTGGGTAGATGCGACATTCTCGCGTGGTATGGTCAAAGTTAACACACCAGCCACCTTCGCCTACCATGCTCAGGTAAAGTTCCAGTTCCACAGGTGAGAGATACTCTTCTAAATCTGGACGCTCTGCAGGGTCAAGATTGCAGCAGGCTCCACATTGCTTGATACATTGCCAAGTTGCCATGATTGGGTATTGGGTATTGGGTATTGGGTATTGGGTATTGGGTATTGGGTATTGGAAAGAGTTCAATTATCCAGTCACCAGTCACCAGTCACCAGTCACCAGTCACCAGTCCCCCAGTCCCTAGTCCCCAGTCCCCAGCCACTCATTTTATGTCTTTTCTTATAATTTTGTTAACTAAATTAAATCTAATAGTCCATCGTTGGATATGATCTATTGCGGGTTTGGCAACAGAAGTTATTAGATTTTTTAAGACAATTGGGAGGAAAAATGTTTGACGCGCTCTTTAATATCAATTGGGAAGTGATTTTCCAACTACTATTTGTTGGGCTAATCTTGATTTCTGGCCCCGTGATCATCTTTGTATTGGCATTTCGCAACGGGAATTTATAAAAGTGCTGAGTGCTGAGTAACGAGTGCTGAGTACTGGGTTGAGCAAAAACTGTTGAATTCAAAACTCATCAGTCATAACTTAGTAACTCAGGACTCATGACTCAGTACTGATAAAGCTTGTAAGGCAGCCTGGATGATGCTGTCATACTGTGGTTGGGATACATCAATTTCTTTGGCATCTTCACGATTATTGCCGAGTAAACCGATTGTATGCCCTGGTTGCATGGCTAAGACTTTACCTTCAGGATTTTTAATCCTTAATTCTGGGGATAAACCTTGTTTGTAAATACCACAAGTATAGTGGCGCTGTTGGTACTCAAAGGTAGTTCTTAATGGTTTAGGTGACGAGGTGAACAGTAGGTGAGATTGTTTTGGTAGTCTGACACCGACCAATTCCATCTCGATGGTGCTATTGCCATTAAAGTCATTTTCTCGCAGTTTATAAGCGATGTCTAGGCGTGACGGTAAGGTGAAGTAATCGCCCCAACGCCAGGCGATCGCTTTAATTTTATACTGTTGATGATCAATGGTTTGGGCAAGTGTGAGTTTGATGTGACCCTTACCGACAATCTTTTGCTCAATTACTTGCACATTCGGTGTCCAGAACACCGGATCAGGATTTTCGATACCGCAGGGATGGAGAGTTTGCAGCTGTTGGTAAAGCTGGTGATTGATTTGGCTCAAGTTAGCTTGGGTATCAATTTTGAGTAATGGTTTGAGGTGCTGGGGTTCAAGACACTGGTTAGCAAATTCAATCAAACGCGATCGCAACTGTGGTAAATTCGCCTCACTGAAAGAAAATCCCCCGGCGGCTTTGTGTCCGCCAAATTTTCCTAGCAAGTCATGACAATATTCCAAAGCATCAAACACGTTAAATTCAGGAATTCCCCGCGCTGAACCGCGAATATGTCCCCCATCTTCGTAAGTGCCAATAAACACAGGGACACCATAGCGTTCTACTAAGCGAGAGGCGACAATACCAATAACGCCGTGGTGCCAATTGGGTTGAATGACTACTAATATGCGGTCTTGGGGTAAAGATGCGATGAATTGCGTTTCTACAACTGCGATCGCTTCTTGTTCGATTTCCTCGCACATTTGCTGACGCTGCTGGTTAATTCCCTCACATTGCATTGCTCTTTCCAGCGCTATCCCCATATCATCTGTAGTCAGCAAATCAATCACTAGCTGAGGATCACCAATTCGGCCAATAGCATTAATTCTCGGCCCCAATCGAAAGCCAATATCCTCCGGCTTAAGGGATTTTGGATTTTGGATTTTAGATTTTGGATTGGGAATTTCTCCCCCCTCATTTGCTTTAGCCTGCACCCCAGATACCTGAATCAGCGCCTGTATCCCAGGTAAATGAGATTTGGGTAGATACTGTAAACCGCGTTTTACCCAGCGGCGATTAACGCCAGTCAAGGGAGCTAAATCTGCGATCGTTCCCAGTGTAAACAGTGCTAGCATTGGCTGGATTAAGCCTTGAGTTGCTCCTAGTTGTTGTGCTAAAGACACCGCTAGGATATATGCAACACCCACCCCAGCTACACCCCGATAAGGCGAGGATTCGTCTATCAGTTTGGGGTTGAGGATGGCGTTCGCTGGCGGTAATTTTTGCGGGATGTCATGGTGATCGGTAATAATTACCTTTAAACCGAGTTCTCTGGCTCTGGCAATTGGTGCAAATGCCGAGATACCGTTATCCACAGTTAGAATTAAACTCACCCCTTCGCTGTGGAATTCTTCCACAATCCGTTGATTAATGCCATAACCATCGTGCATCCGACTGGGGATAGCATAATCGACTACAGCGCCTAAACTGCGGAGACTACGCAACAATAGAGCAGTGCTAGTCATGCCATCAGCATCATAATCACCACAAATAGCAATTTTTTCTTGAGATGCGATCGCATTTTGCAATAACTCCACACTCAGCGCTAAATCTGGGAATTCCTCCAGTGGCGAAGGTAAGATCAGAGACTCTGGATTTAAAAATCCTTGTGCTTGTTCTAGTGTGGCAATGCCACGATTGATCAGCAACTGGCTGATAATCGGTGAAATCTTGGTCGCCACCGCCAACTTTTCGGCAAATTCTGTTTGTTGCGCGTAAATTTGCCAGCGCTGATTAGGTAAGCGCCTACGGGGTTGTTGGGGTTTCGGTAAAGCTTGGTCTAGCACAGTATAGAGTTAAGAGTTAGGAGTTTGCACATTTTTTTCCTAACTAATAACTCATAACTCAAACTGATCACTTTTGCTAGCCTTTAACAGCAAACACTGATAACTGTTTACTGTTAACTGATAACTGATTTAATAAACTTTTACCCGACCATCACTAAGGATATCAAGAGAGCGATCGCCTGGATTCACCTTACCACGCCCCAATTCTACCCGTAATGTACCAGCATTTGGTTTAGAAAAAATTGCTTTTAGCGGCAATCCCTTTTCATCCCAGAACACAAGAGAAATATTTGACTGTTGTTCATTATCTAACTGGAATTTCTCTCCAGCTTGCAAGGGAATTGGCTTAGTTTCTTGCAGTTTCTCTAATTTCACCAAATTAGATGTAGTATTTACTACTTGTAATCGGATGCGTTGACCAGGTGTAAACTGAATGGGACGAATGCCACATTGAGAAGCACAGGTTTCAGCTAGTGAGGCATTGGGATAATTAGTAGATGCGACGAAAACAGTAGCGGCGACGAAAGCAACAGGCAGTATTTTTAACATAAAACACAGTGTATGCACTTAACTCAAATCCTACTCTACTGGTATCCTGTCAAGCCTCAGCAGATTTTCCCGAATTGCATATGTGAATGGTAACTACTGATAAATTTCTGAGTAAATTCCTGCTTAGAATGTTATCCAGAAAAATTTTAGATAGCAAGGAGCGTTCAGCATCCAATCATGTGAACGCTCTATGAAACCTACACTATGAGTCCATGACATTCAAAATGTTTTGCCTAGCCCCTTCGTCAAATCCACTCAACCAATCGTCAAAATCCTCGTGTTCTTGGTGGTCATCCTCATCTTCCCAATCATTAGGGGCTTCCCCACTTTCATCGTGCGTTGCTCTTGCTAGATTCTCCTGTTCGTAACAAAATAGTTGGTCATAAACTTTAATACGCTTATCCGGAGTAGGTTCATTTTTGAATTCCGTGAGTACCTGTATCACCTCTTGCCATCTCGCCAAGTTTTGTGTCATATCGGCTACAGTCCTTATTAAGGTAGTTCAAAAGTATTTACTACCTATATTCATATCATCAGGAATTAATTTGATTCCGGAAAGTGGATTTCAGCCCGTACAGTTTAAGTACGGGCTAATTTGAAGAAGCAATAATTTTAGGAATGCCCAAATTTTATGAGGTGTCCGTGCAGAATCAACCACATGATTAGCTCAACTAGTCTATCACACGCAAAAATTGGCATACTGCAATGCTCCTTTTTGAAAACAGTGTAACGAGGTAGCGATATATTGTTATTAGCAACCACAATGATTTTTGAGCGATATATCAGTGTGTACATAAAACCTCCTTATAATTTTGATTCAACGTACACAGCCAATATATGGTGAAGAAACGTACAAAATGTGTTCAGAAAATGTGTTGAAGTATGCTTGTAGTTGTCGCCGCACAATAACCCGATTGGAGCAGGCTGGCAAAAAAGATGGGTGAGATTGCAGAGTTTACTAACAATAGATCAACTCAACCATGATCGCTCTCGCAGTACACAGTCGTTGCTGTTGCCCACCAGATAATGCAGTCCCCTTAGCTTTTGGTAAACTAGAGACAACGCTAGGCAATAGCCTAAATCCATGAATACCCTCGACCAAGTGCTAGAAAATGCTTTGCAGCTGCCCTACGAACAGCAAGAAATGCTGATCAGAATTCTGCAAAACCGCCACAGCGAAAGTCGTCGTGCAGAAATAGCTGCTGATGCTCAAAAAACTTTGGCTGATTTCCATGCAGGCAAATTTCAACAGCAGTCAGCCCAGGATGTTGTTGAAGCATTGCGCCAGTCTTTGCAAGAGCCGGAAGCATGAGACTGCTGGTTTTAACTCCCAAATTCAAGCGAGCATTTCGTAAGTTTGTAAAAAGAGACGCTAACCTCCAGCAACGCATTGAAGACACTCTCCAACAATTGGAAGCAGACATATTTGCACCCGCCTTGGACACCCATAAATTGAGCGGTAAACTCGAAGGTCTTCAGTCCTGCTCTTGCGGCTATGATTGTCGTGTTGTTTTCTCCATTGAGCAAGATACAGAAACAAATCATGAAGTCATTGTTCTGCTCGACATCGGGACACATGATGAAGTCTATTAAGGGTTTCCCATAACTCAATTTGGGCAACCCTTGGCTTTTGGTAAACTAGAGACAACGCCAGTTCTGCTGAGTAAAGAGGTTAAGTTGCCGTGAAATCCACAGTGCGCGTCGTTCATAGTGATCCCGAAATCTTAGGGGGAACTACTGTTTTCGTTGGCACTCGTGTACCAGTGAAAACCTTACTGGACTATCTCGAGGCGGGTGATTCGCTCAACGAGTTTTTGGATCATTTTCCCAGTGTAAGGCGTGAGCAGGCGATCGCAGTTCTCGAATTGGCAAAGGAAATGCTGATTGCATATGCAAATCCTGCTTGATGAATGTGTGCCAAGACTTCCAGATGTTCGCAATGTACTGAATACGATTTCGCCAGGCGAAGTAATTGAGGTTGGGGGTTTCCCATACCCCAATTCGCAGAAGTTGTAATGTATCCTTAACCAAAACGTCCGCTGATATATTCCTCCGCTTCTTGTGTTTGAGGAGAACTGAATATTACCTCTGTAGGACTGAACTCGACTAATTTACCGCGACGTTTCCCCGCGTCATCAATTTCTGTGTTGAAAAAAGCCGTCCAATCTGCAACTCTAGAGGCTTGTTGCATGTTGTGCGTCACCATGATGATGGTGTATTGTTCCTTGAGTTCTAGGCAGAGTTCCTCTACTTGACGGGTAGAAATAGGGTCAAGGGCTGAACATGGTTCATCCATTAATAATACATCAGGCTTCATAGCGATCGCTCTGGCAATACACAGCCTCTGCTGTTGTCCACCAGATAGCGCTGTTCCCTTGGATTTGAGTTTGTCTTTGACTTCATTCCAAATGGCGGCGCGTCTGAGGGAATCTTCCACCAATTCATCAATATTACCTTTGTAACCGTTAGCCAGGGGGGCAAAGGCAATATTTTCGTATATCGTCTTGGGAAAAGGATTTGGTCTTTGAAAAACCATGCCTACTTGGCGGCGCAATTTTACCGAATTTATTTTAGGATCGTAAATATTGCGATCGCGGTAATTTAATCTCCCCTCGACTTTAGCACCAGGGATTAAATCATTCATGCGGTTAAAGCAGCGCAGCAAGGTACTTTTCCCACATCCTGAAGGGCCGATAAAAGCAATAATTTGTTTTTCCGGAACCTTCAAATAAACATCTAGCAGTGCCAGAAATCCACTGTAATAAACCTTCAATCCATCAACATCAAAGATAGATTTTTCTTTTTGGTTAATTGCTGTACCACCTAATTCACTTCTACGACTATTTGTCATTTTAATTTTCTCCTAATATCATGTATCGCAATAATTAGACAATGAGTTTTTGAGGAATGTTAACTGATAACTGATTACCTAGAAAAGCGCTGTCTAACATAAATAGCTACGCCATTGAGAGCTAAAATCAGTAGTAACAAAACAATAATTGTCCCTGCGGCTGCGTTAGCAAAACCCGGCTCCGGACGAGTGATGTAACTGTAAATTTGAATGGGTAACGCCATAAATCTCTCAAACAAACCAGGATTAAATGTGAGAAAACTCACAGCGCCAACCACAACCAAAGAAGCCGCATCACCAATTGCACGGGATACAGAAATAATCACCCCTGTTAAAATACCGGGGACAGCATAAGGTAAAACATGACTGCTGATAGTCTTCCATTTGGTGATACCTAAACCATAGGAAGCATTTCTCAGGGAATCTGGAACAGAACGAATTGCTTCTCTAGAGGTGACAATAATCACTGGTAAAGACAACAAAGATAACGTCAAGGCTCCAGAAATTAAAGTCGGACCAAACCCCAGGAGATAATTGAAAACTCCTAAACCCAGCAACCCATAGACAATAGAAGGGACTCCCGCCAGATTACTGATATTAATCTCAATAATCGCCGTCCACCACGTTTTAGGTGCATATTCTTCGAGATACAAAGCCGCTCCCACACCAATAGGAACAGAAATCGAAATCACGATAATTCCTAAAAGCATACTACTTACAATAGCAGGACGAATCCCACCATCTTCAGGAAACCGAGAAGGAGTTTCTGTCAAAAATCCGGGTGTAAAAAATCTTGCTAATCCCTCTCTTCCAATATCAAACACTAGCAAAGCTAGGACAAATAACCCAATTAGTAATCCTATTAAGAAAAGTATTTCAAAAACTTTTCCTACACTTTCTCTCTTTTCAATATTGTCAGTGAATTCTGTCCCTGAATCGAAAGCGTCATCTCGTTGATAACTAGCAGCCATGTTTATTACTCGTATTTTTCTTTAAAGCGGTTGGAAATCCAATAACTAGCGATATTCAAAACCAGAGTCAGCAGAAACAAAACAGCACCTACTGCATACAAAGTTTTGAAATTGAGACTACCACGAGGACTATCCCCACCAGAAATTTGTGCCATGTAAGCTGTCATCGTGGCTACTGATTCTGTCAGGTTAATCGTCAGTTTTGGCTGTAATCCGGCGGCGATGACGACAGTCATGGTTTCACCAACAGCACGAGAAATACCCAAAATAATCGAGGCTGTGATTCCAGAAAGGGCGGCTGGGAGGACAACTTTAAAAATGGTTTCTAGTTTAGTAATCCCTAAAGCGTAAGCCCCTTCCCGCAAAGAACGAGGAACGGCTCGGATTGAATCTAAACTAATAGAACCGACTGTAGGGGTAATCATGATTCCCATCATTAACCCTGCACTCAAAGCGTTAAAAATTTCGACTGGTAAGAAAGTCCGCAGCAATGGTGTCACAAACAATAGAGCAAAATAGCCGTAAACTACTGTGGGTACACCAGCTAAAAGCTCCACCGCAGGGCGCAAAACTGCTGCTACTTTGGGTTGAGCATATTCACTTAGATAAATCGCCGAAGATAAACCCAAGGGAATCGCCACTGCCATAGCGATCGCACTAGTCAAAAAAGTACCATTAATCAGTGGCCAAATTCCAAAATGTCTCTCTGCAAATAGGGGTGTCCATTTGCTGTCCAGAAAGAATTGAGCGAAGGAAACCTCTTGAAAGAAGCCGAAGGTTTCCTGAAAGATAATGATGACAATTCCCGTTGTAGTCAAAACCGAAACTAAAGCACAAGCAAATAGAATTGCCCCAACAATTTTTTCTTCGATATCATCAGCAGGATTTTTATCCAGTGATTGTCTAGATGCTTGATAAAAATCGTCTTGCGAATTTGTTACTGCCATATTATTTGGGTTTTTCTAAATAAAGTTGGTGATTGGCTCACCTGGTTTGGCTTTTTTGAATTTTGTTCCAGTTTCACCAGTGGCGAATTTACGTTTTACTTTGACGTAAGCTTCATCAGGTAGCGCTACATAACCCACGCTATCTACCCACTTCCAAGAATTTTCTATATAAAACTCGACAAATTCTTTGACTGATGGCTTCGTATCTAAGGATTTCTTACTGACGTAGATGAAGAGAGGACGAGACAAAGGTGTGTAGATATTTTTCACAACATTATCTACTGGTACTGGTTTTTCACACTTACCTTTGAGATTTTCCACCGCCACTAAATTCAGTTTTTCTTGGTTTTGAATGTAGTAAGATATCCCCACATAACCCAATGCTGAAGCATCACCTGCCACCCCTTGGACTAACAAGTTTTGATTATGACTAGGAGTGTAATCTGTACGTCCATTCTTGGCTTTACCAGTGACGGCTTGAGTCATATAATCAAATGTCCCAGTATCAGAAGCTGGAGCGTAAAGCTTGAGTTTTTGATCAGGAAACTTGGAATTAACTTGTTTCCAATTCAAGACTTTACCTTCTGATTTAGCACTCCAAATCTTTTTCAGTTCATCAATAGTTAAACATTTAGCAAAGTTATTTTGTTTGTTGGCAATTACCGCTATACCATCTAAAGCTATAGGTATCTCGACAAATTCAATCTTCTTGCTGCCACATTTTTTCAATTCTTCATCTCTAATAGTCCGAGAAGCACCAACGATATCAATATCGCCAGCACAAAACTTACTGAAACCTCCCCCAGTACCACTAGAAGCCACACTAACTGCGGCTGCAGATTTCACCTTTTGATATTCTTCTGCAACTGCTAAAGAAATCGGGAATCCTACGGCTGCACCGTCGATACTTACTTGACGCTTCTGTCCTGAACCACCGCCACAAGCAGTAATACTACTGCTCATAAGTAGCAAAGATGCTAGAAAAAAGCTACCTTTAAATCGACTATGAAAGTTCATAGATTATCTATTTAGATGTAGTGGTAATTTTTGAGTAGGGTGGGCATTGCCCACAAAAACCTGGATGTGGTGGGCAATGCCCACTAAAATACTTAAAGTTTTTCACTTATTAAATGAATTTACATCTTTAAGATTTCTTAGCAGCTTGTAGCTTGTCAAAAATTGCCCCATCCGTAAAAAACTTTTGCTGGATCAGATCCCAACCGCCTAAATCTTGAGCCGTGAATAATGTTTTAATTGGCGGATATTGTGATGCTACTTCTGCAATAGCAGTGGGGTTAACAGGACGGTATTGTAATTTTCCAAATTCCCGTTGAGCTTCTGTCGAATATAGGTAATCAAGAAATGCTTGCGCTACTGCTCGTGTACCGTGTTTATCAACGTTTTTATCGACTAGGGCGACAGGATTATCAATGGAAATGTTGATATCTGGTACAGTATGTGGTAGTTTCTGCCCATTTTTTTCTGACAGAATTACTTCATTTTCGTAGTTAACTAAGACATCTCCCTCGTTTTTTTGGAAAAATAAATCGCTAGCTTCACGAGCATCTTTCGTCAGCACGGGGATATTCTGATAAACTTTGGTGACGTAGTCTAATGCTGCTGTTTCGTCACCACCTGCTTGAGTTACAGAACCCCAAAAAGCCAAGAATTCCCAAATCGCAATACCAGAAGTTTTTGGGTTGGCGGCAATTATTTTCACGCCATCTTTTGTCAAATCTTCCCATGTTTTGATGTTTTTGGGATTGCCTTCACGAGTAACGATCGCCGCAACTGATCTACTCACAATACCATTGCGCGGAGATTTAATATTCCAACCTGGTTTAATCAACCCTGCTTGCTGAATTTTGCTCACATCTAAGGGAAGTGCTAGGTGTACAATATCTGCTTCCTGCTTCCCGGCAATAATCTCTGCTGTTTGCGCGCCAGAACCCCCATAACTTGTCTCAAAACTGACGTTTTGGTTGTGTTCTTGTTTCCACTTCTCCACAAATTTGGGAATTATCTGGTCGTGAGCTGCTTTAGTTACAGAAAAGGAAACGAGCTTAAGCTTAATATCAGAGTTGGTAACTGAATTGCTTCCAGAGCAGGCAGAAATTGCCATACTCAAAACAGTACCTACTATAAACAAAGACACAAAACTTTGTATAGAGCTTCTATTCAACCAACTTCCCAGAATTCTGCTATACAAAAAATTCTTCACACCATATCTGTGTATTCGCTCAATTAGGGATTTACCTAATTGTGTCATACCTTGCGAATTGCTCATCAGCAGTTACCCCTTAAACAACGGTATATCCGGCGGAATACCGTAATTGGAGGTATTATAGGGTAATGTAATAATATTTTCAATAGGTTTGATGTTAATAAATCTATGATTGGGGAATTAGGTAAAAATCAGTTACCAGTCGGTTCACTGATAACTGATAACTGTTTACTGATAACTGTTCCCTACTCTTGAGTGGCACTTTCCAGCCAAACCTCGACATCATCTGCTAGCAACTTCTGTGCAGCTTCTAGCATAGATGCGGCGATATCTTTTAGGTCTTCACGATTATTTAAATAAGTTTTCAGTGCATCCATTGGGTCGATGCTGCTACTTGCACTCAATTCGGGAATGCGGGGTCTGGCTAACTGACTTAACAATTCTGGTTGAATGCTGTAGGTGTGAGCAGCAGTTAGAGCAGTATGCAGCGAGGTGTTATCAATTAAATCAAGCTGTTCAGAGCGGAGTTTATAAATTAAGCGGACTACAGCATCTTGAATATCATATTTAGCGATCGCTTTCATTAAAGCTGCTTGAGGATCATCTGCTTTTGATATATCCACCTCAATTGTCCGGAAAGTCCTCACAGGTAAGGGACAAAATTCCCAATCCGCCTTACCCCGCTCCAATTCAACCATTACATAACCTTTGTCTTCCTTTTCTTCACTAAAATCCACTCGCTCAATACTTCCTGGATAAATCACCGGCGGGTTGTTGGATTTATTGAGATTTTGATGGCGGTGAACGTGTCCTAATGCCACATAATCAAAACAGGGACGCGTCAACAAAGATAGAGGTAAAGTGAAACCTTTACCCACCGCTAAAAACTTTTCTGCTCCCAAAGTCGCGTTATCAGCCATCAAATGCGCCAAAAGAACAGTTGGTACATTTGCATCCAGACGGCGAACTTCTCCTTCCAAAACAACTTGTAGCCGTTGGGTCAATAATTGGTTGACTTCCGCCATAGACAAACCTTCAGTTTCTTGGCGAGTCATCAGCGTCGAACGAGTCAACCAAGGTAAAGTAATTACTTGTACTAGTCCATTGCGGGTTGAGATTTGATGAGTAGTTAAAGTATCACCTACAACAAATCCCGGTACTCCCAAGGTGCGATAAATATTTAGACTTGCGCCTCCCTGTCCTTGGGAATGTTGGTCATGGTTCCCCACCAACAGCACTGTAGGAATATCTGCATCCACAAGACGACGAAACTGAGCCGCAAAAGCTCCTTGCACATAAGGCGGTGGTGTCGCATCAGGAAAAGCATCGCCACCAAATATTACCAAATCTACTGGTTCTGCGATCGCTCGATCAATACACCTAGCCAGTGTATTGACAAAATCCTCCAATCGTGTGTTCAATCCTGTTACCGGATTCATTCGTCCGTGGGAAAAACCGCTTCCCATGTGGATATCAGAGAGATGGAGGATTTTGATCATAATTTATCTCAAAGTTTACTTGAGTATCTAACGTTAAATTGTCATGCCAATCATAATATCGCTTACGAAAGTTTACATTTCAATAAACCAACCTCTCAGACCTTAATATCTAAATATTAAGATTTTTAAAGGTGTAATCAAGACGAATGGCAACCCTTGTATCAGTGATTGGTAACAAATGATTACATTGGCAAGAAAATTTACTTATAATATGAGTATTAAAACACAAGTTTATTCTTGTACAGCACTGCCATCAAAAGCGAATGAGTATTTTAGAACCTCAGAAAATCCAAGACAAAATCAATTATTGGAAGAAAAAACTGATTGGCGAATCCAACAAAAACCCGTTAGTTGATTTACGCCAAAATCAAAAAAGATTAGTTCCTCTTTTAAGAGACTCTTCATTTTTATATAGTCATTTTACAGGAGATGAGCCTGAATCATTACCAATTAGTGAACTGGAACCTAAGCAGACTGATGAAGACCCGTTAAAGCTTCTAGATGAGCTTCGTAAAGAGGCTAAATCAACCATTGAAGAGAAGGGTTTTAATAGTCTTTTTTTAGTCATTAATGCCTTAACATGGTTTAATACCGAAAATACTCATGAAAAATATGTTTCTCCTATTCTGCTTATTCCAGTGAGATTAGAAAAAATAGGTAGAAAGTCATTAGAATTTACTCTTCACCCTATAGATGATGATATTGCTGTTAATTTTACTTTAGTCAACAGGTTACGGGATTATGGTATAACACTGCCTGACAGTGATAGGGTTAAAGAATTGAGCTATAAAGATTTTTTCAATGAAGTTCGTAGTGCGATCGCTGCTAAACAACCCAACTGGGAAGTAAAAGAAACAGCACACATTACTTTGTTCCCGGATGCAAAAGCAGCAATGATTCAAGACCTGGAACAAAATCAGGAAAAGATAGCTAATCATCCCATACTGAAAGCTTTGGCTTCAAAAGAAACATCGAACAATATCAAGAGTACCACCATTTTTGAAGAGCCAGAACTTGATCAAATAGACCCTTCATTAATTTATCAGATACTTGATGCGGACTCCAGCCAGCAAGTAGTTATAGAAGCTGTCAAGGCAGGTTATAATTGTGTTATACAGGGGCCTCCTGGTACAGGAAAAAGTCAAACTATTGTTAACATCATCACTGAGTTAATCGGTCAAGATAAAAAAGTCCTTGTAGTTGCAGAAAAGCAAACTGCCTTAGAAGTTGTTTTTAAAAGACTAAAAAAAAGTAAATTAGAAAATATCTGTCTGAATTTACATCATGAAGTTACAAAAAAAGCCAAAGATTTATTCAATCAGCTAGTACAAACTTACGATGATCTTTCAGAAAGTAACGAAGCACAACAGGAAGATTGGGAAACCTTCTTTAAACCTTTACGCGACTATCGACAATTTCTCAACGATCATGCAAAAGGTTTACATGATAAAAAGCAACCACTAAAAAAGTCTGCTTTTAATTTGTATGGCGAAATTCGTAGGTTAGAAAGAGAAGACAAAGATATTCCTCAACTAGAGTTTAATTTCTCTAATTTGCAAGATTGGCCAGAAACTAAATTGTTAGATGCGAAAAAATTATTAGAAGAACTTGGTCAATTTGAGGCTATATTCCGGGGTAGACAAAAAACGCTATGGTCAAGTAGTCCCGTAAAATATCCTTGGTCGTCTGCTATATATCAAGATTTGCGTGGAAATCTTGACAGTTTTAGCGCTGGCATAAAACTGGCTCAGAATACTGTATCTTCATTGGTACAACTACTAAATATCAACGAAACAATTGAAAATTTGTATGATTTAGAAGAGTTACAACCAGCAGTTAATCATATCCTTAATGCTCCATCAAATATTGAAACTTGGTCATTGTCAATAGATTTAGATGATTTGGCACGGTTGTATTTAAACTTAGAAAAAGATATTAGGGATTATCAATCATTTAATTCCGATCTCAATTGTAAGTATGTGCGAGATTTTTTCACTTTCGATTTATTAAAAATCAGGGAAATTTTTGCAAAAAGATTTACGGGAATCTTTCGCTTTTTTAAACCAGCTTATTTGAAATGGCTATATGATAAGAGACGCGAACGTCAACGTCTAATTGCTCTTCGACAAGACCGCAAGCACATTTATGAGCAAGAGTTAATGAGAGATATTGAAAATGCGATTGAGCGCCAAAATATTTTAATTAAATTACAAGACCGCAACTACCAAGCACGTGAAGCTTTTGGTTCTTCCTTCCAGAAAGAAATGACGAATTTGCAAAATATCCAGCAAGGTCTTGAATGGTTGGAAAACCTAAATAAAAATCGCCTATTAGATAAAGAAACAGTAGGCGCAGTTCTTAATTCTAGAGAATGCTATCAGAAATTAGAAGAATTATTAAACGATTTGCAACTAGCCTTAAGCCAAATTCAAGAAGGCTGCAAATTCTTAAACAAACACTTTCCTAAAGAAAGACTAACAGCATTAGATGTATTGAAGAGAAGACCTCTAAATGAGATTGAAGATTTCCGAAGACAAGCCTATAATGAGCTTGATTTATTCCAACAATGGTTGGACTGTCAAGAAATTGTAGATAAATTAAAAGCTATTGGAACAGAGGAATTTTTAGCTAAACTACAAGACACTGACATTTTACCAGATAAGTGGTATTTGGTTTTACGGAAAGGCTTTTATGAAAATTGGCTGCGACACATACATGATGATAATTCCAAGTTGCGAAAGTTTAGCCAGAATTTGCACGAACAGAGAATAAATGAATTTTCAGAAAAAGATAAACAACAGTATGAGGTTGCAATAAAACGGTTGAGACAACTACATGCACAACGTTGCCAAGATTGGTTAAAGCAGCCAGAAGCACAGGCACAAGTAAGCAATCTCAAAGGGGAAATTAAAAAGAAAAGTAGACAACAAAACATCCGTCAATTTATCAAGAAGAATGCTCAAATTGTTACTACTATTAAACCATGTTGGCTGATGAGTCCTTTAGGGGTTTGTCAATATGTAGATGCAGACGCAGTGGAGTTTGATGTTGTTATCTTTGACGAAGCTTCTCAAGTTCGTACTGAAAATGCAGTATCGTCTATTATGCGAGCAAAGCAGCTAATTGTTGTTGGCGATAACAAGCAGTTACCGCCTACGGCTTACTTTGAAAGTGCAGAAGCCGATGATAGTGACGATGAAGAGGAAGAGATTTATGAAAATTTGCTAGATGAGTGTTCTAAATTATCAATTATGCTCACTCGTACTTTAAGTTGGCATTATCGTAGCCAAGACGAAAGCTTAATTACTTTTTCAAACCAAGAATTTTATAACTCAAAACTTATTTCGTTCCCTAACCCTGCAAAAGATACTAGCAGAGGCGTACATTTCCATTTTGTTAAAGGGGGAATATATGCTAATCGAGAAAATATTCGTGAAGCAGAGGAAGTTGCAAAGCTAACAGTGCAGCATTATCAGCAAAACTCTCAACAATCTTTGGGTATTATTACCTCAAGTAAACAACAAGCAAAAGCCATCAAGGAACAACTCAAACAAATCAGTATTAAACATCCTGAGATAGAAGAATTTTGTCAAGAGAACTCAGAGAAGTTCTTTGTTAAATCAATTGATGATGTTCAAGGTGATGAGAGAGATGTGATTTTACTAAGCTTTGGCTTTGGTTTTGATAACAAAAATTCCGGTCAGTTAAATCACAACTTTGGTTACTTCAGTAGAAAACAACAAGATTTAGGGAGACGAAGATTAAATGTTGCAATAACTCGTGCTAGATGTAAATTCGTATTAGTAGCTTCGATTCATCATCATCATATTATCGCCGAAAAAGGTGAACAAGCTGCGTTACTTAAGGATTATTTTGCATATGTTGAAAGTGGCGGTCAAAAACTAGCTAAAAAAGGTGATGACCTGTCTAACTTAGACTTACCTTTTGAAGAATATATATCTCAAGTTTTAACAGAAAGGGGATACCTAGTTAAGAAACGGGTAGGTCGTTCAGCTTATCCAATCGACTTAGTTGTGATGGATAATTCCAAACCCGAAAATGAAGAGTCTCTTCTGGGGATTGTGTGTGATGGCGGAACTTATAGTAAATATCCTACAGCACGCGATCGCGATCGCCTCCGCCAAGAAGTCCTAGAAAAATTAGGCTGGCGCATTTACAGAATTTGGTCTCGTGAGTGGGATCGCAACAGGGAAGAACAAATTAATCGGCTCATAGCGCATATAGAAAATCTCCGCAACCAGAAATAAATACAATTAGTAATTTACTGTTGAAAATAGGAATTTGAATAAGACTTGGATTGCCTATGATAATAGCCAAAATTGAAGAACTGTTAACTAAAATTCAACAGTTACAATCAATTATGATTGCGGTATCAACTGATTCATATCATAATCCCATTAGAGAGAAAGAAAAATTATACACAAAACTGTACAGAGAGATTGTTGACATCATAGAGTTTCTTGCAGAAGAAGGGGTATTAATCGAAAATCATAATCCTTGTAAGTCTCTTTCAGATTGGCGCGATCGCTGGTCAACTTTAGAAAGGGGACTTGCCTCAAAAGGAGGATATGTTCACGACCTATATAATACTACTTTCCAGCAAATTGATAATGTTTTGTTTCAGCACAATATTATAGGTAAATCTCAGCAACAGTTAGTTGATGAGTGGCAAATCTCACAATTTGAAAACCTGATAGCAAAGATTAAGAAATTGAAGGGAATTATGATTTCGGTTGCTATTCAGGGACGAACTGATGATCTAATTAAGGCTGAGGATGAGGATTATCGTCAACTCTACCGAGAGTTGACATTACAAATAAGTACTCTTCAAAAAATAGGTATACCTGTTACACATCCCAATAATTTTAGGTCACTTTGGCAATGGTATAATCACTGGTCATTCAATTTAGATAAATCATATGATGTACGAGAAAGATATATTGATGACCTCTATGAAAAAATTATCAAACCAATTGAGAGAAGCTTAAATAAATATCAAGACAATTCAATTTCTACTGAAGAGTTTCTTCAAGATTTACAGCGTCGTTTTCATCAAAAGATATCTGTTAAACCTAGCAATTCCTCTGTACCTAGTAAAAAAGTTAGTAGCAGATTAGAAGAACCTGATTCTAATTTAGAAATTTACCATCAACCAGAGGCATTAGAACAGATTTTTAATCCATTATCTATTGGAGTAAGTCAAGCTGTTAACGATCCTTTTCTTCCAAATTTAAATTTAACTTGGACATATGATAATGCCATGAATCCAGAAATATTTTTAGAACAGCAAGATGTTACACCATTAATTATGGCACTAAATCTCTTTGCTCTCAAGGTCAATGTAGCCAGTGATCGCCAAAATTTTTTAGAAAATGCTGGGGTTGATTTGGCATTTTTAAGTAGATTGAAATTTGATACTCAACCAGGTACATTTGCCCAATCATTAGTATCAGCATTTAAAAGTTATCAAATATCTCATAAAAGCTTTAACTCTCATCCATTAGTAAATGTGCTTAAGCATCTATGTGAATTAGCATCTCTGTATGGATTGAAAGACCAAGATATAGAATTATTTACTCGATTAGTCGAAAAAGGTCAGGAAAACTTTCGAGCTTTAGCTGTGCGTAACACAGTTGGTAGAATCGAATCACCCATCGGAAACGCCATAGGTACAGGGGTTTTAATTACGAAAAATTTATTACTAACATCTAATCATATTTTTAGTAAGAGCCAAGTGCAAAAAGCATGGGTGCGCTTTGGCTATACTGATGCAAGTTACATATCAGAAAAAAATATATTTGTGTTAGATTTGATTACTCATAATAGTCGCCTTGATTATGCTTTATGTGAAATCAAGAATCAAACACAACAACAAGCTCAAGCTATCTATAGTAATGGAAATTCTCTATTAAATAGTGGTCAAAAGATTCGTATTATTCATCATCCACAGGGAAATCCTGTAATAATCTCTGACTTAGGCGAGATTGTGCAAGTAGGAGAAGATTACATTGACCACAATCTAAAAACTGATAATGGTTCCTCTGGCGCACCTATTTTTAATTGCCAGTGGGAATTGATTGCAATTCATCAAGGAAATCCCGGTATAGGACGTACTGTGACTCCAGGTTCAACGGCAGGTATTCCCATTCGTGCTATTTGGAATCAGATTTCACCGCATTTGGGTTGATGTAGCAGAGGAATAATTTCATGAGCTTTTTCCAGAGTTTATCTGAAACTTTCAGCCGTGAGGCTCCAAAATATAAGACGCTTTCTCTACCGAAACATCGAGTTACAAGCAGGTTTATTTAGCATAGCTAATAATGACTCCATCGGTAAATTTATTAAGACGATGGGCAGATTTTCTGAATTGCTACCTGTGCCAGAACTTTCAAGCGTTATAAAGCTAGCAGAACCAATATATCGGGGTATTGAAGATTTACTCGATATTGGTGAGCGTCGGTTAGAACTAGGCTACCAACAAACATTTTCTGAAGCTGATGGAGGTGGTAGTAATTCACTCAAAGCTGGTTATTTTGCTGCAATTTTGGCGCAAGATAACAAGATAAACAACGATAATCTTTGCGTTGTCAATGATAGCCTGTGTCTTGGTTCACCTGGAACAACGAAAACTTTTGAGCGTGACGGCAAACCCCTAGAAGGTTATAGCTATATGCTGTTTCGTATAGAAAAGCGCACTGCTCAAGATTGGGAGTCCTTAAATACTATCAAAGAACTGGTTGAAAAAGCCCAACAAACTGTACTTGATGGGAAATATGAAGTAGTTAAAACAATATTTTTGCCTGCTATTAAGGCTGTAATTTACCAAAGTCCCGATGTTACAAAAGCTGACCGTAAACAAATGGTTCTCAAAATTGAGGATTTCTTACGGGAGTTGGGCTTACAGGCTATAAAAGTGCAAAAGAGATCGCTCTACTCAATCATGCAGCGTCCTTTACCACAAATTGACGCAGCAACAGAAGCGGAATTAGCAACTTTAGAGCAGCTTTTTGGGCAGAATAATTAATAAACTAGGCTTAGATAAGCACAGAGAAGCAGAGTAGAAAAGAGGAGCGAAAGCATTACTATCCACTCCCACTCTCTATTTTCTTCTAAATATGAATACCGCACTCAGTTTTACCCATACCCCGCCAGCGTCCAGCGCGTTCGTCTTCGCCTGCACCGATTTTGGTGGTGATAGGTTCATCGCCAATGCTGGGATAACCTTGATCGTGGAGAGGGTTGTAAATCACACCATGTTCAGCCACATAAACCCAACTTTCTTGCCGTGTCCAGGTAGCTAGGGGATTGACTTTTAAGCGTCCTTTGCCATCCAACTCAAATACGGGCATATTAGCACGGGTGACAGCTTGGTCGCGGCGACGTCCGGTAATCCACGCAATGGTGTTGAGTTCGTCTAAACCCCTCATCAGTGGTTCAATTTTGGTAACGTGGTGGAATTGGGTAATATCCTTGTCCCAAAGTGCTTCACCGTATTTAGCAGTGAAAGCTTCGCGGCTGTTGATATCTGGAGTTTTATAAGTTTGTAAATCTAGGTTGTAAACTTCTTTGGTTTTAGCAACTAGTTCTAGAGTTTGGGGGAAGTGGAATAGAGTGTCGAGAAAGATTACAGGGACTGGATGCTTCAGTTCACTATAAAGAATGTGGGTAATTATCATGTCATCCACGTTAAAGGCGCTGGTTTGCACCAGTCCTGTGGCGATATTTTCAATAGACCATGCCAGAATCTGTTTTGGAGTGGCAGTTTCAAATTTTTGATTTAATTGCTCTAGGTCAAAATTGCCTGTCTGATTTCTGGAAATCGTGGAAACTGTCATGATAATTTTCTACCCAAATGCTTTTTTATCTTTAATCAGATTTATTTTACTCTATTTAGGTACAGACAAAGGCACGTATCTCGCTCGGAAATCTGATATTTGTTTATTAATTACTTAGTAGCAATTGATGCTTAAGAATTTAATCGCCAGAGAAGATGCTTCCAGTAGCGTCATCATCTTGACTAGCTTTGGATGCAATGTTTTTTGCTTTAGACAATTTTGCCAATTTGGCTTCAGTGAATACCACAGTTCTTACTAAGAAAGTTTACGTAACTTTAACTTTTTCCGTAGTTATGTGGATATATAATACCACTATTGATATCGTTAATAGAATCTTAACCTTCAAAGGATTCTATAAAAATGAACAATTCAAAATCTCCAGAGCAATTTGGTAAATCTATTGTGATGGGCGCTTTAATAGTATTAACTAGCGCCAGTATAATCACTCTCATGAGTATGTTCTAAAATAAACCAGCCAAAGGTTAGCGTAAAAACTTTATTCATTCCCTCCCCGCAAGCCGCTATGTACGATGTATGGCATATAAGGAGGGTATAAAAATATTTTTATACCTCACTTCAAAAACTTTAACCCCTCAGAATTTTTTTGGTTTTGAGAGGTTAAATTTATCTGAGAGTTGTTGTGTACATCTCCTCAACTCACTGAAATCACAACTCCTGCACTTTCATTAGCTAACCTATCAACTGCAGACACGGCATAAGTTCCAGGTTCAACAGTGGCAAAGTTTGTCCCAGCAGATAAAACTCGTTGGAGTGTCCAAGCATCACCGCTTTGTCGATAAAGTGCCCAAGAACGCACCGACTGGTTATCACCGGATTGCCAACTGAGTTTACGGTTATTGACTTGCAGACTATTGGGTGGTGGCGGCGGTGTTGTATCGTTTTGCCAAGCTAAAGTTGGAGGTAGTGCGGGTTGATTATAAATTGCACTTTTAAATTTATCGGCAATGGCTTGACTATTTGTTCTCAAAACACTGAGATTGAAGAAAATATTCCCCAATGACAACTGTCCTGCCTCGCTGCGACTAATTTTAATTTGTTTTTCAATTTCATCACTCTCTCTACTCTTATTGCTTGGTTCTGTGAGATTGTTACCAGCGTAAATATGTCTTTGCTTTGTGTTTACCTGTGTCCACCATTTGAGTAATGCAGAATAACTTTGTTGTGTTTGATCGGTGCGCCAGTAAAGTTGAGGTGCAATATAATCAATCCAGCCTTGTTCTAGCCATTTCTTTGAGTCAGCATACAATACACTGTAGGCATCTAAGCCGGTAATTCCTGCTGGTTGTCCGGGCCGGTAAATGCCAAAGGGACTAATGCCAAATTTAACGTGGGATTTTGTGGCTTTAATTCCCTGAGATAAACGTAACACCATTTGATTGACATTTTCCCGTCGCCAGTCATCTAGACCCAGTCCACCACCAGTGGCTTTGTAAGCAGCATAGGTTTTACTGTCGGGGAAAGCTTGGTTGGCGATGGGATAGGGATAAAAATAGTCATCTAGGTGAATACCATCTAAGTCATAGCGACGCACAACATCGGTAATGACGTTGTAGGCCCTGTCTTGAATGATTTTTGATCCTGGGTCCATCCATAGTTGATTACCCCATTGGTAGACCACTTCGGGATTAGTTTTGGCTATGTGGGGATAGACATTTGACCCTTCTTTAAGACTAGTTTTGGCGCGGTAGGGGTTGAACCAAGCATGGAGTTCGATATTGCGCTTATGACATTCGGCGATCGCAAACTCTAACGGATCATATAACGGTGTTGGTGCTTTTCCCTGTGTTCCCGTAATCCAAGCACTCCAAGGTTCTAATTGAGAATTATACAGAGCATCTCCTTCTGGTCGCACCTGCAAAATCAGAGCATTGAAGTTGAGTTCTTGTAATTTTTTGATAATCTCAATCAGTTCGGCTTGTTGTTGGGCTACAGGTAGTCCCGCTTTCGAGGGCCAATCACTATTCCACACAGTTGTCACCCACGCACCCCGGAACTCTCGGCGATGACTGACTTTGACACTTCCTGTGGGTGTGGGTATGGGTGTGGGTGTCGGTATCGGTGTGGGTGTCGGTGTGGGTGTCGGTGTTCCATACACCACAAGGTAGGCAGATGGAATTTTTTGGGCTTCACCCAAATACACTAAAGCTTGATAGACAAAGACCACAATATCGGCGCGGGTGGCTGCCAGACTAGGATTGAGGATTTTGGCATTTGGAAAACTGGTGACGATTCCAGAACTAGTGGCAATAGCTACCTGATTTCTGCCATACCCAGGAATTTGAGCCGCATCTTGATAAATTTGTGGCAGTACTGATACGAGGTCTGGTTTGATTTTTGTAGCTATTTCCAAGCCTGTGACTAGGGAGAGTATAACTTCTAGCCTGGTAATCCGGTTATCGGGACGGAAGCGATCGTCCCCAAATCCGCTAATGAATCCTGTTTCGTAGGCTGTTTTAATTGCAGTAGCTGCCCAAAAATTAGCGGGAATATCAACAAAGGAGACATACTGACGCTTCTTGGGAACTTTGGGAAATGCCTTGGTGATGATAACCGCAAACTCAGCGCGGGTGAGGGAGTTATCAGGACGAAATGTGCCGTTAGGTAAACCAGTAACAATACCACGTTGGGCTAAAGCTGTAATAAATAAGCGTGCCCAATGGTTTTGAATATCCGAGAAGGGAGTAGTAGTAGATACCATTGTTGATTGCAGCTACCTGGCTTTGCTCATAATTTCCTTTGTTAATTTAACAACATTCGGGCGATCGCTGCTGCCATGTTGCATACCCACAACCTAGAATTCTGTATTTATCACCACTTTTCACCTAGAAAGACTCAATGGTTTTTTTACTAAAGCGATCGCTCAATATCCTTGCCATCAAATCGCACTGTCAGCCACCACAAGACTGAATTGTTGTCTCCTAGTACATTTGCTGACTGTGGTTTATACCTAATTTACTATAATATAGTTAGCTAAGATTAAATAAATTTGTAACCATAGTCTCAAAGCCTATTTTACTCTCAATTCCCAACTCCCGACTCCTGAATTCTCCTGTATGCATCTACATATAGCGGTTTTCATTCAAATGCGGTACAACATCATATCGCGAGTTGTAGTAGCACAGCACTGCCGTGACCTTACGAGTGTACTGATCAACAAGCGATATTAATGTATAAGCAAAAAGAAGTATGTTTGGAGTTAAATCGTGCGAAAACATCGACTCATTTACATTTTTTGTGCAATTAGTCTAGTTAGTATAATAAGCTGTGCCGTTGCTTGGAAGCGATCGCCCAGAGTTAGTTGTTACCCACAGGGGTTTGTGTCCTCATCAAATGGTGAAAAACTCTACACATATCCTGAAAAAATTGTAGTTAAACCTTGGCGTGGTCAGCATCATGTCTACGGTATATTTATGGTTCCCAACGGATCTGAAAGTGATAGATTAGTCACGTTAACAGTATCAGGAAATAAAACTTACTGTGGAATACTTCAAGATGTTGACACCACCTCTTATCAAGATATTCATACTAAGCCAGGATATTCTTTAATGAAGGGATACTTAAACACACGGCTGGCTGTTTACTTGATCATGCAAGGCAAAAAAGACCAGTTAAAACAACCTAATAATTGGAAATTAGGTTATGTTGAGAAGAAGTAGAGACGCGATTAATCACGTCTCTACAAGGTCATACTAATATTCCGGCAATACAAGCAGTAATAAAACCTGCCAGTAAACCGCCAATCATCGACTTTACACCCATGCGGGCTAAGTCACGCTGGCGGTTTGGTGCCATACCTGCAATACCACCAATAGTAATTCCAATAGAGCCAATATTGGCAAAATTACACAAGGCATAAGTCGCAATAATTGTTGCTCTTGGAGAAATTTTGCCACCCTCAATTAATGTTTTTAAATCCAAGAAAGCGATAAATTCATTGAGAATTGTCTTTGTTCCCAATAACGCCCCTACTTGGCCACAATCAGCCCAAGGCACACCCATCAGCCATGCTACAGGAGCCATAACAAAAGACAAAATCCACTGCAATGATAGCTGTGGCAAATTAACCAGCGCCCCCAACCAACCCAACAACGCATTCACAGCCGCTAGTAATCCTAAAAAGGCAATAATAATCACCCCCACATTTACTGCTAACTTCACACCTTCAATTGCGCCTGTAGTAACGGCATCAATTACATTGATATAATTAGTTTTGACATTTATTTTGGCTTTCTCAGCAGTTTCAGATACTTCTGTTTCTGGATAAAGTAATTTTGATACTACCAAGGAGACAGGAGCAGTCATAAAGAAAGCCGCAATTAGGTGTTCGGCTGGGATACCAAACGACAAATACGCCCCCAATACTCCACCCGCAATTGTGGCAAAGCCACCAGTCATCACAGCATGAAGTTCCGATTGCGTCATTGTTGCTACGTAGGGTTTAACTATCAGGGCTGACTCTGTTGGCCCCAAAAATATATTACCTGCACAAGATAAAGATTCAGAACCCGATGTTTTCATCGTCTTCATCATCACCCAAGCTAGCCCATTCACGACTCGTTGCAAAATACCGTAGTGATACAACACATTGATAAAAGACGAGAAAAAAATAATTGTGGGGAGAACTTGAAAGGCAAATAAATGATCTTTAAAATTTTCTCCAAAGACAAATTTTGCACCAACATCAGAAAATGCCAAGAAATTACTGACTATATCACCTAGAGATTTAAATATTTTCAAACCCCAAGGAGTCTTTAAAATTACCAGTGCAAATATAAACTCTAATCCCAAACCCCACACTACCGTTCGCCAACGTATAGCGCTGCGATTGATAGAGAGGGCGTAGGCTATACCAACAAAAACTAAAATTCCCAGCACGGAAATAACACGTTCCATATTGTCATTTGTTATTTGTTATTTGTCATTGGTCATTTGTTATTTCTCCAATACCCAATCCCCATTCCCTTATTTCCTTTTAGGAATAACCTGTCTGATTCCACTTTTAACACCAACAGTATCACCTTTGTAACGAGGGATGATATGAATACTTGCGTGCAAAATATTTTGACCCGCTTCTCTGTTGATGTTCATGCCAACATTAAAGCCATCAGGTTTAAATTCTGCCAGGAGAATTTTTTGCACTTTGTTTACCATTAACCAGCAAGCAGATTGTTCTTTAAATGGTAGATCAAAATAACTGCTAACATGACGTTTAGGAATAACTAAGACATGTCCTCTACTGATGGGATAGCCATCAAATATAGCATAAGCAGTTGCTGACTCAGTTAGTAATTTAAGATATTTATGGGGATTGCAAAATATACAATAATTAGATGAATTCCGTTGATGATTGTAATGAATATACTCGTATAGCTCGCGACTTTCGTCTGAAAGAATTGAAGTAAAAGGAAGTTTTACAATACACTGATAGGTAGGCTTTTTGTGGACATAATGTTCTCTAAAGCCTTCTTTCTTAATATCTCTTCTCACTGCATAATAAGCCTTGCCTCCTGGTTTTAATAAGTGGGATACTTCCATAAGAGTATTAGCTTGTTCTTCAGGAAACAAAACATTTAACACATAAAAGCAAATTATAGTATCGAATTTATCTTCAGGATATTCAGGAAAATAATAAGGGTCATAGCCTGTGATGTCATAGCCTTTTTGGCGTAGTATCTTCACATCATTGCCAAAGCCACACCCGAAGTCTAGTATTTTACCTTGAAGCAGGTTTTGATTTAATAAAAACTGTGCAGGAAATGACAGGTAATTTCTTTCGATCGCTGTAAGATGACTGAACTGATTTTTTTGTTGTTGCATGAAATTTTGGTGCAGATGTCTCCCCTGCGGTTAGGTGCATATTTCTACCGTCTGGGGAGTCGCTGATGGCTAAGATAGTTATTATAGTGATCCTTTGGGCGATCGCCTCAGGGTCAACACCTAGCAGCACGTTGGTGTTCGCTACTCTACAACAGCAAATTTCTCTATAAATCGCTATAGTTTTGCTGAGTTTTCAGGAAGTAGCCATGTTAGAGTACAACCTGCCGAGGTACTTGCCCTCAGCCGAAGAACCACCAGACTCTGACAAAACCTATTTTGCTCAATCTCAGCAGTCTCAAACTTAACTCTTAAGTGGTAATACGTAAGCAAGTGTCAGTATAAGTACTGAAAAACCAGTTGGCTCTAAGGTTGTTTAGGCTAAATGTCTGTTAGCTAATATAAAATAGGCAATCAAAACTAGGAATAGCTTTGTGTAACAATTAAAAAACGAGGTGAGCGATCGCGCTGCTAACTATTCCGTAAATACCCTGATTTTCTAATTTCCCCTCTAAATAAATTCAGCATTAACACTGTTACGCAGACTTGGGGTTTTGAGCAAAACTGCAATCATCCAGTTTATTAGGGTAAATTTATGACAAACCCTGCAACGCCGGTAATCCGAGTCAATCTGGAGATGGCAAAAGAGGTAGCTCTCAAGTGGGAGAGAGCCTCATATACCGAACTCAGTGCCTATTGTTTGGAGATTTTGCGGGAGATAGGATGTTCCAATATCGAACTCCCAGAAAACTTACAAAGTCGTGAGCAGCAGCTAAATTTCATCACAGGTTTTGCATCTTATGCTTTCGGGGAGGTATTAAATTAAATGTTTGAACCATTAATTGAAGATAATTTTGATGAGATAGAAAATGTAAAAGAGGCTACTTTGCCGGCAACTCATGGGGATTTATTGAATTTAATGCAAAAGTTTTCCGGCTCTGAAACCCCCACCAAAGTTGTCATGCAGGCTATAGCCATTGCTACTTATGATCGTGCATCTGCTTTTCGCTACGCCGATAACTATCTAGATATACTCAAGAATAAGAAGAAGCGGAAAAAGTTGATTTTGCTAGACTCTGTGCCGAAGTTTTCTATGAATCTAAGATATGTGGATTCTTGGAATTAGCAGTAGAGACTAAACGGGAAATGACACAGCATTGGCTGGGTGAAAAAATGATTTTCACATTGAGCCGATACCTCAACCAGATATATACTCATTCCTCTTTGCCTGTCGATTCTCCCGTTCTCAAAATATTAAAGTTTAAGTTTCTGTTCTAAATTTATTGATTTGGCTAAATATGCAGTTCTGCTTGCTAGGCATTTTACTGGATTGCAACTAAAGATAACTTATAGGCGATCGCACTTTCAGGATAGTTGAGCATCAGTGCAAAGAAGAGACTGAGAAATTCTGGAAACAGGTAACAAAAGATGCCGTCGTGTTCACGCCAATACTAGCTTTGCTACTTTAATACTCGTTGGCAATTGTCAAAACTCAGTAAATTTAGTTGCTATCCACGTCCGTCGTATTTTTCCTCTTTTGGACTGTACTCTATTCGCCAAATCTTGATAGTCTTGTCATAACTCCCGCTAGCAAGGGTTCTGCCATCTGGGCTAAAGGCGACTGATTTAACAGAGCTGGAATGCTCAGTAAGGGTGCGGATTTCCTTTCCAGTCGCCACATCCCACAGTTTGATAGTCTTGTCATAACTCCCGCTAGCAAGGGTTCTGCCATCTGGGCTAAAGGCGACTGAATTAACAAAGCTGGAATGCCCAGTAAAGGTGCGGATTAATTCTCCTGTCACTGCATCCCACAGTTTGATAGTCTTGTCATAACTCCCGCTAGCAAGGGTTCTGCCATCTGGGCTAAAGACAACGGATGTAACATCATCGGAATGCCCTCTGAGAGTATGAAATTCTCGTCCAGTAACTACATTCCACAACTTGACAGTATCGTCAATACTCCCACTGGCAAGGACTCCGCCATTTGGGCTAAAAGCAACAGAATTAACATCTATAGAATGCCCTTGGAAGGAGCGAATTTCCTCACCAGTCGCCACATCCCACAGCTTGACCGTGTAGTCCGTACTTCCACTGGCTAGGGTTCTGCCATCTGGACTAAAGGTAACAGAATTAACCCTAAAGGTATGGTTTGTGAGGGTGCGGATTTCCTGCCCAGTCTCTACACCCCACAGTTTGATCTGCCGGGAACTATCCCCGCTAGCAATAGTTTTGCCATCCGGGCTAAAGGTGATAGAAGTAATATCGTAATAAGGATATGAAAGAGTGCGGATTTCCTTTCCAGTATTCACATTCCACAGTTTTATAGTGCTGTTGTAACCTCCACCTCCGCCAGCAAGTATTTGTACTTTAGGTTCGGGGCTAAAGGTGAGAGACCGAACCGAGAAGTATGAATCTAATTGCCAGGTATTAACTAAGGTAATTCCTGAGATTACTGGAGTCAGACTTGGTTGAGGAGAATTAATCGGTTGTGGTGTAGATACAAAAGTTGGGCTGGGTCGTGGTGCATCTCTATTCACAGGAGTACGAGATTGCCAAAACAAAAATCCTGCAAATCCAAACAAAACACCAGCACCCCATAACGCTAGATTATTTGGTTTTAATGGTGGTGGTGGCGGTGGTGGCGGTGGTGGCGGTGGTGGTGGATTTAAAGCTTGTAAAACTGCTGCTGCTGATGCATAACGCTGGTGATAGTCTTCTTGCAGCAACTTATCTAAAACCCGCTTCAATTCCCAACTCACAGGTTGTTGCAAATGCTGTCGCCAGTTATTCACCCAGCCATAACCTTGACGCTTCCACAACTCCCACGGGTGAATTCCAGTCAGCAAATGAAAGCAGGTTGCACCGACACTATATAAATCACTGGCGGGATAAATTCGCCCTGCTTCCATTTGTTCCAGCGATGCATATCCAAAGGAGCCGATTCTTGTTCCCTGTTTCGACATCACCGTTGCTTTAAGTGGCTTCGATGCTCCAAAATCTATCAACACTAACTTATCGTCAGTCCGACGACGAATAATATTCTCTGGTTTGATATCCCGATGAATTACTTTGTGTGCGTGAACATCAGCAAGAATATTCAACAAATCAACTAAAACTTTTCGTGTCTTTTGCTCGTTGAAAATTCCTAGCTGTTGTAATTCAACCAATAAATTCTGCCCGTCGATAAACTGTTGTAGCAAATAGAGGCAATTATTTTCCTCAAAATACGCTAACAAGGTGGGAATTTGCGGATGTTCCCCTAGTTTTTGCAGTTGTTTTGCTTCTTGTTCAAATAGTTCTGTGGCTTTTTGTAGTGCGGCTGTTCCTTGAACTTGCGGCGCAAATTGTTTGATAACGCACTTTTCATTTAGCTTATCTATATCTTCTGCCAAATAAGTTTTACCAAATCCCCCACCACCTATTGATTTGATGGGACGATAGCGGTTTCTCAGCACTACTAAAGGTATTCCACAGTTAGAGCAAAACTGTGTGCTATCGGGATGAGGCGGATTGTGGCAAGCTGGGTTGAGGCAGCAGGTCATAAATGTGCTGATGTTGGCAGATATGCTCGATTATCGCCTAGCTACAAGTTATTGCCAGTAGAAACGACAAAATAAAAGTTAAGACTTACTCATCCAAATTTACACCCATTTCTCTAAGCTTTTGCGCCAACTGTTCAACCCTCTGTTCTGCTAGTTCCCTTTGTTGAAGCTCCTGCTCTAACAATAACTCTGCTTGTGCTGCTCTTTCTTCGCCAGTCAGCAATAAATTCCCTTGCTCATCCCACCAACGCAACCAGGGCAATTCTACATTTTGATAACGACCTGACCAAATACCCAACTCTACACCAAGAGCGTTGATTGGGTAATGTCCGCGTTCGTTTGCTGGCACTAATTCATAGTGGTCTTCTATTAAGTGATACACTTCCACGCGACTAGAGCGCACTTCATATATTATGGAAACTTCCGTTCTCGCACATCTACAGCATAATCCTGCACAGCTTTGGTAATCGTCTCGCGCAGATTTGTATAAACTTTCGCGAATGGCGGCTGCTTTTGGGAAAGTCCCAGGACATCAGCCGTAACTAATACTTGACCATCACAATGTACCCCCGCACCAATACCGATTGTGGGAATCCGCAGTTTTTGCGTAATCTGCATTGCCAAATCTGCGGGGATATGCTCTAATAACATGGCGAAAGCACCTGCTTGTTCGAGAGCGATCGCTTCTTGTAAAATTCGCTCACTAGCTGCTTCTGTCTTACCCTGTTGTCGTAAACCCAGTTGATGGACTGCTTGGGGTGTCAAACCCACATGTCCCATAACTGGAATTCCCGCTTTCACTAAACGAGCCACAGTCTCCACCATTTCCGGATAGCCACCCTCTAACTTCACCCCTTGCGCTCCAGTCTCTTTTAATACTCTGCCGGCTGAATGTATCGCTTGTGGGATGCTTTCTTGGTAAGTCAAAAACGGCAAATCAACTAGCATAAAAGCGCGCTTCACTCCCCGACGCACAGCTTTAGCGTGGTAAATCATCTCATCAAGAGTAATTGGCAGTGTTGTTTCATACCCCAGCACTACCGCCATAGAGTCACCCACAAGGATTAAGTCTACACCAGCGGCATCGAGAAGTTGAGCGATCGCATAATCCCAGGCAGTCAACGCTACGATGGCGCGGCCTTGTTGTTTCCATTGAATTAATTGCTGGGTAGTAACTGCCATTTTTTGAGTGATAAGTGCTGAGTAATGAGTGCTGAGTCAGGAGTCAGGAGATGGGAGTTAGGAGATGGGAGTCAGGAGTTATTTCTTTCCTCTCTCTGCCCTATGACGCCACTTGCTATATGCCGGGAAACCCGTCCACCGCAGTGGCTCCCCCATGCCCCATTCCCCATGCCTTATTTAACAGCACGACTAAAAGCAAGATGGGGTTGGGCGCTGCCTAATTTGGGCATTAACCAAGCCAAACCTTCACTAGTACCAATCCATAATTTATTACCAATATCAGGGGACAAAGCAAGTACCCGACTGGAAGGAAGACCAGCAACTTCGTCTAACACAGATCCTGTATTTGGATTTAATCGTAACAAACCATTGTTAGTACCGACCCAGATACTACCATCTTTAGCAAAACGTACCGCCGTCACGTTACGTCCCCGTAGGGCTGTTACAGACCGCAGCACAGCACCCGTTTTCGGATTAATCACTAATAAATTATTCGGCATAGCCGCCCAAATTAAGCCTTCTGGACTAATTGCTAAAGCTTGTACAGTTGTCCCCGGTAAATCAGCGATACGCTTGATAATCAAAGCATTAGCAGTATTAACTCGCACCAATCCATCGAGAGTACCCACCCAAAGTTGACCTTCAGCATCTAAGGTGAGAGCATTAGCGCTGACCCCAGGTAGATTTTTTAATGTTGTCATAATTAAGCCTTGGTCTGGACTAATCAGAGCTAAACCGCTATCAGTTCCAGTCCACAAATAACCTCGTTTGTCAAGCAACAGTGACAATACCCGTTTGGAAGGCAAAAATAAATTTTGCGCTGTGATTTCGCTAGTGCGAGGTTCTACCCGGATCAATCCCCCATAACTTCCCACCCACAAACGCCCCACTTTGTCTTGGGCTAAAGCACTAATTGTGACATTTGGTAAACTTACGCGACTGATAATCTTGCCTGTTTTGGGGTCAATCCGCGACAATCCCCGCCCATAGCCGACCCAAAGATTACCCGTAAAATCCCCCAGTAAGTTACTGACACGATAATCTGTTTCTACCGAATGTTCTTGCGTTTCCCGCTGGTCTGGTAAGGGGGCTACTCGTGGTGGTGGCTGAGAAGCTGGGTAAGATGGTGCTAACTCAGATGGTTTAATACCAGGGTTTTTTGCTGTCGGAACTGGATTATCAGTTTTTTGCGCCCTCACCGGATTTGTAATGGACACAATCCCAATACTTGGTAGAGTGATCAACCCCACCAAAAAAGCAGTCATCAATACGCTAGTACGCTTGCAAAACAATACCACGGTTACATTTCCTTTAAAAACAGTACCCATTGCCTAAATTGGCTTAGGGTTAATTTCAGTGTTCCCCTTGGTTGTATGTTTTAAACGTCAAGCACAATTTTTCTGTCGCTCAAGCAAAGATGAGGCAGATGAGGGAGTGCGGGGAGATGAGGGAGTGCGGGGAGATGAGGAAGACAACAAAAATAATCAATACCCCATTACTCATTACTCATTACTCATTACTCATTACTCATTCCCCAATCCCCAGTCCCCAATCCCCAGTCCCCAATCCCCAGTCCCCAATCCCCAGTCCCCAATCCCCAGTCCCCAATCCCCAATCCCCAATCCCCAATCCCCAATCCCCAGTCCCCAATCCCCAATCCCCATGCCCATACAAGAGACTTTGTAAACTATTTGTAACAAAATGTTTAAAACTTTATGTAATAACAAATTTAAATAAATAAGTTAAGAAGTTTCAAAGAATAACTTATTGATTTCTTGATATATTGTGAGACAAGTTACAAATTACGTGGTGTGCAATTTTTGTCTTGCGCTTACCACTCTTTTTGGCCTGCCCCAATTAAAATTTCTCTCAGTGTATTGCGTGTAAATCTAGGAGATGTGCAGCTAGTCTACATACCTGGAAGTTTCTAAAGCAGATTATGAGTAAGAACCAACCTTCCTATTTAGAGAGGCTTGGTGGGGTGGAAAAATTTTAGAGTTGTGCGAAGTAGAGACAAAAAGAGTTTTTATACCTAGGACGAAGGCAAATCAGAGATATACAGTCGTGTACCTCGAAAAATCAAGGAAACTGGTGATCATGTCTTTGATACCTCACCAAAAGTTCCCTAGCAAAAACCGCTACCCTTGGCCATTAGGTAGACCCTAACAAAAAATCTCTGGAGTTTTCCCCTTTCAGCAGGGGAAGAAACAGAGTGAGGGGAAACAGCACATAACGTGATTTGATTAAGTAATTAAAGTGTGACTTCTTGGAAGGGAATTTATGTCTTACGCTCAAACGAAGACTCAGTCAAAATCTGGGTATCAAGCCGGGGTTAAAGATTACAGACTAACTTATTACACACCTGATTACACACCTAAAGACACAGACCTGTTAGCGGCATTCCGCATGACACCCCAGCCCGGAGTTCCCCCAGAAGAGGCTGGTGCTGCTGTGGCGGCTGAGTCTTCTACTGGTACTTGGACAACCGTGTGGACAGACTTGCTCACCGACCTAGATCGCTACAAAGGTCGTTGCTACGATATCGAACCAGTTCCCGGTGAAGACAACCAGTATATTTGCTACGTTGCCTATCCTTTGGACTTGTTTGAAGAAGGTTCTGTAACCAACGTATTGACCTCTATCGTCGGTAACGTATTTGGTTTCAAAGCCTTGCGGGCGCTGCGTTTGGAAGACATTCGCTTCCCTGTAGCTTACATCAAGACTTTCCAAGGACCTCCCCACGGTATCCAAGTTGAGCGTGACAAGCTAAACAAATATGGTCGTCCTTTGCTGGGTTGTACCATCAAGCCCAAATTAGGTCTATCTGCTAAGAACTACGGACGCGCGGTATACGAGTGTTTACGCGGTGGTTTGGACTTCACCAAAGACGACGAAAACATCAACTCAGCACCATTCCAAAGATGGCGCGATCGCTTCTTGTTCGTATCAGAAGCCATCAACAAAGCCCAAGCCGAAACCGGTGAAATCAAAGGTCACTACCTAAACGTCACCGCCCCCACCTGTGAACAAATGTTGCAACGGGCTGAGTTCGCTAAAGAACTCAAACAGCCCATCATCATGCACGACTACCTCACTGCCGGCTTCACCGCCAACACCACATTGGCTCGTTGGTGTCGTGATAACGGTATCTTGCTGCACATCCACCGGGCGATGCACGCGGTAATTGACCGTCAAAAGAACCACGGTATCCACTTCCGTGTATTAGCTAAAGCCCTACGCTTGTCTGGTGGTGACCACATCCACACCGGTACAGTAGTTGGTAAGTTGGAAGGTGAGCGTGGAATCACAATGGGCTTCGTTGACCTATTGCGTGAAAACTATATTGAGCAAGACAAGTCTCGCGGTATTTACTTTACCCAAGACTGGGCTTCTCTACCTGGCGTAATGGCAGTTGCTTCCGGTGGTATCCACGTATGGCACATGCCCGCATTGGTAGAAATCTTTGGTGATGACTCCGTGCTGCAGTTTGGTGGTGGTACTCTGGGACACCCTTGGGGTAACGCTCCTGGTGCTACAGCTAACCGCGTCGCTTTGGAAGCTGTTGTACAAGCGCGTAACGAAGGCCGCAACTTGGCTCGTGAAGGTAACGATATTATCCGCGAAGCTGCTAAGTGGTCTCCTGAACTAGCTGTTGCTTGCGAACTTTGGAAAGAAATCAAGTTCGAGTTTGAAGCAATGGATACCGTCTGATAATTTTAGATTTGCGATTTTGGATTTTAGATTAATCAAAAATCCAAAATCCAAAATCTAAAATTCATAAGGGCTGGGGTCAAGCATGAATCTCAAGCAAATTGCGAAAGACACAGCCAAGACTCTCCAACGTTATCTGACCTATCAGGCACTGAGGACGGTACTGGCACAGCTAGGTGAAACCAATCCACCACTGGAGCTTTGGTTACATAACTTTTCCGCTGATAAAATTCACGATGGAGAAGCTTATCTTGAGCAACTGTTCCGGGAAAAACCAGATTTGGCATTGCGGATAATGACTGTCAGAGAACATATCGCCGAAGAAATCATCGAATTCTTACCCGAAATGGTTCGCACTGGCATTCAGCAAGCCAACATGGAACAACGCCGCCAGCATCTAGAACGCATCACCCGAATAGATACATCAAACCCCAGTCTGCAAGCAGAACAGCAAAGCATTGCTGAACCAAACAATGAACAGTGAATAGCGATCGCTTTTTAACTGATAACTGAATAACTGTTCATTAATAACTAGTGTCAATCGCAACCCATTATCACAAGCCATGCAAACTTTACCAAAAGAGCGTCGTTACGAAACCCTTTCCTATCTTCCCCCCCTGACTGACGCTCAAATCGCCAAGCAAGTACAGTACATCTTGAATCAAGGTTACATTCCAGCGATCGAGTTCAATGAGACCTCTGAGCCAACAGAATTGTACTGGACAATGTGGAAGTTGCCTTTGTTCGGCGCTAAATCTACTCAAGAAGTACTGAGCGAAGTCCAAGGATGCCGTTCTCAATTCAACAACAGCTACATCCGTGTAGTGGGTTTTGACAACATCAAGCAGTGCCAAGTTCTCAGCTTTCTTGTTCACAAACCCAGCAGATACTAAAAGTTGGCAATCTGTAATTAATGATGGGGCAGATTAAGTAATTTATCTATCCCCACATATGAGAGGTAGAATCATCTACCTCTTTTGTTTATTGACTAATAAAGCACACAAATACTTACAAAACCTCATATTTTTTTGGCTACACCACTGTGTCTTAAGAATTCAAAGACCAGGGTTTTTATGCAAAATGAGCGAATCAAAAGTAGTTGTCAGCACACCATCACCTCGTACTCGCCAAAGTCTGGCTGCAGATTTGTGCGATGCAGGTTTAACACCAGGTATAAACCTGATAGTACACTCTTCTCTCAGTTCACTGGGATGGGTATGTGGCGGTTCAGTCGCAGTGGTTCAAGCTTTGATGGATGTGATTACGCCAGCAGGAACTCTGGTAATGCCTACCCATTCTAGTGATTTGTCTGAACCAGCTGCATGGCAAGCGCCACCAGTCCCTAGTGAGTGGTGGCCGATAATTCGTGAAACCATGCCAGCTTTTGATCCAAAGGTGACTCCTACAAGAGGTATGGGTAAGATTGCGGAAACTTTCCGAACTTGGGAAGGCGTAGTGCGGAGTTCTCACCCAGAGGTGTCGTTTGCGGCTTGGGGAAAGCACGCCGAAGAAATTATCTCAAATCACTCCCTTGACAACTCCCTAGGGGAAAATTCACCATTAGCGCGTCTTTATGAGTTGAACGCTTCGGTGCTATTGTTAGGAGTTGGATGCGATCGCTGTACCAGTTTTCATCTAGCTGAGTATCGGGTTGGTCGAACACCGCAAGTTAACAGGGGTGCGCCAATTCTGGAAGCAGGAGTGCGAGTCTGGAAAGTTTACAAAGATATTGAGTTTAACGATCACTGTTTTGTAGAAATAGGCGCAGCTTTTGAACAAACTGGTCAGGTCAAATTCTCTACAATTGGTTCTGCCAAAATAAAATTATTTTCTATCAGAAATGGTGTTGATTTTGCAGTTAATTGGTTGACAACTAATTATAGGCAAACTGCTCAATCAAATAATATCTAAACTTCTAGTCATAATTTTAGGTTTGATTAGGCAAGACACAAGTAATGGATACTATATCTCTACCAGAAATCAGAATTTGTTTTTTTGGTGACTCCTTCGTCAACGGTACTGGGGATTCTGAATGTCTTGGTTGGACAGGTAGAATATGCGTGAATGCTAATAAAAAAGGTTATGACATTACTTACTATAATTTAGGTATTAGGCGAGATACGAGTACTGATATAGCAAAACGTTGGTTACAGGAAGTATCTCTTCGTTTACCAAAAGAAAATGACGGGAGAGTTGTGTTTTCTTTTGGATTAAATGACACAAGCATAGAAAACGGTAAACCTCGTGTTGAACTGAAAAAATCAGTCGAAAATACCTACAATATTTTGAGTGTGGCTAAACAGTTATATCCTGTTTTACTAATTGGACCAGCACCATATGCAGAACAGGAAGACGCTGGAAGAAGACAGAGAAATACTGATTTATCTCATCAATTGGCTGTAGTTTCTCAAGAACTAGATGTGCCTTATTTAGATGTATTTCCTATATTGGAAAAATCAAGAATTTGGATAGATGAGGCCAAAGCAAATGACGGTGTACATCCACAAGCAGGGGGTTATACAGAATTTGCCAACATAGTAGAAAATTGGGATGGTTGGTTGAATTGGTTTTCTCACTAGAAGATTTTAAATTTAATTTAGTATCAGCGATCGCCTCAAATCTACTAGAAAGATCAGTTTAGCTATACTAGACACAAAGACATTCCTTTGAGGAATCTGCTCATGACAGCATCAGTCAAGAAAAATGTACCTATCCCATACTTAGAAAGTGGCGATAGACTCACCCGCCACGAATTTGAAACTCGCTATCATGCCATGCCAGATACTAAAAAAGCAGAACTTATAGAAGGAGTCGTCTACGTGGCATCACCATTGCGTTTCAACAGTCATGGCAAACCTCATGGGAATCTCATCGGTTGGTTGTGGACTTACAAAGTTTCCACTCCTGGTGTTGAGTTAGGCGATAACTCCACAGTGCGTCTAGACTTAGACAATGAACCTCAGCCGGATGTCGTGCTGTTAATCGATGAAAGCTTAGGTGGACAAGCACATATTAGTGACGATGACTACATTGAAGGCGCACCAGAATTAGTTGCAGAAGTTGCAGCTAGCAGTGCTGCAAATGATTTATATGACAAGAAAAAAGCCTACCGTCGCAACGGTGTAAAAGAATATATTGTTTGGCAGAGTTTGGAAAATAAACTCGATTGGTTTAGCTTGCAAAATGATGAATATGTGTCATTAGAACCGGGTGCAGATGGAGTGATCAAAAGTCAAGTCTTTCCCGGTTTATGGTTAGATGTACAGGCGTTATGTGCAGACGAAATGACACAAGTTTTAGTAGTGCTACAAAATGGTTTGAACTCCCCAGAACATCAAGTATTTGTGCAGCAGTTAGCAAATCATTCTTAAGCAGTAAAAATTAGAAGAAGATTTTTGATGCATATCCAATTCGGCGTTTGTGGTAGATAGCGCCTCAAATATACTAGACATCTCCGAAAATGATGAAAGCTTCTATTTCACTAGCGTATAAGATATAAATGCAATCATAAGAAATTAGCGATATGTACGATAAAATCGGACTTAGAGATGTTAATTATTGATAAATCAGCAAAAATATTGAGTAATGTGCGTTGATTCTAGTTGGGTGGTATCACCGATATTTGTGATGGTAATATTAGCGTTCCAATTCGGAGTCTTACTAGTCCACAAATGGCCAAAATTACTGGCTCATACTTATGAGGATTTAACCTAAATCGTTCTTGGACAACTCGAAAGATTTTGACTGATCTAATGCGATGTTCCACAAATATTCGTTTAGCTGAAAATGCTTTGTTTTGTGCTTTTTGTTCAGGTGTTAATTTGCGGTTCTTAGGTTTTTTAATGGGAGTTGTAATTAAATCTTCTCCGATGTAAGCTTTATCTCCCTTGAATCTTTGTTTGGGGTCAAAGTTATCACGATATTCCCGGAATAAAGTTATATCACTTTTAGGACCCGGTTTTCCCGCCACAACATCAACAATGTCTTTACCTTCTGGCAAGATAATCATTTGACTTTTAAATGTATGATTACTCTTCTTAGCTGAATAATATTTTTCTTGTTCTTTATTATCTCCAGGTCGCTCCCTGACTTGTTCATAGCTATCTACTATTAATTCATATTCTGTCAGGATTTCTTTGACTATTTCATAGTCAGAAGCGTTTTTTTTTACTTGTTCAAGTAAGCTAGATGGCAGCAACTCTCGCAAGTTAGGCAACCAATAGTTAAACGTATCGTTAGCGGTAGACTCACTTACTCCAAACTGGATACCTAGCAGTTGAAATGTTGTCATATGCCTGAGATAGACCAAGGTTAAAATTATTTGTTTTTTCACAGATAATTTAGGTTTTCGACCTCCTCCTCCCGCAATAAGTCTGACTTTCTTCGCTTCTACGGTCGCTTGCTTTTCATGATGTAGCCGTTCCGCATTTTCGATTAGTTGTTGTAACTGTTCATATTCCAGACCTATTAACCTCTGTGTTTCTTTTGGATTTTCTTCAATGTATTTCAGTATCTCACTCATTTTTTTGTGTCAAAAAACTTATTATGATTTTCTTTTACCACAAAATATACTATTTTGGAGATGTCTACTAGAAACATCAGTTTAGCTATACTAGACACAAAGACATTCCTTTGAGGAATCTGCTCATGACGGCATCAGTCAAGAAAAATGTACCTATCCCATACTTAGAAAGTGGTGATAGACTCACCCGCCACGAATTTGAAACTCGCTATCACGCCATGCCAGATACTAAAAAAGCAGAACTTATAGAAGGAGTAGTATACGTGGCCTCACCCTTACGTTTCAACAGTCATGCTGAACCTCATAGTTTATTAATAGTTGTCTTCGGCACTTATATGATTATGACCCCAGGTGTCAGAATCGGCGATAATGCCACAGTACGTCTAGATTTTGACAATGAACCCCAACCTGATGTTGTGTTGTTAATTGATGAAACATTGGGCGGACAAGCACATATTAGTGACGATGACTACATTGAAGGCGCGCCAGAATTAGTTGCCGAAGTTGCAGCTAGCAGTGCCGCGAATGATTTATATGACAAGAAAAAAGCCTACCGTCGCAACGGTGTAAAAGAATATATTGTTTGGCAGAGTTTAGAGAATAAACTCGATTGGTTTAGCTTGCAAAATGGTGAATATGTATTATTAGAACCCGGTGCAGATGGAGTGATAAAAAGTCAAGTTTTTCCTGGTTTGTGGTTAAATGTGCAAGGGTTACTTTCAGGAGAAATGACGCAAGTTTTAGCAGTGTTACAAAATGGTTTGGACTCCCAAGAACATCAAGTATTTGTGCAGCAACTATCAAAGCATTCTTAAAAAGTAGTTTTTTAGATAAAATGATTTCAATAAAAAAAATAACATATGCCTAGCAAACATACAGCTATTGATCCTCCTAATTTACCTCCATCTGAAACAATGGATAAGGGTATAGCAGATAACCAGTTATATGAATTAGAAAGCTATAAAAATGTACATTTGTCAAATTGTCAGCTTGAGGGAACTAAAGGAGTAGATTTTCAGTATGCATACTTTGATAATGTTAAAGCCATAAATACGTACTTTAAAAAACTTACTCTACAAGATGTTAAAATTGATAAAAGTGATTTTGCTAATACTGAATGGGAAGAAGGTTCAGTTAATAGAGTTGAGTTTATTAACTGTAGGTTATTGGGATTTAAAGCAATAAAGTCCAGATTAAAAAATGTTATTTTTAAAGGCTGTCAAGGGCAATTAGCACAATTTAATTTTAGTAAGTTTGAGCATGTTTTTTTGATAATTGTATCCTTGAAGATTCAACGTTTGTAGAATCTTCTATAACAAATGTAAAATTTATAAATTGCCAAATGAATAATGTTATCCTTGCTGATGCTAAATTTAAGAATACAGATTTTCGAGGTTCTAATATAGAAGGTTTACAAATTAATATAAGTCAGCTTAAAGGGGCAATTTTAGATCCATTCCAAGCTGCTTATATTCTGCAAAGGTATGCAAATGTAATAGTTAAAGCTGTTGATGAAGAAACGACGGACAACGCATAAAAAATTAGTAAATAAACTTCGCCCATTTTGA